>NZ_JBEXXK010000041.1:0-112913 GCF_040630405.1 Streptomyces sp. NPDC005811
GGCAAGGCGGGCGCGGTGGCGAAGGTGCTGTCGGTGGCGGGCAAGGCGGGTCGCGTGATCGACCCGATGACGTACATCGCCAAGGGCGCGGGCGCGGGCCTGTCGAAGATCGGCGACATCAGCAAGGCCCTGAAGGGCATGGGGAACATAGAGATCCCGAAGCTGCCCGAGAACGCGATCACGCTCCCCGAGGGGACGGTCCACCTCCCCGACGGCACGATCCACCTGCCCGAGGGCGCGGCGATCCCGGAGGGCGTGACCAAGCTCCCGGACGGCAACTTCAAACTGCCCGACCACACCCCGGCGATCCCCGAGGGCTCGGTCAAACTCCCCACGGACGCGGGCGCCCCGGCCCGCTACTACGACCCCCACGGCAACCTCCTCGACGAGAACGGCACCGTCCTGAAGTCCGCGGAGGACGGCCCCGGCGACATCGTCGACCAACCGGAGAACCCCGCGTCCGGTGCGGACACCCCCCGGGTCGACACCCCGGCCAAGGAACCGGCCCTCGTCGGCGCCGGCACCCACGCGGCGGAGTCCGGGGCACAACACATCAACCTGGGCAACAGCCTGGACACCCACCTCGGCGACATCGGACGCACCGCCGACAACACACCCACACCCCACACGGGCGACCATCTCCCCGGCGGCACCGCGGACCACCTCCCGGGCGGAGGCGTGGGCGACAACATGCCACGAAACAGCATCGACACCCCCGCACCGGCGAGCACCGGGGACAACGCGATCCCGGGAACATCGACCGGCGACCACGCCCCCGGCGGCCACACCACCGAAACCGGCCCGAGCACAGGCCACGATCTCCCGGGCACCGGCGGCCACGACCTCCCCGGCCACACCCCGGAAACCCCTCCGGGCGGCGGCCTGGACGACCTGGGAGGCCTGGGCGACGACGCCCTCGACCACGCGGACGGCTTGGGCGACGATGCCACTACGCCCGACCACCACACCGCCGCCCCGGAGCGCCCTGAGTTCATGCGGGACGGCGACAATCCCTACGGTCCGAAGGATTCGCTGACCCCCGAGCAGATCAAGGAAATTCAGGTCTATCGGGCTAATCACGAACCGGGTTACTACGAAAAGTACTACTACGACGACGGCCGTCGACTCCGAACGAACATCCCGGACGAGAGTGGTTACGCCCCCGTTCAGATGCACGTCGATCCCGTCACCGGGGTGAAGACCGCGGCCTCTGACGCACCGCCCCCCATCCCCGAAAAGTACATCGACAGTGCCGAAGTGAGTCGCGGCCGGCATCAGGTGCTGAACGACGAGACGCTCCGACATCTGGATGAGGCCGCAGCGCATCGGAGGAGCTCGATCGACTATTCGAAGAGCGCCGAGAACCACAGGGAAATCATCGGGGGTTGGGACGACTCGCACGAGGCGCTCCACGAAGCCGGCAACGAGTACAAGTCCGCGATGAACGAACGGACCAAGGCCGCCGAGGCCTTCGGCGAAGCGGTCGCGGAACACCAGGTGATTCCAGAGCTCTACCCGAACTCGGTCCGGGAGACTCTGCATGGCCCGGCGAACGGCAACGACCAGTTCGATCAGTTGTGGCGCCGCGAGGACGGAAGGTTCGTCGTCGTCGAGGCCAAATCGACAATCGACACCAAGCTGGGCAAGAGGGACGTGCCCTATCTCGACGGCAAGAGAGCCGCCATGCAGGGCACAAGGGAATACTTCATGGACATTATCCAGAAGATGGAGAGCAGAGGCCGAAAGTATCCGAGTGAGGCACGGCTCGCTGCGGATCTGAAGATTGCTCTGGCCGAAGGCAAGGTGGACTACATTCTCGTCAAGGGCAAGGTCGACGGCGGTCTGTACGCTGGCTACGAGAAGCAGCAGTTCAACATCGGGTGACGGGAGATTTCAGTGACAGCGAGGGTGATCCGACACGGCAGCCCCGGGCCCGATGACGAGGCGTACGCACAGACCTTGGGCGAGGGACTGGAGCGGACGATCGCCGTCCTGGAAAGCTCGCCCAGCATGTTCGACGGGGCGATGGGAGGCGCGGAAACCTACCTCCGCGCCCGCCTGGCGGTCGATCCGGACGCCTCGCATCTCCGCACCTGGGAAGCCACCGTCACCGCGATGCAGGTGTATTCCTCGGCATTCGCCGCCGCGGTGCGGACGGAGGGCGCCATCGAGTGCCGTATCGCGGACGTGGTGCGAACCGTCCCGGCAACCGGTCCGCAGTACTACACGAATGCAGGAAACTGGCTCACCGCATTCTGGTTGGCGGTTGTCTGCCGTGAACAGACCCGCATGACCCAACTGTGCGAGATTCCGGTCGGATTCCTGCGCTCGTCAGGAGTCGAATACGACGATTACGTTTATCACTGGATCGACGCCCTCCAGACGTACTGGTCGGAACGCCCGGGATTGGGCGAGAAGCTGATCGCAGCGATCCAGGCTTCCGAACCGGAAGTCGTACGCATCGCCGACCGGGAACTGCTGGACAAGATCCTTTATCAGCCGATCAATCTGTTCCAGTATTTCCTCCGCAAGGACCACGAAGGTTTCCGGCAAGCCCTTTTCGAGGCCTTGGAACTGCATAAATCGTTCTGGACGGCGTCAGAGGAACGCGAAGAGACGGTCGATGGCTACCTGGCACTCGGCCCTCTCGCCGTCGCCTGCCTCGCCTACGATGCCGGATTCCCCATCGAGGTCGAATCCGAGTACATCCCCGGCGAGTTGCTCAAGCGTGCCTGGCTCGGTGAATTCCCGACCTGAGGCATAGCAGTCAGAACAGACTCAACAACGCCTCCGCCGGATCCGTCAGGCCCATTTCGCCGTCCGGGAGGGGGAGTTCGAACCAGACCGTCTTGCCTCGGGGGGTGCGGCGGGAGCCCCAGGCCGCGCTGAGGAGGCCGACGAGTTGGAGGCCTCGGCCGCCCTCGTCCGTGTCGCGGGCGCGGCGGCGGCGTGGCTGGACCAGACCCGCGTCCCAGACCTCGCAGACCAGGGTGCGGTCGAGGAGGAGGCGGAGGCGGATCTCGCCCTCGCCGTAGCGCAGGGCGTTGGTGACGAGTTCGCTGACCAGCAACTCCGTCGTGTCGACGAGGGGTTCGAGGTCCCAGGAGAGGAGCCGGGTACGGGCGTACTCGCGCGCCCGGCCCACGCTGCGCGGCTCGCGCGGGAGGGTCCAGTCGCCGACCGAGTCCTCGGGGAGGCCCTGTACACGTGCCATCAGCAGCGCGATGTCGTCCTCGCCGTGATGGGTGTCGAGGGTGTTGAGGACGTGGTCGCAGACGTCCTCCAGGGGGCGGGTGGGGTCCGTGAGGGCGCCGACGAAGGCCTGGAGGCCCTCGTCCAGGGGGTGGTCGCGGGACTCGACGAGGCCGTCCGTGTAGAGGGCGAGCAGCGCGCCCTCGGGGAGGTCGACCTCCACCTCCTCGAAGGGCTCGCCGCCGACACCGAGCGGCATGCCGGGAGGGACGTCGAGCATGAGGGCCGGCTCGCCGGGTTCGACCAGCACCGGCGGGAGGTGGCCCGCGTTGGCGAAGGTGCAGCGGCGGGTGACGGAGTCGTAGACGGCGTACACGCAGGTCGCGAGGTACACCTCGGAGAGGTCGGCCTCGCGGGGACGGCGGGCGGCACGGGTGGCCTGCTGGACGCCGCCGGGGGTGCCGAGTCCGCGCGCGATCTCGTCCAGCGCGGAGAGGACCTCGGCGGGTTCGAGGTCGAGCAGGGCCAGGGTGCGCACGGCGGTGCGCAGTTCGCCCATCGCGACCGCCGCGCGCAGCCCGCGGCCCATGACGTCGCCGACGACCAGGGCGGTGCGGTGGCCGGGGAGTTCGATGACGTCGAACCAGTCGCCGCCGACCTCGCTGGGCCGGCCGGTGGAGACATGGCCCGGGAGGTAGCGGCAGGCGATGTCGAGGCCGGAGGCGACCGGGTCGCCGGGGGGCAGCAGGGACCGCTGCAGTATCAACGCCCGCTCGTGCTCACGCCGGTAGAGGCGGGCGTTGTCGATACAGACGGCGGCCCGTGCCGCGAGTTCCCAGGCCAGATCCCGGTCCCGGTCCCCGAACGGCTCGCTGCCCTTCGTACGGGAGAACTGCGCGAGTCCTACGACGGTGTCGTGGGCGACCATCGGAATGGCGAGCGTGGACTGCACGAGCCCGCCGTCCTCGCCGGGGATGGCCTGCGGGCGCGCGGTGCGCAGGGCGTCCGCGCAGGGCGAGTTGAAGGGGAAGTGGTGGACCGCACCGACCGCGACGGGCGCGCCGGTGGCCGAGTACGGCGCGTCGGAGACGGCCGAGGAGAAGGCGACCCGGCGCAGTTCGGCGCTGCCGTCGGCGAGACCGGGCGGGGTCTCGTCGCCGGCCAGGAGTCCCTGGTAGAGGTCGACGGTGGCGAGGTCGCAGAAGCCGGGCACGACGACGTCGAGGAGTTCGCGCGCGGTGGTCTCCAGGTCGAGGGAGTTCCCGATGCGGGCGCCCGCCTCGTTCAGGAGAGCGAGATTGCGCCGTGCGGCGGCGGCCTCGCGGGCGGCGGCACGGCGGGCGGTGATGTCGGTTCCGAGCCAGGCGATGCCGATGGGGCGGCCGGTGCCGCTGTGCACGCGGTAGAGGTTGATGGACCAGTGCCGGCGTTCGTCGGAGCCCGGCACGAAACCGGTGACGTGCATGTCCGTGATGGAGTCGCCGGTCTCCAGGACCCGGCGCAGGGTGGCGCTGACCCGCTCGGCCTCGGGCCGGGGCAGATAGTCGTGGACGCCCTTGCCCCGGTGGTCGTCGGGGCTGCCGCCGAAGATGGAGGCGAACCGCTGGTTGGCGCGGCGGACCCGCAGGTCGGGGTCGATCAGCAGGAAGCCGAACGGGGATTGGCCGAAAATAGCCTGCGAGGCGGCGAGGTCGGTCTCGATGCTGCGCAGGGTGCGGACGTCGACGACGATGCACACGGCGGCGTTGTCACCGTCGAGGCCGCGGGTCGGCATGACGTACACCTCGGCGAGCCCGCGCTCGCCGCGCCCGCCGCCGGGCACGGGGTCGGGCATCCGGAAGGGGACCACTCCGGTCCACTCCCGTCCGTCGAGGATCTCGGCCATCTTGCGCTCGCCGCGCTCGCGCAGATCCGGGTCGATGAACGCCTCGATGGGGTCCATGCCGACGGCCCGGTCCGCGGAGATGCCGAAGATCTGTTCGGCGCGCAGGCTCCACTGGTCGACGAGCCCGTCGGGGCCGATCGAGAAGGACGCGACCTTGATGTAGTCGTAGATGGAGCCGGGCGGGCTGCTCTGCCACACGGCGTCCCCCGGTGCCGCCCCGCCGTCCGCGAGTCCGTCGTACGCACGGTCGGAAGCCGGGGACGCGTCCGAAGCGAACGCCCCTGCGGCCCTGGCCCTCGCGCCGCCCGACGGGTCCTCGGACCCCGTGGCCTTCGCTGGTATCTCGCTCACGCGAACCGTCCCCTCCAGCTCACCGCGCCCGGCACCGGTCACCGGCGGCGGCTGCCCGCAGTATCCAGCACTACGGCGCCGCACGACACGGTGTTCACGATCACAGCACGGTCCAGGCTTTTTTTGGACCGTTCCGCGACCACACTCCCAGTCTTCTAACCAGCGGGCACGTGGTCGAACCACACCTTCCGTGACCGGTCGCCGACGGGCACCGCACGGGTGACGGAGGAGGGCCCGCCGTACACGCGGTCAGCCCGGTACCGCGAGTTCGAACCAGACCGTCTTCCCGCTCGCTCCCGGCCGGGTTCCCCAGCGCCGGGAGGAGGAGGCCACCAGTTGCAGTCCGCGGCCGCTCTCGTCCTCGGGCCGGGCGGCGCGCTCGCGGGGCGGGTCGGGCAGCGGGTCGGAGACCTCGACCAGCAGGACGCCCTCGAGGCCGGCCGGGCGGACCAGACGGACGCCGATGGGGCCGGTGGCGTGCCGCAGGGCGTTGGTCACCAGCTCGCTGACCAGCAGGGCGGTGATGTCTCCCAGGCTGTCGAGGCCCCAGCCGTGCAGCCGGCCCCGGACGACGCGGCGGGCGGTGGCCACCGCCCCGGGGTCCGCCGGGAACGTCCACTCGGCCCAGCCGTCTTCGGTGTCGACCACACCGATCACTTCCCCGGCCAGCGAGTAGACCCACGTCCGGTTTCATGGGGTTAATGAGGACATACCCGATATCCAGGGGGCGGTACCGCCCGCACACCCGGGGAAGGCGGGCCCGCGTCAGCGGGGCCGGGCCGTGAGCCGGGTGAGGGTCTCCCGTACGGCGGGGACGTCCTGGTCCAGCCAGGGCACGTCCCAGATCTCGTCGGGGGTGAGCCAGCGCAGCTCGTCGTGGTCCTGGAGGGGTGCGGGGGCGGCGGAGCCGGGGCACAGCCGGGCGGTCCACACCTGAAGCACATAGGGCGCCCTGAGGGGCCATTCGCCGGGGACGCGCTCGACGGCCTCGGTGTCGACGCCCAGTTCCTCGCGCAGTTCGCGCACGAGGGCCGCCTCGGGCCGCTCGCCGGGCTCGACCTTGCCGCCGGGCAGCTCCCAGCGGCCGGCCAGCTCGGGAGGTGCGCTGCGGCGCGCGGCGAGCAGCCGGCCCGCGTCGAGGAGGGCGGCTCCGACCACCACGGTCCGTTCGGTCATGCGCCGGAGCCTACGGGACCCCGGCGCGGGTCAGTTCCGCGTGCTGTCTCCGCTCGGGGCCTGGCTCTGGCCGATGCGCTCGACCCAGTAGAGCTGCTTGTGGCCACGGTCGTCGAGGCTGTCGGCGATCTTCTGCGCCTCCGCCCGGGTGGCGTACCGGCCCACGCGGTAGCGATTGCCGTTGTCGTCCTGCCGTATGACGAGCCAGGGCAGAGAGATGGTGCCCTCGTTCATCGTGCCCCTCCGCTTCCCCGGCACGGCACGGCCCGTGCCCCGCCCTCTAAGGAAACCGCAATCCGCATATGCCCGAGCGTACGCCTTACCTTTACACAGCGAACACGGCTTTGCACAAAGAGGTACGCAACCAGCCAAGACGCAGGGGGCGCACGAGACCGAACGCGCCGTGCGGGCGCGCTGACGCGTCCGGTCGGCGGCGGGTCGGGCATATATGGGACGACCTGCGAGAACGGCCGGAAACGACCGAATCCCGACGGCGGGCGGGCGCGCTGTGTGCGGGCGTTTTCCGGGGGCAACTGCCGGAAGGGTGTGCGCCGCCCGCCGCGATGCGCTACCGCAAGGACGGCCGAGGGCCGTCCCCCACGCACCCCGGCCATCCCGCCGAGCGGGCAGGCCGAGCGGGCGGACCGAACGGGCTATCTGACGGGCAGGTGGTACGCGACGCGGTAGCGGTCGGCCGGGATGACCACGTCGGCCGTCTCCACGGGGCGGCCCGAGGCGTAGTACGTGCGCTGGACGACCAGGACGACATGGCCGGGGACGCCGCCGAGGGCGAGGAGTTCCTCGGCGAGGCCCGGGCGGGCGCCCACCTCCTCCGTCACGTTGTCCACGATGACGTCGATGGCGCGCATCCGCTCGACCACGCCCATGCCGCCGAGCGGGCCCTCCTCGGGCAGCATGACGGGCGTACGGCCGGTGACGGCGAGGGGTTCCCAGGAGGTGGAGAGCATCATCGTCTCGCCGGCCTCCCGGAAGACGTACTTGGTGCACATCACCCGGTCCCCGGCCTTGATGCCCAGCCGTTCGGCGACCGCGCCGCTCGCCTCGGACTGCCGGCTACTGGACTCCCAGGTCCCGCGGGCGTGCGCCTCGGCCTGCTCCTGGCGGAACGGTGTGGCCCCGCTCGCGGGCCGGTAGCCGGAGCGGGCGATACGGCGGGGCACCGGCCGCTCGCGGACATACGTACCGGATCCGGAGCGGCCCTCGACCAGGCCCTCGGCCATCAGGACCTTGCGGGCCTCCAGGGCGACGGTGTCCGAGACGCCGTACTCCTCGCGGATTCTGGCCTGGGACGGCAGCCGGGTGTGCGGTGGCAGCGAGCCGTCCACGATCTTCTTGCGGAGATCGCCCGCGACACGCAGGTACGCCGGCTGCTCACCGAATGTCACTGGCCGCTCCCATCAGGTTGTACAGACAGCTACAGCGTGGCAACCGTGGGTTCGACCATGCAAGCAAAGGCCAGAGAATCACTCGATGTGATGACATGTGCCCCGGAAAGGCTTTACGCAGGCAGTTTCTCCCCGCTATGGCCGCGCTCACACGTCCTGGCGGTCGCTCCCGCCGGTGCCGGAGCCGGCGCCGGCGCCGTCCTCGTCGTACGAGGGCGGGGTGGTGGCCAGGCCCAGGGCCTTGCGGGCGGCGACGGTGGTGTCGCCGTCGACGTACGCGTAGCCGCTGTCGTAGTGCAGATAGAACGTGTCGGCGTCCCCCGCGGTGGCCGCCTTCGCCCAGGCCGCCCGCGCGTCCCGCATGTCCTCGACCAGCGCGTCCACCGGCTTCCCCGCGTCACCGGCCCAGGTGTGGCCGCCCAGCGCCCCGGCCTGCTCGGCGAGCGCGTCCCGGACGTCCGCCGCCCAGGCCTTGTTGGCGTCCAGGTCCTCCTCGGCGTAGTCGTCGGGCTCCTCGTAGAGGACCACGTCGACCGCGGCCATCGCCTTCAGGAAGGCCACCTGGTCGGCGTCCAGGTTCGTCTCGTCGGCGCGCAGCGAACCGGTCAGGGTGCCGGTCTCGTCGGTGTGGGCGAAGACGCAGGTGATCTCGCGGTCGCCCCACTGCCAGCTGTCCTCGGTCGGCGTCAGGTAGTAGACGTCGACCTCGTCGCCCAGCGCCCAGGGGTCCATGGCGTAGGCGTCCTGGAGGGTCCAGCACTTGTCCTCGGCCTGGTCCGTGACGTATCCGTCGCCCGGGTAGTCGTCGCCGGACAGCGGGATCGTGCCGAACACCTCGCCCTCGTGCGGGTCGGAGCAGGGCACCTCGTCGACGTCGTAGACGTCCTGGTCGAAGCGGCCCGGCACGTCGAAGCAGTCGCCCTCGGCGAGCGAGTAGCTGGTGCCCCTCGCGCCCTCCTTGACGCCCTCCCAGAACTCGGAGGCGACGTTCGTGGACAGCGACAGCGCCCACAGCGTGAGGCCGAGGGAGGACAGGACCGCGCCCGCGATCGCCATCCCCTTGCCGCGCTCGCCCCGCTTCCTGATCTGCACCAGCGCGATGATCCCGAGGATCAGCCCGACGGCCGGCAGGAAGCAGAGCAGCCCCAGCACGAGGGCGGCGATGGCGACCCCGTTGACCGGCGCGGGCCGGGCGAAGGGGGTGTACCCCTGCCCCCAGACCTGGTACGGCGAGGGGCCGTACGGCGTGTGGGGGTACGGCCCCTGCGGATACGGTCCGTGCGGCTGCGGAGGCCGGTACGGGTCCTCGGGCTGCTGGGGCCCGGGGGGCGGGGGTATCGACACGAGTACCGTGCTCCTGGTTCGGACGGATCGGGGCGGGGTGCGGGCAGTCTGGCAGCGGGGTCCGACAGCGGTACGGAACTCGGATGCGACGGACGCGACTGGGCGGCATCGTAAGCGTGTGACTCATGGGGGCGGAATGCAGGGCGCGAACGCGACGATTCGGGCGGTGAACGCGCTTGCTGCGCGCTGGGCCGGAGAGATCCGCGCGGACGGGAACTCGGTCTTCTCGGCGGCGGGCGTCTGGCCCCTGCTGGCCTTCCTCGCGGACGGCGCCGAGGGAGCCGCGCGGAAGGAACTGGCGGACGCCCTCGGGGTGCCGGCGGATCAGGCGGCGGGCGCGGCACGGGGGTTGCTCGCCGGGATGGACGCGATGCGGGGGCTGGACCCGGCCCTGGGCCTGTGGACGAACCGGACCCTCGAGCTGCGCGAGTCCTGGGCGGCGGGGCTGCCCACCGGGGCGCACGGGGTGCTCACCGGGGACGCCGAGGCCGACCGGGCGGCGCTGGACGCGTGGGCGGCGAAGCGGACCGGCGGGCTGGTGGAGGCGATGCCGGTCACGGTGACGGACCGCACCGAGCTGGTGCTGGCGAGCGCGCTGGCCCTGCGGACCCGCTGGCTGCGGCCCTTCCAGGAGGGCGGTCTGCTGGACACCCCGTACTGGCCCGAGGGGGACGTGCTGAGCCTGACGCGGGAGAGCGCGCTGCCGGACCGGCTCGGGGTGGCGGACACCCCCGACGGCCAGGTCACCGAGCTGAAGGTCCTCGGCGACAACGCCCTCGACGTCCATCTGCTGCTCGGCGAGGAGCAGATGACGCCGGGCCAGGTGCTGGGCGCCGGCGTGGGGCTGCTCTCCCGACGGTACCCGGTGGTGCCCGGGTCGCGGCTCCCGTACGGCGCGGCGGGGCCCGGCGTGTACGTGGCGAGGGAGCGTTCCGAGACGCCCGATCCACCGACGCTGAGGGTGACGACACCGGCGTTCGACGTCGCCGCCGGTCACGATCTGCTGCGACAGCACGAGCTGTTCGGCCTCACCACCGCCCGCGACACTCTGCACGGTCACTTCCCCGGCATCAGCGGCACCCAGCCGCTGGCCATCGAGTCGGGCGGGCAGTCGGCAGTGGCGAGGTTCGGCGCGACGGGCTTCGAGGCGGGCGTGGTGACGGCGTTCGGCGCGGTCGGCTGCGGTGTGCCGCGCACGCGATGGCTGGTCACGACCGTCCGGGCCCGCTTCGACCGCCCGTTCGGCTTCCTCGCCCTGCACCGCCACTCCCGGCTGGTGCTCGCGGCGGGGTGGGTCGCGGACCCCGAACGGCTCACCGAAGACCCCTACGACTCGGAGGACTTCTAGGACCCCGAGAACCCCGAGGACCCCGAGAACCCCGAGGTCCCTGAGGACCCTGAGGACCCTAAGGGCCCTCAGGGACCCGAGGACTTCTGATGCGTGCGACCCTCCTGGTCGACACGGTGTTCTCCGCGGTCGGGCTCCGGCCACTGCTCGCGTTCCTCGTGGAGGCCGCGCTCGGGCTGTGGACGGCTCGGACGGTGGAGCTGGAGGAGTCATGGGCCTCTCGGCTGGACCGGGACAGCGCGCTGGTGCCGGCGTCGGCGTCGGCGCCGCGGACGGACTGGGAGAAGCCGTTCGCCGGGGACATCCGCGTCCGGGTGGGCGGGCCGCCGTCCGGTGAGGACGTGGCGGGGCTTCGGCGGACGACCACCGATCTCGATGCCGTCACCGAGCCCGGGTGCGGGGCACGAACGGGCTGGACGTCCATCTGCTGCTCGGGGAGGAGCCGATGACGCCGGGCAGGTGCTGGCGGCGGGGGGGACATCCTCGGGGGCCGGCTCACGGCCGTACCCGGTGGGCGGCTTCCGCCCGGTGAGGCGGGGCCCGGGCTGCGCGTGGTGCGGGAGCGGGTGCGGGACACTTCCCCGGCGTCGGCCAGGACCCGCTCAGGCCCGTTCCGCCTGCCGGACCGCCACGGCCGTCGTCGTCCGCGCCGTCCTCGACCGACCCTTCGGCTTCCTCGCCGTGCACCGGGCGAGCGGGCTGGTCCTGTCGGCGGGGTGGGTGACCGAGCCTCGCCCGCGAGCCGGGGCGTCGGCCTCACCGCACCAGTTCGGCGGCCTTCGTCGTCCGGCCGAGGAGCCACTCCAGCGGACCGCGCCGGAAGAAGCGGGACCAGAGCGTCGCGAACACGGTGACGGCGACGACGAAGCCGAGCAGGACGTGCAGGGGGGAGCCGGGCAGTTCCTCGATGCCGAGGAGACGGATGCCGACGATGTGGAAGACGTACGCGCTCAGGGACATCGAGCCGACCGCGATGACCGGGCGGGCGAGGGCGTGGAAGCGCGGGAAGGCGTCGACCGCGACGAGGCAGGCCGCGAGGACCGCGATCGCGACACCGGTGTTGGCGAGGACCGACAGGGTCGTCTCGCTGTGCGGCGAGGCGACCAGCAGCCCGGCCGGGGTGCTGCCGTCGGGGTAGCCCCAGGTGTCGGACCACCAGGCCGACGCGGCCGATCCCCCGTCGCCCCAGGCGGCGGCACTCAGTTTCGTCAGGGCGCCGGGGACCAGGTGCAGGGCGAGCCAGGAGCCGCCGTACCCGAGGACGGCGAGGGCGCCGCCGGTGAGTGCGAGGCGGGTGCGGACGACGGCGTCGGTGAGGTCGAGGCGGGCCACGGCCATGCCCGCGATGACGAAGGGGAGCCAGGTCAGGGCCGGGTAGCTGCCGGTGAAGAGCAGCGAGACGATGCCGTCGCCGCCGGCGGGCCAGGCCCAGACGCCCTGGGCGCCGTCCGCGGGGAGCGCGTGCTGGACGATGTACAGGAGCTGCGGCATGACCAGGGCGGTGCCCGCCGCGACGACGGCGAGCGGGCGCGCGCCGAGCCGGTACAGGGGCAGGACGAGCAGGAAGTACAGGCCGTAGAAGGCGAGGATCACCTCGACCGGGGTGCCGGTGAGCGTGAGCGCGGTGCCCAGCGCCAGCAGGACCAGCGCGCGGATCACGACCTTGGCGACCGCCTGGCGGCCCGCGCGGCCGGTCCTCGGCGTACGGCGGCCGGTGATCAGCATGATCGAGAAGCCGGCCAGGAAGGCGAAGAGGGCGGAGGCGCGGCCGTGGGCCAGCTCCATCAGGTGCCCGGTGATCCCGCCGCGGGACGGGTCGGGGCCGACGTGGGCGGCGTACATCCCGAAGACCGCGAGACCGCGGGCCAGGTCGACGCCGATGAGGCGGCCCACCGGGAGCCGGGCGGGGGCGGGGGCGGCGACGGGGTCCGGGGCGGGTTCCGGGGCGGGTTCCGGGCGTGGCGTGTGCGCCGTGTCGGAGGGGTTCGGGTTCATGCGTTCCAGGCTGGAATCGGGCTGCGGCCCGGAGTATCCGGCGACCGTCCGGTCCCGTCCCGCCATCCGGTGCTTCCGCACCCCCCGTCCGGCTGGACCGCTCCCCCCGAGTGGCGGGAACACCCTTCGCGTCCCACCGCGGACGGCACGTCCCGTTCTACGGTCGGACCGGTGACAATCGACACCGACAGCGACATGGACAGCGACATCGGCGTACGGCCGCAGCCGTGCGCACAGGTACGGCGAGGCGGGGCACGTGTGATCCGGGTCATGGTCGTGGACGACGAGGCGCTGGTGCGCTCCGGTTTTCAGCTCATCCTGAGCGCGGCCGACGACATCGAGGTCGTCGCGACCACGACCGGCGCGGAGGCGGTCGACGCCGTACGGCGGACCGCTCCCGACGTCGTGCTGCTCGACATCCGGATGCCGGACGTGGACGGGCTGACGGTGCTGCGGCAGCTGCGCCTCCAGCCCGTGCCGCCGGTGGTCGCGATGCTGACGACCTTCGACGCCGACGAGTACATCGTCACCGCCCTGAAGTCCGGCGCGGCCGGGTTCCTGCTCAAGGACACCGAGCCCGACCAGCTCGCCCAGCTGGTGCGCACGCTGGCCGCGGGCGGGGTCGTGCTGTCGCCGAAGGCGTCCCGCGCGGTCTGGCGCGACCACCCCGGGACGGCGGTCGCCGACGACGCGGAGACGGCCCGCGTCGGGCGGCTCACCGAGCGCGAGCGCGAGGTGCTCGTGCTGATCGCGGAGGGACTGTCCAACACCGAGATCGGCACCCGGATCCACCTCAGCGCGGGCACCGTCAAGGACCACGTCAGCGCGATCCTGACCAAGCTGCGGGTCGCCAGCAGGGTGCAGGCGGCACTGCTGGCGCAGCGGGCGGGGCTGCTCGACGCCGGACGGCGGCGCCCGGGGTCCGGGCGATGACCGCGCCCGGGGCGTGGTGGGCGCGGATACCCGCTCCGGCGGTCGACGCGCTGGTCGTCGCGGTCGCCGTCGTGGACATCCTGCTCAACCTGGACGGCGCCGGCCCGGTGGAGCGGTCCATGGGCGCACTGGCCTGCGCCGCGCTCGCCGTGCGGCGCCGCTTCCCGTTCCCGGTGTTCCTGCTGGCCCTGCCCTCGAGCCTCGTGCTGGACATCGTGTTCGCGCCGTTCGCGGCGCTGTTCACGCTGGCCGAACGCTCCCGCGACCGGCGGCTGCTCGTCGGGTGCGCGCTGCTGTTCGCCGTGGCCTCCGCCACGCCCTGGCCGCTCGCCGAGCTCTCCTCGCACGAGCGCACGTGGACGCTGGTCTACTTCTTCTACACGCTCGCCACCGCCGCCGCCCCGGTGCTGCTGGGCCAGCTCGTCCAGGCCCGCCGGGACCTGGCCCGCCGGCTCGCCGAGATCGAGGAGGCGCGCGAGCACGAACGCCTCCTGCACTCCCAGGCCGTCCTGGCCCGTGAACGCGCCCAGCTCGCCCGGGAGATGCACGATGTCGTCTCCCACCAGGTGAGCCTGATCGCCGTGCAGGCCGGTGCCCTCCAGGTCGCCGCCGCCGACGCCGGCAGCCGGGACGCCGCCCGCACGATCCGCTCGCTCAGCGTCGACACGCTCGACGAACTGCGCCACATGGTCACCCTGTTGCGCGCCTCCGGGGGCCGCGCCACCGAACTCACCCCGCAGCCCACGCTCGCCGATCTGCACCGGCTCGTCACGTCGAGCGGCATCGAGGCCGAACTGACCGGCGCGCTCCCGCCGGACGTCGGCACCACGGCCCAGCGGACCGTCTACCGCACGGTGCAGGAAGCCCTCACCAACGTCCGCAAGCACGCCCCCGGCGCCTCCGCGACGGTCCGCCTCTGGCGGACCCCCGACCGCACGGCCTTCGGCGTGACGATCACGAACACACCCCCCACCCGCCCCTCCCTCCCCCTCCCCGGCTCCCACCAGGGCCTGATCGGCCTCGCCGAACGGGCCGACCTGCTGGGCGGCACCTTCACGTCGGGTCCCACGGCGGGCGGTGGCTATGAGGCGCGGCTGCGGATTCCGGGGGTGGGGAGCGAGGGGTGACGGAAGTCCGGCTGAAGGGTGCTGAGGGTTGTGGGCTGAGGTCTGCGGGCTGAGGGCCTCTGCGAAGCTGGGACGATGACCATGAAGATCACGGCGGAGTGGGAACAGCGGTGTGCCGCCCTGTGGGCCGCCTTCGACGAGTACGACGCGGCGGACTTCCGCTCGAGGATCAAGGCGCTGACCGACGAACTGCCGGAGGGACACCCCGTCGCGGCGTTCGAGCTCGCCTCCGCCGACGACGCGACCGACCTGGGTGAGAGCGCGGTCTCCCTCTACCGGGCGGCCCTGGACGGCGGCCTGGACGGTACGCGCCGACGGGAGGCGGTCATCCAGCTGGCGAGTACGCTGCGCACCCTCGGCCGGCCGGAGAGCGGCGCCGAGCTGTTGATCGCGGAGCGCGAGCGGACCTCGGACCACCTCGACGACGCGGTCACCGCGTTCCTCGCCCTGACGTTCGTCGACCTCGGCCGCGAACGGGAGGCCGCGGCACTCGCACTCGGCGCACTCGCCGGCCATCTGCCCTCGTACGGCCGCTCACTGACCCGCTACGCGGCGGAGGTGACCGGCCCGATCCCGAACCGCTGAGCCGGCGCCGGGGGTTCCTGCGAGCGACGTCCACAGCCTGTCGGCGGGGAGAGGCATCCGAGCGAATCCGAAGGGGCCGAACTCCCCAGGAGTTCGGCCCCTCACCGGCACGCGGAACGTCTGATCACACGTTGAAGCGGAACTCCACCACGTCGCCGTCCTGCATGACGTAGTCCTTGCCCTCCATGCGGGCCTTGCCCTTGGCGCGGGCCTCGGTGACCGAGCCGGTCTCCACCAGGTCGGCGAAGGAGATGACCTCGGCCTTGATGAAGCCCTTCTGGAAGTCGGTGTGGATGACACCGGCCGCCTCGGGGGCCGTCGCGCCCTTCTTGATGGTCCAGGCGCGGGATTCCTTGGGACCGGCCGTGAGGTAGGTCTGGAGGCCGAGGGTGTCGAAGCCGACGCGGGCGAGGGTCGCGAGGCCGGGCTCCTCGGCGCCGACCGACTCCAGCAGCTCCATGGCGTCCGCCTCGTCGAGCTCGGCGAGGTCCTGCTCCAGCTTGGCGTTGAGGAAGATCGCCTCGGCCGGGGCGACCAGGGCGCGCTGCTCGTCCTTGAAGCCGTCGTCGGTCAGCTCGTCCTCGTCGACGTTGAAGACGTAGAGGAACGGCTTGGTGGTGAGCAGGTGCAGGTCGTGCAGGAGCTCGGCGCGCTCGCCGCCCTGCACGATGCCCTGGGAGAACAGCGTGTCGCCCTTCTCCAGGATCTCCTTGGCCTCCTCGACGGCCTTGACCTTGGGGGCCACGTCCTTCTTGATGCGCGACTCCTTCTGGAGGCGCGGGAGGACCTTCTCGATCGTCTGGAGGTCCGCCAGGATCAGCTCGGTGTTGATCGTCTCGATGTCGTCCTTGGGCGAGACCTTGCCGTCGACGTGCACGACGTTCTCGTCCTTGAAGGCACGGATGACCTGGCAGATCGCGTCGGACTCACGGATGTTCGCCAGGAACTTGTTGCCGAGACCCTCGCCCTCGGAGGCACCGCGCACGATGCCGGCGATGTCGACGAAGTCGACCGTCGCCGGGAGGATCCGCTGGGAGGAGAAGATCTCGGCCAGCTTGGTGAGGCGGGCGTCCGGGACGCCGACCACGCCGACGTTCGGCTCGATCGTGGCGAACGGGTAGTTGGCCGCCAGCACGTCGTTCTTGGTCAGGGCGTTGAACAGGGTCGACTTGCCGACATTCGGCAGACCGACGATTCCGATCGTGAGCGACACGTTGCGACTTCCCGTAGTCAGAGGGCCAGGGGGCCGGTTCCCGTGGTGAGAGGGCCGGGGGCGGGCCGAGAGGCCGACCGATCCACCAGTTTACGGCGTGCCGGGCACCGGGCCTGCGGTCCCGTCGAACGCGTGGCCACCGTCCGCTCCTCGGCGTGTCCGACACCCGATTCGGCACATAAACCGACCTAAGTTGGTGCAGTGGAGCAACACAGGACGCGCCCCCCGCAGAGCACGACGCGCCGCGAGCCGCCTTCGCCACCGCCCCTGCCACCCCAGACGGCCCGGGAGACCCCGTCGGGGGTGAGGACCGGGGCGAAGGCTCGGGATGCGGGGGCGACCGGGGGTGTACGGCCGTCCGCCGGCCCGCTTGCCGCCTACGGCCGGCGGCCTTCCTCGGACGCCCGCCCCTCCCTGGGGGGCGAACCCGGTCCCGGCGACCGTCCACGTCCAACCGAGCGTCCACGTCCAAGCGAGCGTCCACTTTCAAGCGACGGCCCACTTTCAAGCGACGGCCCACGTCCAAGCGACGGCCCACGTCCAAGCGACCGCCCACGTCCAAGCGACCGCCCACGTCCGAGCGACCGCCCGCGTCCAAACGAAGGTCCACGTCCAAGCGACCGCCCGCGTCCAAACGACGGCCCACGTCCAAGCGACCGCCCGCGTCCAAACGACGGCCCACGTCCAAGCGACCGCCCGCGTCCAAACGACGGCCCACGTCCAAGCGACCGCCCACGTCCAAGCGACGGCCCACGTCCAAGCGACCGCCCCGTCCCAGGCCACCGTCCCCTCCCGGGTGCCGGGCGCTTTCCTGGTGACCGGCCCTCCCCGGGCGGCGGATCCTCCCCCGGCGGGCGTCCCTCCCCCACCAGCGGCCCTTTGCCCCACGAGCGCTCCTCCCCCACACGCCGCACTTCCCCCACCACCGGCCCCTTGCCCCACGAGCGCCCCTCCCCCACGCACCGCGCTTCCCCCACCAGCGGCCCCTTCCCCCACGAGCGCTCCTCCCCGGTGCGCCGCCCCTCCCCCGTCGGCCGTCCTTCCCCTTCCTCCGGTGTGCCTCCGGTGTCGGTCAGGGCCGCCGGAGCGGTCGGGGGGCGGTGGTCGAACCCCCGGCTGACCGGGCTGGGGAGCGGGCTGTTCGGTGGGGTGGTGATGTTCGCGGTCGGAGGTGTGGACGAGCTGCTGTTCGGCAGTGCGCTGACCGTGTACGGCGTGTTGTTCCTGCCGGTGTGTCTGCTGGTCGCGCTGTGGGTGCGCCCGGGAGATCTGCTGGCGGCGCCCGTCGTCGTGCCGATCGCCTTCGCGATGGGGCTGCTCCCCGTCGTCGCGGAGGACGGGCTCGGTGCCCGGCTGATGGGGCTGGCCACGGCACTGGCCACCCAGGCCGGCTGGCTCTACGCCGGCACGCTGCTCACCGCCGCGACCGTCCTGGTACGGGGCGTGCGCAGAGCAACGGCCCGCCGCCGGACCACGACCGCGGGCCGGGGCGCACGCCCCTCGGGCCGCGCCTCCTGACCGATCTGATCTGATCTGATCCGATCCGATGCGGGCGGGTCCGTCAACGGCCTCAGCCCGCCCGGCCGCCCCCCGTGGACGCCCTCATCGCCGCCCCCACGATCCCCGCGTTGTTCTGGAGCTGGGCCGGAACGATCTCTGCCGTGATGCCCTCGATGTAGTGGAGGAACTTCTCCGACTTGCGGCTGACTCCGCCGCCGATGATGAAGAGCTCCGGGGAGAACAGCATCTCGACGTGGGCGAGGTACTTCGTGACGCGGCGGGCCCAGTGTTCCCAGGTCAGCTCGTGGTCCTCCTTGGCCTTGCTGGAGGCCCGCTTCTCCGCGTCGTGGCCGCTCAGTTCGAGGTGGCCGAGTTCGGTGTTGGGGACGAGCACGCCGTCGGTGAAGACGGCGCTGCCGATGCCCGTGCCGAAGGTCAGCAGGACGACCGTGCCCGCGCGGCCTTGGCCGGCGCCGAAGGCCATCTCGGCGACGCCCGCCGCGTCCGCGTCGTTGACGACGGTCACCGGGAGGCCGCCCAGCCGCTCGCTGAACAACGCGCGCGCGTCGGTGTCGATCCAGGCCTTGTCGACATTGGCCGCCGTACGGATGTGGGAGCCACCGGTGACCACACCGGGGAAGGTGAGGCCGACCGGTCCCGTCCAGCCGAAGTGCTCGACGACTTCCTTGACGCCGTCCGCCACCGCATCGGGCGTCGCCGGATGCGGGGTGAGCACTTTGAGGCGCTCCTGGGCAAGGTCGCCCTTGTCCAGGTCCACAGGGGCGCCCTTGATCCCTGATCCGCCGATGTCCACGCCGAAGATCTGCATGGCCCTACGTTACGACGGACGACTGACCGTCACTCGCCCGAGACGGCCTCCGGGGCGCCCGGGGAGGCCTCGGCGCCGCTGCCGCCGCGCGCCGCCACCAGCGCCGCCGCCTCTTCGCGCAGGTCGCGGCGCAGCTCCTTGGGCAGCGAGAAGATGATGTGCTCGTCGGCTGCCTTGACCAGCTCGACGTCGTCGTAGTCACGCTCGGCGAGGAAGGCGAGGACCTCCTCGACGAGGACCTCGGGGACGGAGGCGCCGGAGGTGACGCCGACCGTGCTCACGCCCTCCAGCCACGCCTCGTCGATCTCGCTCGCGAAGTCCACCAGGTACGAGGCGCGCGCGCCGGCCAGCTTGGCGACCTCGACGAGCCGCTTGGAGTTGGAGGAGTTGCGCGAGCCGACCACGATGACCAGCTCGGCCTCGGCGCCCATCTGCTTCACGGCGAGCTGACGGTTCTGCGTGGCGTAGCAGATGTCGTCGCTCGGCGGGGAGATGAGCTGCGGGAACTTCTCCTTGAGGGCGTCGACCGTCTCCATGGTCTCGTCGACCGAGAGGGTGGTCTGGGACAGCCAGACGACCTTGGAGGGGTCGCGGACCTCCACCTTGGCGACATCGCCCGGGCCGTCGACGAGCTGGATGTGGTCGGGGGCCTCGCCGGAGGTGCCGATGACCTCCTCGTGGCCCTCGTGGCCGATCAGGAGGATGTCGTAGTCGTCCTGGGCGAAGCGGACGGCTTCCTTGTGGACCTTGGTGACCAGGGGGCAGGTCGCGTCGATCGTGGCGAGCCGCCCGCGCGCGGCCTCCTCGTGGACGACGGGGGCGACCCCGTGCGCGGAGAACATCACGATGTTGCCCGGCGGGACCTCCTCGGTCCGCTCGACGAAGATCGCGCCCTTCTTCTCCAGGGTCTGCACGACGTACTTGTTGTGGACGATCTCGTGCCGGACGTAGACCGGGGCCCCGTACTGCTCCAGGGCCTTCTCGACGGCGATCACGGCGCGGTCCACACCCGCGCAGTAGCCCCGGGGAGCGGCGAGCAGGACACGGCGGCGGGCTGGCGAAGCAGTCATGTGTCCCATCGTAAGGCCGTCCGCCGTACCGCCTCGCGCCCGTCGCAAGCGGTCGGCGGCGTTGTCGGTGCCTGCCGATACGCTCGGTCGCATGGCTGTGAACACGTCCGCGGACGCCCCGCTGCCCGTCGGCGAGGTGTCCCGGCTCATCGGGGGGTGGATCGAGCGGCTCGGCGCCGTGTGGGTCGAGGGGCAGATCACCCAGTTGTCGCGGCGTCCGGGGGCGGGCGTCGTGTTCCTGACGCTGCGGGATCCCTCGCACGACATCTCGGTGGGCGTGACCTGTTACCGGCAGGTCTTCGACACCGTCGCGGACGTCGTCGGGGAGGGCGCCCGGGTCGTCGTCCACGCGAAGCCGGAGTGGTACGCGCCGCGGGGGCAGTTGTCGCTGCGGGCCGTGGAGATACGGCCGGTGGGGGTCGGGGAGCTGCTGGCCCGGCTGGAGCAGCTGAAGAAGTCGCTGGCGGCGGAGGGGCTGTTCGCGGCCGACCGGAAGAAGCCGCTGCCCTTTCTGCCGCAGCTGATCGGGCTGGTGTGCGGGCGGGCGTCCGCCGCGGAGCGCGATGTGCTGGAGAACGCCCGGCACCGGTGGCCCGCGGTCCGCTTCGAGGTGCGCAATGTCGCCGTGCAGGGAGTGCACGCGGTGACGCAGGTCGTCCAGGCCGTGAAGGAGCTGGACGAGATCCCCGAGGTCGATGTGATCGTCGTGGCGCGGGGCGGCGGCAGTGTGGAGGATCTGCTGCCGTTCTCCGACGAGCAGCTGGTGCGGGCGGTCGCCGCCTGCCGTACGCCGGTGGTCTCGGCCATCGGGCACGAGCCCGACAATCCGCTCCTCGACCATGTCGCCGATCTGCGGGCCTCCACTCCCACCGACGCCGCGAAGAAGGTCGTACCGGACGTCGGCGAGGAGCTGGAGCGGGTGCGGATGCTGCGGGGGCGGGCGCGGCGGTGTGCGCAGGCGTTCGTGGAGCGGGAGGAGCGCGGCCTGGCGCACGCGCTGGGGCGGCCGGTGCTCCAGGATCCGCACCGGATGGTCGAGGAGCGCGCCGATCAGGTCACCTCGCTCGTCGAGCGGTCCCGGCGCACGCTGGGGCATCTGCTGGACCGCGCCGACTCCGAGCTGACGCACACCCACGCGCGCGTGGTGGCCCTCTCGCCGGCCGCGACGCTGAAGCGGGGGTACGCGGTGCTCCAGCGGGCCGACGGGCATGTGGTGCGGGGTCCGGGCGAGGTGGACGCGGCCGAGGTGCTGCGCGCGCGGGTCGCCGAGGGCGAGTTCACCGTTCGAGTCGAGGAGAGGGAAGGACCGCATGACGAGCAAGGCTGAGGAAGCCCTCGGGTACGAGCAGGCCCGGGACGAGCTGATCGATGTCGTACGACGTCTGGAGGCGGGGGGTACGACGCTGGAGGAGTCGCTCGCCCTGTGGGAGCGCGGGGAGGAGCTGGCCAAGGTGTGCCGGCGCTGGCTGGAGGGCGCCCGGGCGCGGCTGGACGCGGCGCTGGCCGAGGAGGGGGCGGCGGAGGGCGAGTGAGCACGGCGGTGGCGGGGTGCCGCTGTGAGGCGGGTCACCGCCCCCCGCATTTGGTTGAAACTTGAACCTCTCCTGGCGTACGGTCGTCGACATCAGCCGATCCGGACCACGGTCCGGAACGGAGTCAGGCGCCCCACCCTAGGAAGTCCACGCATGTCTCTCGTTCTTGACCCCACCGCCCAGGACCTGCTGTTCCGCGAGGCCCACACCGCGAACACCTTCACCGACGAGCCGGTGACCGACGAGCAGATCCAGGCGATCTACGACCTGGTCAAGTTCGGCCCGACCGCCTTCAACCAGACCCCGCTGCGCATCACCCTCGTCCGCTCGGCCGAGGCCCGCGAGCGGCTGGTCCAGCACATGTCCGACGGCAACAAGGCCAAGACGTCCACGGCCCCGCTGGTCGCCATCCTCTCCGCGGACAACGAGTTCCACGAGGAGCTGCCGACCCTGTTCCCGGCCTTCCCGCAGGCCAAGGACCTGTTCTTCGCCCAGCGCGCGGCCCGCGAGGGTGCCGCCGGGATGAACGCCGCCCTCCAGGCCGCGTACTTCATCGTCGGCATCCGCGCCGCCGGCCTGGCCGCCGGGCCGATGACCGGCCTGGACTTCGAGGGCGTCCGCAAGGAGTTCCTCGACGACGACCACACCCCGCTGATGGTGATCAACATCGGCAAGCCCGGCCCGGACGCGTCCTACCCGCGTTCCCCGCGCCTCGCCTACGACCAGGTGGTCACCACCGTCTGAGCGGATCGAGACATGCGCAGGGGCCCCCGACCGGTCGGTCGGGGGCCCCTGCGCATGTCGATCAGGTCGACCGGGGGGCGCTCACGCCGTCTTGAGCGCCTTCGCCATCTCCGTCAGACGGTCGAAGGACGCCGTACCCGCGACGACCGTCGTCGAGCCGTCGGTGCCCTGGAGGACGAGGGCGTCGTAACGGCCGCCGGTGTAGCGCGTCCAGGTGCGGCCGGCGATGTCCTCGGTGACCTTGGTCGCCTTGGCGCCCTGGCTCGCCTGCTCGATGAAGTCCGCGCGCTTCTGAGTGGACTGCTCGACCGCGACGTACTCCCCGTCGGGAGCGTGGAAGCCGAGGTGCCAGGAGTCGGACTCGGCTCCCCGGAAGCGCACGGAGGTCGCCTTCCAGCTCTCGGGCAGGCCCTCGGGCGCAGCCACCGGGTACGACGCCGCTCGACGGGCCGTGAGCAGCTCGACACGGTAGTCGACCCGCTGGACGTCGGGAGCGGTCTCGTCGTGCGGGACGAAGAGGTAGATCACATATGCCGCGATGACGATGAGGCCCAGGGAGAGAACCATGTCCCGGGCCGTCTTCTGCTTGCCGTTCGAACCTGCCACGCCCCTATCGTCGCAGGTGCCCGGTCCGCTCATCCGTGGGGTCCCCTGCTCATTTTGTCGGACTGACGATAGAGTCGAGGATCGAACCCTCATCCGGCCGTCGTCGTATCAGAAAGGTGCGCTCCGATGACCGAGCATCATCATCTGCCGTCCGAGCTCGATGTCCCTTCCGAGGCCCCCGACCGCAACCTCGCCCTGGAACTGGTCCGCGTGACCGAAGCCGCCGCGATGGCCGCGGGCCGCTGGGTGGGACGCGGTGACAAGAACGGCGCCGACGGGGCCGCGGTACGCGCGATGCGGACCCTCGTCTCGACCGTCTCGATGAACGGCGTCGTCGTCATCGGCGAGGGCGAGAAGGACGAGGCGCCGATGCTGTTCAACGGTGAGCGCGTCGGCGACGGCACCGGGCCGGAGGTGGACATCGCCGTCGACCCGATCGACGGGACCACGCTGACGGCCAAGGGCATGCCGAACGCGATCGCGGTCCTCGCGGCCACCGAGCGGGGCGCCATGTTCGACCCGTCCGCCGTGTTCTACATGGACAAGCTGGTCACCGGCCCGGAGGCGGCCGAGTTCGTCGACATCAACGCACCCGTCGAGGTCAACATCCGACGGGTCGCCAAGGCCAAGCGGGCCACCCCGGAGGACGTCACCGTCGTCATCCTGGACCGGCCGCGGCACGAGGGCATCATCAAGGAGATCCGGGACACCGGCGCGCGCATCAAGCTGATCTCCGACGGCGATGTGGCCGGCTCGATCCTGGCGCTGCGCGAGGGCACCGGCATCGACCTGCTGCTCGGCATCGGCGGTACGCCGGAGGGCATCATCTCGGCCTGTGCGGTGAAGTGCCTCGGCGGCACCATCCAGGGCAAGCTGTGGCCCAAGGACGACGAGGAGCGGCAGCGGGCGGTCGACGCGGGGCACGATCTCGACCGGGTGCTGACGACCGAGGACCTGGTCCAGGGCGAGAACGTGTTCTTCGTCGCCACCGGGATCACGGACGGCGAGCTGCTGCGCGGGGTGCGGTACCGGTCGGAGACGGCGACGACCGACTCGATCGTGATGCGCTCGCGGTCGGGCACGGTCCGGCGGATCGACTCCGAGCACCGGCTCAGCAAGCTGCGGGCTTACAGCGCCGTCGACTTCGATCGGGCCAAGTAGCGGCTGGTGGTGGGGGCGCGGTGCGTCGGCGGGTGCGGGTGCATCGTGGCTTGTCGCGCAGTTCCCCGCGCCCATGAAAGCAAGAACACGACAGTGGGCGTCCCCCGGTGCGGAGGGGGGCGCCCACTTCGGCTTGGGACGGTGGCTAGCCCGCCTGGGCTATGCGGCCCGACGACCTGGCCGCCTTCTTCAGTTCCATGTCGCGGCGGCGGCGCCGGGCCAGGACGACCCGGCGTTCGGCGGCGGTGAGGCCGCCCCAGACGCCGTAGGGCTCGGGCTGGAGCAGGGCGTGCTCCCGGCACTCCACCATGACGGGACAGCGGGCGCAGACCCGCTTCGCGGCCTCTTCGCGGGAGAGGCGGGCGGCGGTGGGTTCCTTGGAGGGAGCGAAGAACAGGCCGGCCTCGTCACGCCGGCACACCGCCTCGGTGTGCCAGGGAGCGTCTTGGTCGCGCGCTGGCACCCGCTGGGCCGGAACGGCGGCGACCTGCAGGGACGAATGCGGCGGTTGCAGCACGGGTCTACTCCTGACGACGGCTTCGCGAGCGAGAGACGATGCAGCAAGGCCTACCCGCTGTGCGCGCGCCTATGCACTGCGTCCCGAACCGCTGATTCACGACCGTCAATGGCCCAGATGTTTGCGCAAACCCTTGTCGACCTTGCGCTGCACGCGATCGAGGATGTCCGCGACGAGCCTGCCGCGCTTGGGCCGGCCCTCGATGTTGCCGAGCACCGCCCAGCCGTCGACGTAGACCACGGGGGCGTCGGGTTCGGGCGAGTCGAGGGCGTCCACCTCGAAGTTGCCGAGGACTCCGCCGCCGGTGCCGCGCAGCGACACGTTCTCCGGGACGTACACCTCGATGTTGCCGAAGACGGACCAGGCCTTGATCATGACCTGCTGGTACTCGAAGAGCGCCTCGCTGAGGTCGATCTCGACGCTTCCGAAGATCGCGTACGCGTGGATACGGCGGCCCGCGCGCCAGCGGCCCCGGCGGCTGGCGCTGCTGAACACCGCGATCACGTTGTCGTCGGGGTCGGCTGGGATCGCGCTGCGGTCGGGCCGGCCGGGGGTGCCGCCGGGGGCCGTGCGGCGGGCGTGGGCGGCGGGCAGGTCCTGGATGAAGACCTCCAGTTCGCCGACCGTCTTGGCGGCCAGCACGCCCTCCACGCGCTCGGCGTGCTCGTCGGCGGTCAGCCGGCCCTCGGCCAGGGCCTCGCGCAGGATGTCGGCGACGCGGTCGCGGTCGGCGTCCGAGGCGCGCAGCCGGGTGGGCGGTGTGGGAGCGGCGGCGGTCTGCTTCTGAAGGTCCACGGAACCAGCGTACCCAAACACGATAGATCGCGATACCCCTGCCCCGCTCCGACTGAGCCTTACCTCACAAGCTCCGCGCCTGAGGCAGGTTCTACGCTGGTGGGGCCCGCCAGTGTCGGTGGGCCGCCGTCTGCAGAGTGAGGAATGGGCTGCGATGCCTGAGTTCGCGTACACCGATCTGCTCCCCATGGGAGAGGACACCACCCCGTACCGGCTGGTGACCTCCGAGGGTGTCTCCACCTTCGAGGCCGACGGGCGGACGTTCCTCAAGGTGGAGCCGGAGGCGCTGCGCAAGCTCGCCGCGGAGGCCGTGCACGACATCCAGCACTATCTGCGGCCGGCGCACCTCGCCCAGCTGCGGCGGATCATCGACGACCCCGAGGCCTCGGGCAACGACAAGTTCGTCGCGCTGGACCTGCTGAAGAACGCGAACATCGCGGCGGCGGGCGTCCTGCCGATGTGCCAGGACACGGGCACGGCGATCGTCATGGGCAAGCGCGGCCAGAACGTGCTGACCTCGGGCGGCGACGAGGAGGCCCTCAGCCTGGGCATCTACGACGCGTACACCAAGCTCAACCTGCGGTACTCGCAGATGGCCCCGGTCACCATGTGGGACGAGAAGAACACCGGCTCCAACCTGCCGGCCCAGATCGAGCTGTACGCCACCGACGGCGGCGCGTACAAGTTCCTGTTCATGGCCAAGGGCGGCGGCAGCGCCAACAAGAGCTTCCTCTACCAGGAGACGAAGGCCGTCCTCAACGAGGCCTCCATGATGAAGTTCCTGGAGGAGAAGATCCGCTCGCTGGGCACGGCCGCCTGCCCGCCGTACCACCTGGCGATCGTCGTCGGCGGTACGTCCGCGGAGTACGCGCTGAAGACCGCGAAGTACGCCTCCGCGCACTACCTCGACGAGATCCCGGCGGAGGGCTCGGAGCTCGGTCACGGCTTCCGGGACAAGGAGCTGGAGGAGAAGGTCTTCGAGCTGACGCAGCGGATCGGCATCGGCGCGCAGTTCGGCGGCAAGTACTTCTGCCACGACGTGCGCGTGGTGCGGCTGCCCCGGCACGGCGCGTCCTGCCCGGTCGCCATCGCGGTGTCCTGCTCCGCCGACCGCCAGGCCGTCGCGAAGATCACCGCCGAGGGCGTCTTCCTTGAGCAGCTGGAGACCGACCCGGCGCGGTTCCTGCCGGAGACGACGGACGAGCACCTCGACTCCGCCGACGAGGACGTGGTCCGCATCGACCTCAACCAGCCGATGGACGACATCCTCGCCGAGCTGACGAAGTACCCGGTGAAGACCCGGCTCTCCCTGTCCGGCCCGCTGGTCGTGGCCCGGGACATCGCGCACGCCAAGATCAAGGAGCGGCTGGACGCGGGCGAGGAGATGCCGCAGTACCTCAAGGACCACCCGGTGTACTACGCGGGCCCGGCCAAGACCCCCGAGGGCTACGCGTCCGGTTCCTTCGGCCCGACCACGGCCGGCCGCATGGACTCCTACGTCGAGCAGTTCCAGGCGGCGGGCGGCTCCAAGGTGATGCTGGCCAAGGGCAACCGCTCCCAGCAGGTCACCGACGCCTGCGGCAGCCACGGCGGCTTCTACCTCGGCTCCATCGGCGGCCCGGCCGCCCGCCTCGCCCAGGACTGCATCAAGAAGGTCGAGGTCGTCGAGTACGAGGAACTCGGCATGGAGGCGGTCTGGAAGATCGAGGTCGAGGACTTCCCGGCCTTCGTCGTCGTCGACGACAAGGGCAACGACTTCTTCAAGGACCCGGCCCCGGCGCCGACGTTCACGACCATTCCGGTGCGGGGCCCCGGGCTCGCGTAGCACCTGGGGCGGCGGAGGGTTCTCGCCCCCACCGCCCCTACCCGTCCCGTCCTCCACGGGCCGCCGCCCCTCGCCCCCACCGGGACTCCGCCCCGAACCCCTGCCGGCCCGAAGGACCTCGTCCTCGAGCGCCGGACGGGCTGGGTGGTGCCGTCGGACGAACCAGTGGAACGACTTCTTCAAGGACCCGGCCCCGGCGCCGACGTTCACGACCATTCCGGTACGGGGCCCCGGGCTCGCGTAGCACCTGGGGCGCGGCGGGGAGCGGATCTCGCCTCCGCCGCCCCTGCCCGTCCCCTCACCAGGGGGCTCCGCCTTCGACCCCACCGGGGCCGCGCCCCGGATCCCGCCTCGGTGGACGGCCTCCCCCGGACTCCGCCGACGGGCTGAGGGGGGTGGCCTGTGTCGAAAGCCCCCGGGCTCGCGTCTCGCCTCCACGGGAACAGCAGGCCCGTCCGCGATGCTGTCCCCTGTGGAGGTGATCGTCGATGGCCGACGAGCAGGACAAGGGCGGGTACCGGATCGAGCACGACTCCATGGGTGAGGTGCGGGTGCCGGCGGACGCCAAGTGGCGGGCGCAGACGCAGCGGGCCGTGGAGAACTTTCCCGTGTCCGGGCAGCGGATCGAGCGGGCGCACATCGAGGCGCTGGCCCGGATCAAGGGTGCCGCGGCGAAGGTGAACGCCGAACTGGGGGTGCTCGACAAGGACGTGGCGGAGGCCGTTCAGGACGCCGCCGCGGAGGTCGCCGAGGGGACCTGGGACGCGCATTTCCCGGTGGACGTGTTCCAGACGGGGTCGGGGACCTCGTCGAACATGAACACCAACGAGGTCATCGCCACGCTGGCGAGCGAGCGGCTCGGCCGGGACGTCCATCCCAACGATCACGTCAACGCGTCGCAGTCGTCCAACGACGTGTTCCCGTCCAGCATCCACATCGCCGCCACCGCCGCCGTCACCCGGGACCTGATCCCGGCCCTGGAGCACCTGGCCGACGCGCTCGGCCGCAAGTCCGAGGAGTTCGCGGACGTCGTGAAGTCCGGGCGGACGCATCTGATGGACGCCACCCCCGTGACACTGGGGCAGGAGTTCGGCGGGTACGCCGCCCAGGTGCGGTACGGCGTGGAGCGGCTCACCGCCTCGCTGCCGCGGCTCGCGGAGCTGCCGCTGGGCGGGACCGCCGTCGGGACCGGGATCAACACCCCGCCCGGATTCTCCGCCGCCGTCATCGAGGAGGTGGCCCGCGCCACCGGACTCCCGCTGACCGAGGCCCGGGACCACTTCGAGGCGCAGGGCGCCCGGGACGGGATCGTCGAGACCAGTGGGCAGTTGCGGACCGTCGCAGTGTCCCTGACGAAGATCGCGAATGATCTGCGATGGATGGCCTCGGGGCCGAGGACGGGTCTCGCGGAGATCTCGCTGCCCGACCTCCAGCCCGGGTCCTCGATCATGCCCGGCAAGGTGAATCCGGTCGTCCCGGAGGCCGTGCTGATGGTCGCCGCGCAGGTCATGGGCAACGACGCCACCGTCGCCGCCGCCGGAGCGGCCGGCAACTTCGAGCTCAACGTCATGCTCCCGGTCATCGCCAAGAACGTGCTGGAGTCGATCCGGCTGCTGGCGAACGTCTCCCGGCTGCTCGCCGACCGGACCGTGGACGGGATCGTCGCGCACCGGGAACGCGCCCGCGAGTACGCCGAGTCGTCCCCGTCCGTCGTCACCCCGCTCAACAAGTACATCGGCTACGAGGAGGCCGCCAAGGTCGCCAAGAAGGCCCTCGCACAGCGCAGGACGATCCGCGACGTCGTCCTCGAAAGCGGGTATGTGGAGCGCGGCATGCTGACGGTCGAACAGCTCGACGAGGCCCTGGATGTCCTGCGGATGACGCGCCCGTAACCTTTCCCCGCGGCGCGCAGAACCGTGACGCGCGCCGCAGCGTCGTATGCCCATGGCACCTAATATCTGTGCATGGCAGACGGTGGAGCGGTGAGACGCGTGGGAACAGGTGGTACGGCGGCGTTCTGGACGCCCGGGGACCGGATCCTGTGGCGCTACCGGGAGAACGGCGGCCCGGGCTTCCACATCGCCCGCCCCGTCACCGTGGTCCGCGACGACGAGGAACTGCTCGCGGTCTGGCTGGCGCCCGGCACCCAGGTCGTCAAGCCCGTGCTCGCCGACGGCACCCCGCTGCACCAGGAACCGCTGCCGACGCGCTACACCAAGCCCCGGACCGTCCAGCTCGACCGCTGGTTCGGCACCGGAGTATTGAAGCTGGCCCGGCCCGGCGAACCCTGGTCCGTGTGGCTGTTCTGGGAGCCGGGCTGGCAGTTCAAGAACTGGTACGTCAATCTGGAGGAGCCGCTGGCCCGTTGGGACGGCGGAGTGGACTCCGAGGATCACTTTCTGGACATCTGTGTGTACCCCGACCGCACTTGGGGCTGGCGTGACGAGGACGAGTTCGCGCAGGCCCAGCAGGACGGGCTGATGGACGCCGCCGTCGCCGAGCGGGCGCGGGAGGCGGGCCGAGCGGCGGTGGAGGTGATCGGTGCCTGGGATGCTCCGTTCAACAAGGGCTGGCAGCACTGGCGCCCGGATCCCTCCTGGGCCGTACCGTTGCTTCCGGAGGACTGGGACCGAGTCCCGGCGCACGTGTCCACATGAGACCCTTGCTGCGCCCCCGGGCAGGAAACGTAGGATCGTCCTCCGCAACACCATCGAACAGCAACTCCCGGGGCCGACACCGGGTCTGACCGAACGTCACCGAGGGGCGGCAGGACGTGAGCGAGGGGTACGAGGGCAACACCGGCGGGGCCGTCAGGACGGACGGTGCCCGCTGCCGGAGCCGCGCCCGGTCCTCCGGTGGCACAGGAACAGCCTCTGACCACGCGGGAATTCCGTTCCGGGGACAGGTATTCCGGGTATCGGGTTTTCTGCGGGACCAACTGTGTGCGCGCCGCGCAGCCCCGGACGGACGGATTCGACACGCGTGACGGAGCAGCCCACCAGCTACGAACGCCCCCAGGGTGTGGACCCCGCGGAAGCCCGCGGGGCGCTCCTGCGTACCCAGGCCCCGGACGCCTCGGACGCCTTACCTCCCGCCGCCTCCCAGGGCCGCGCGGAGGACGGCCCTGGCACCACCGCGTCATGTGCCACCAGCGGGAAGGGCAGCAAGGGAAACAAGAGTGCCCAGGGAACGGAGCCGGCCGGTTCACAGGCCGAGCACTCACAGCCGGCGACCGGAGCCGAACCCGACAGCCACCGGCCACGTCCGGCGCCCGAGTCCATCCCGGCCCAGCCGGGCGGTGACATGCGCGCCGAACGCCGTACGGGGCAAGGGGTGACGCCCGGGCGTCCCACGCCGATGCGCCGGGACGGGGACCGGCTGCGTTTCGTCGGCGCCGCCACCCGGCGGATCGCCCGCGGTCTGGACCTCGACGAGATCGTGATGGGGCTGTGCCGGGCCACCGTGCCGACCTTCTCCGACGCGATCCTCGTCTATCTGCGCGACCCGCTGCCGGTCGGCGACGAGCGGCCGGTGGCCGACCGCGTCATGCTGCGGCTGCGGCGCACCGACCGCATCCCGGAGGAACGCGACACGGAGACCGGCTTCGCCGCGCTCGCCCTGCCGCCGCCGGAACCCTCCGAGCTGAGCGCCGAGTTGTCCTCCGCGATCGCCGAACTGTGCGAGGTACGGCCCGGCGGGGCGCTCGCGGAGGTGCTGCGCGGGGTGCGCCCGGTGTTCGCCGACAGCCCGGCCGCCCGTGCCGCGCTGCCCGAACTCCTGGGCGAGGACAGCACCCTGGTCGTCCCGGGCGGCCAGCGGGCCATCCTGGCCCCGCTGCGGGGCCGTCGCCGGGTGATCGGCGCGGCGGTCTTCCTGCGCCGCCCGGAGCGCTTCCCGTTCGAGAACGACGACCTGCTGGTCGCGGCCCAGCTCGCCACGCACAGCGCGCTCGGCATCGACAAGGCGGTGCTGTACGACCGTGAGGCGTACATCGCCGACGAGCTCCAGCGCACCATGCTCCCGGAGCATCTGCCCCGGCCGACCGGCGTACGGCTCGCCTCGCGCTATCTGCCGGCGGCCGAGACCGCGCGGGTGGGCGGCGACTGGTACGACGCGATCCCGCTGCCCGGCAGCCGGGTGGCGCTGGTCGTGGGCGACGTCATGGGGCATTCGATGACCTCGGCCGCGATCATGGGCCAGCTGCGGACCACCGCGCAGACCCTCGCGGGCCTGGATCTGCCGCCGCAGGAGGTCCTGCACCATCTCGACGAGCAGGCCCAACGGCTCGGCTCCGACCGCATGGCGACCTGCCTGTACGCCGTCTACGACCCCGTATCGCACCGCATCACCATCGCCAACGCCGGCCATCCGCCGCCGGTCCTGCTGCATCTGGGCGGCCGGGCCGAGGTGCTGCGGGTGCCGCCGGGGGCGCCGATCGGTGTGGGCGGGGTCGACTTCGAGGCGGTGGAGCTGGACGCACCGGCCGGGGCGACGCTGCTGCTGTACACCGACGGCCTGGTGGAGTCCCGGCTGCGGGACGTGGCGACCGGGATAGAGCAGCTGCGGGAGAAACTGGCCGCGACCGCCCAGCTCACGGGGCCCGATCATCCGCCGCCGCTGGAGGCGCTGTGCGACGAGGTGCTCGACATGCTCGGGCCGGGCGACCGGGACGACGACATCGCGCTGCTCGCCGCCCGCTTCGACGGGATCGCGCCGAGCGATGTGGCGTACTGGTTCCTGGAGCCGGAGGACGCGGCACCCGGCCGCGCCCGGCGGCTGGCCCGGCGGGCGCTGTCCCGGTGGGGCATGGAGGACCTGACCGACTCGGTGGAGCTGCTGGTGAGCGAGGTGGTCACCAACGCGGTGCGGTACGCCTCCCGGCCGGTGACACTGCGGTTGCTGCGGACCGATGTGCTGCGGTGCGAGGTGGGGGACGATGTGCCGCAGCTCCCTCGGCTGCGGCAGGCTCGGGCCACCGATGAGGGTGGGCGGGGGCTGTATCTCGTCAATCGGCTCGCTCGGCGGTGGGGGGCCACACGGCTCAGTACCGGGAAGGTCGTGTGGTTCGAGCTGAATCGGTCGTAGGCCCCTGAGAGACAAAAACGAGAGGGCGCCCGGTGATCACCGGGCGCCCTCTCTGTCTCATGTGCCTATTGGCCGTCGCCGCTCAAGGGGCCCGTTGGGTCGCTCGGGTCCACTGTCGGCTCTTCCGTGGCTGGTTCCGTGGTGGTGTTGCCCGTGGGTTCGTTGGTCGTGGGCGTGCTCGTGGGGGTGTTGTTCGGCGTCGGCTGCTGGGTCGTGGGGGCGCTCGTGGGGGTGTCCTGGGCCGTGGGAGTGGGGGAGGCCGTGGGGCTCGACGAGGCCGACGCGGTGGGGGACGGGGAGGCCGTCTGGACCGCCGCGCCCTGCTTGGTCTCCAGGTCGAACTTGGTGACCTCGGTGGAGACGCCGAAGGTGTACGCCGCCCAGATCTGCGCCGGGAAGCCACCGCCGTTGATACGGCCCGCGACCGTGGTCAGGCCCGTCGTCGCACCGGTCAGGCTGACCTGGGCGCCCGTCTTGGCCTTCTCGCCGAACAGACCGACCGAGGTGACCAGGTCGGGGGTGTAGCCGGTGAACCAGGCCGACTTGTTGTTGTCGGAGGTACCCGTCTTGCCGGCCACCTTCTGGCCCTTGCGCAGCGGATTGTCCCGTACGGACTTCTTGGCCGTACCGTCGTCGACCACACCGGTGAGGACCGAGGTGACCGAGTCGGCGGCCTCCCGGTCGATGACCTGCTCGCCGATGGGGTCGGTGTGCTTGAAGGACGGGTAGGCGCTGTTCGTCGCCGTCTTGATGAGCGCCGGGGTGACCTTCTTGCCGTGGTTGTCGAGGGTGGCGTAGACACCGGCCATCTGGAGGGGGCTGGCGCCCATGGTGCCGAGGGTCTGGGCCGGCACCGCCTTGAGGTCCTTGGTGTCCATGCCGAGGTCGTCGGCGACCTTCAGCACCTTGTCCATGCCGACGTCGACACCCATCTGCGCGAAGACGGAGTTGATGGACTTGTTCAGCGCCGTCTGGACGGTGACGTCACCGTAGTCCTGGTCGTCCTCGTTCTCGGGGGCGAAGCCGATGTCGCTGCCGACGACCGGGCGCTTGCTGGTGCCGTCGTAGAGCGTGTTGGAGGTGATCTCGTCGCCGTCCTGCGTCTTGGCGTTCTCGTCGAAGGCCGCGGCGAGGATCACCGGCTTGAAGGTGGAGGCGGGCTGGTAGTCGGTGCGGGTGGCGTTGTTGACGTAGTGCTCGGTGTAGCCCTTGCCGCCGTACATCGCCACCACGGCGCCCGTCTTCGGGTCCACCGAGACCGCGCCGGCCTGGACGTCACCGTCGACCTTGCGCTTCTTCGCGTCGAGCTTGCTGGTGAGCTGTTCCTTGACCGCCGTCTCCAGCGCCTTCTGCTTCTTCTTGTCGATGTTGAGCTCGATGTTCCAGCCGCCCTTCTTGATCAGGGCGGTGGCCGACTCGAAGTTGTCGGCGATCCCCGTGGCGACGAGCTGGTTGGCCAGTTCGATGTTGGCCGCGTACACCAGGTAGCCGGTCTGGCCCTCCTGGCCGGGTGCGGCCTTCGGGGCCTCGGGCTCCGGGAACGTCATCTTGTCGCGCTTGGACTTGTCGAGCCAGTCCTGCTCGACCATGTTGTCGAGGACGTAGTTCCAGCGGGCCTTGACCAGGCGCTTGCCGGTGTCGGTGGCGACGGCCCAGTCGTACTGGCTCGGGGCCTGGAGCAGGGCGGCGAGGTAGGCGCCCTGCTCGACGGTGAGTTTGTTGGCGTCGACGCGGTAGTAGGCCTGGGCCGCGGCCTGGATGCCGTAGGCGCCGCGGCCGTAGTAGCTGGTGTTGATGTAGCCGGCCAGGATGTACTCCTTGGACTCCTCGCGGTCCAGCTTGAGCGAGATGATCAGTTCCTTCAGCTTGCGCGTGACGGTCTGTTCCTGGCTCAGGTAGTAGTTCTTGACGTACTGCTGGGTGATCGTCGAACCGCCCTGCGCGCCCTTGCCCATGAGGGTGTTGAGGATGCCTCGGGTGGTGCCCTTCAGGTCGACGCCGGAGTCGCCGTAGAAGGTCTTGTTCTCTGCGGCGACGAAGGTGTGCTGGACTTCCTTGGGGACCTTGGAGAGGTCGACGTTCTCCCGGTTGACGTCTCCGTCGCGGGTGGCGATCGAGCCGTCCTTGTACTTGTAGACGTTGCTCTGGAGCTTGGCGTCGGGGTTCCCCGCGGGGATCGGCGTGCTGACGTACAGCCAGACGAGAGCGCCGATCACGGCCGTGGTCATGAGGAGGAACGCGCCGAGGATCTTCTTCCAGGTGAAGATCCTGCGTATGAGGCTCTTGTCCTTCTTTCCGCCCTTGCCGCCGGCCTTGACCCCCCGGCCGCCCTTCTTCCCCGCGGCGGCCCTGCGCGCGGCTGCGCGGCCGCCGGGTGCGGGACTTCCGGCGGTGTCGGGCGCCTCGGTCGTCTCGGGGGCTTCGGGGGCCTCCACGGCCGATCGTGACGTGCCGCGCGAGGGCGGGGCCTCCCGTCGCGGGGAGCGGTTCTTGGGCGCCGCGCGACGGCCACCGCTCTGCCGCGCTCGTCTCTCGTCCGCTCGTCCCATGAGTCCGCTCGCTCCGCTTCGTACTCGGCAGTCACACCCGTGACTGGAGGCAGGTCAGCTCAGAAAGCTAACACCGTCGGCTGTGTCGAAGAGGCCTCGGTCCGGCGTTCGGAGGGGGTGAGAATCAGCACCCCGCCGGGAAACCGGCACACCACGTCACCTCGTTCGACGACTGGAACGCTCCGAGGGTTGCCAATCGCTCATAAAGTGATATCACTTAGCTAGACCGATGATTGCGCGTGGCCGGTGCGGACCGGTCACGCCTGTACGAACCGGGGGGAATCACCCATGTCCGCAGCTCCTCACTCCACCCTCTCCACGGAGAGTTCCTCGGCCCACGCGTCCGCGCTGCCCGCCCCGCACGTCAAGGAGTTCCCGGCCCACAGCGTGGGCGGCGGGCTCGCGCTGCTCGGCGGACTGGCCGGGCTGCTGATCGGCGGCGGGATGATCGCCGCCGCGACCACGGTGGCCGCGACCGGCGCCAAGGCCGCGCTGATCGTCGGCGGCATCGTCATAGGCATCGCCGCGTTCCTGTCGATGTGCGGGCTGAACACGGTCGCGCCGGGCGAGGCGCGCGTGGTGCAGCTCTTCGGGCGCTACCGGGGCACCATCCGCGAGGACGGGCTGCGCTGGGTGAACCCCTTCACCTCGCGCGAGAAGATCTCCACCCGGGTGCGCAACCACGAGACGGCCGTCCTGAAGGTCAACGACGCCTACGGCAACCCGATCGAGCTCGCCGCGGTCGTGGTGTGGAACGTGCAGGACACCGCTCAGGCCGTCTTCGAGGTGGACGACTTCCTGGAGTTCGTCTCCACCCAGACCGAGGCGGCGGTACGGCACATCGCCATCGAGTACCCCTACGACTCCCACGACGAGGACGGGCTCTCGCTGCGCGGCAACGCCGAGGAGATCACCGAGAAGCTCGCGGTCGAGCTGCACGCGCGCGTGGAGGCGGCCGGCGTGCGGATCATCGAGTCCCGGTTCACGCATCTCGCGTACGCTCCCGAGATCGCCTCGGCGATGCTCCAGCGGCAGCAGGCGGGCGCGGTGGTCGCGGCGCGGCGGGAGATCGTGGACGGGGCCGTCGGGATGGTCGAGGCCGCGCTCGGCCGGATCGCCGAGCAGGGCATCGTGGAACTGGACGAGGAGCGGAAGGCGGCGATGGTGTCCAACCTGATGGTGGTGCTGTGCGGGGACCGGGCGCCGCAGCCCGTGCTCAACGCGGGGACCCTCTACCAGTGACGGTTCCCTCCGGGGGTTCGACCCCACAGGGCCGGCCGCAGCGCAAGCAGGTGCTGCTGCGGCTGGACCCCACGGTGTACGACGCGCTGGCGCGGTGGGCCGGGGACGAGCTGCGGTCCGCGAACGCGCAGATCGAGTTCCTGCTGCGGCGCGCTCTCGCGGAGGCCGGGAGACTGCCTCGCGACACGAAGCCGATTCCCCGGCGTGGGCGGCCCCCCGGGGGCTCCGCCCCCAGACCCCCGTCGGCCTGAAGGGCCTCGTCCTCATCGCCGGACGGGCCGGGGTCGCAGGACCGGCCCCGAGCAGCAACCCGCGCTGTAGCAGAACGGTGACAATCGCGCCCCACCTGCACGCCCCCACCCCCCGCCACCACCTCCGCACTCCGCGTATACACACCGCGTATACACCGCGTGTACAGTCCTCCGCATGTCCATCGGTCACACCCTCCTGGGACTCCTGGAGTCCGGGCCCCGTCACGGTTACGACCTGAAGCGGGCCTTCGACGAGAAGTTCGGTCACGACCGGCCGCTGCACTACGGCCAGGTCTACTCGACGATGTCGCGTCTGCTGAAGAACGGTCTCGTCGAGGTCGACGGCATCGAGGCCGGCGGCGGCCCCGAGCGCAAGCGGTACGCGATCACCGACGCCGGCATCACCGACGTGGAGCGCTGGCTCGCCACGCCCGAGAAGCCCGAGCCGTACCTCCAGTCGACCCTCTACACGAAGGTCGTCCTCGCCCTGCTGACCGCGCGCGACGCGGCCGACATCCTCGACACCCAGCGGGCGGAGCATCTGCGCAGCATGCGCATCCTGACCGACCGCAAGCGCAAGGGCGATCTGGCGGACCAGCTGATCTGCGACCACGCCCTGTTCCATCTCGAGGCCGACCTGCGCTGGCTGGAGCTCGCCGCCGCGCGCCTCGACAAGCTGAAGGCCACGGTGACCGCATGAACGCTCCCGGGGGATCCCTGCTCGTCGCCGAGGACCTGAAGAAGGCGTACGGGCCGACCATGGCGCTGGACGGCGCCGCGTTCTCCATCCACCCCGGCGAGGTCGTCGCGGTGATGGGCCCGTCCGGGTCCGGCAAGTCGACGCTGCTGCACTGCCTCGCCGGCATCGTGACGCCCGACTCCGGTTCGATCCGGTACGACGGCCAGGAGCTCGCGACGATGAACGACGCCCGGCGCAGTCTGCTGCGGCGCACGGAGTTCGGGTTCGTGTTCCAGTTCGGCCAGCTGGTGCCGGAACTGACCTGTGTGGAGAACGTGGCCCTGCCGCTGCGGCTGAACGGCACCTCCCGCAAACAGGCCGAGCGCACCGCCCTCGGGTGGATGGAGCGGCTGGAGGTCGACGACCTCGCCAAGAAGCGGCCCGGTGAGGTGTCCGGCGGGCAGGGACAGCGGGTCGCGGTGGCGCGCTCGCTCGTCACCAGCCCGCGGCTGATCTTCGCCGACGAGCCGACCGGCGCCCTGGACTCGCTCAACGGCGAGCGGGTGATGGAGCTGCTCACCGAGGCGGCCCGGTCGGCCAACGCGGCCGTGGTGCTGGTGACGCACGAGGCACGGGTGGCCGCCTACTCCGACCGCGAGATCGTCGTACGGGACGGGAAGTCGCGGGACATGGAGCGGGTCGTATGAACGTCAAGCAGTGGTCCCGGGATCTCGGCCTCGGGGTGCGGTTCGCCTTCACGGGCGGCCGGGAGGGCTGGATCCGCGCCGCGCTGACCGCGGTCGGCGTGGGGCTCGGGGTGGCGGTGCTGCTGCTGACGACCGCGATCCCCAACGCGCTTCAGGCCCGGCACGCGCGCGAGGAGGCACGGCTGGATTACTCGTTCTCCGCGGAGGTGCCGCGCAAGGCCGACGACACCCTGCTGCTCGTCGAGACCGACACCACGTTCCGCGACAAGGACGTCCGAGGCCGGGTGGTGGAGCCGGAGGGGCCCGACGCCCCGCGGCCGCCCGGGGTGGACGCCTACCCGGCCAAGGGCGAGATGGTGGTCTCGCCGGCGCTGAAGAGACTGCTCGCCGCCAGCGGTTCGGCACTGCTGCGGGAGCGGCTGCCGTACCGGATCGTGGGGACGATCGGGGAGAGCGGGCTGATCGGCTCGCAGGAACTCGCCTACTACGCGGGCGGCTCCGGACTGGCCGCGTACCTCGACGGCAACGGGGCGACCCGGCTGACGGGCTTCGGGAACCCGAAGCCGACGCACGAGTCGACGGACCCGGTGCTGGTCCTGCTGATCCTCGTCATGATCGTGGTGCTGCTGATGCCGGTCGCCGTGTTCATCGCCGCGGCCGTGCGGTTCGGCGGCGAGCGGCGCGACCGCAGGCTCGCGGCGCTGCGGCTGATCGGTTCCGACGGCGGGATGACCCGGCGCGTCGCGGCCGGCGAGGCGATGGCCGGGGCGCTGCTCGGCCTGGTCGCCGGCACCGGGTTCTTCCTGATCGGCCGACAGGTGGCGGGCTCGGTGGAGGTGCTGGGCATGAGCGCCTGGCCGAGCTATCTCAACCCCTCGCTCCTGCTGGCGGCGGTCGTCGCGCTGGCGGTCCCGGCCGCCGCCGTCCTGGTCACGCTGTTCGCCCTGCGCGGGGTGGTCATCGAACCGCTCGGCGTGGTCCGCACCGCCCGGCCCGCCCGGCGCCGGCTGTGGTGGCGGCTGCTGCTGCCCGTGGGCGGTCTCGCGATGCTCTACCCGATGATCGGCCAGGGCCGCGACAGCGGGGCCTTCAACCAGTACCTGGTGACCGGCGGGGTGCTGCTGCTCCTGGTCGGGGTCACGGCCCTGCTGCCGTGGCTCGTGGAGACGGTCGTCGCCCGGCTCGGCTCCGGTGGAGTGGCCTGGCAACTGGCGGTACGACGGCTTCAGTTGAGCAGCGGTACGGCAGCGCGGATGGTGAACGGCATCGCGGTGGCGGTGGCCGGGGCCATCGCCCTGCAGATGCTGTTCGCCGGGGTCGACAGCGACTACACCGAGTCCACGGGACAGGATCTGCGCCGGGCACAGTTCCAGGTGAGCGTGCGGGAGGGCATCCCTCTGGCGGACACCGCCCGGAAGTTCGCCGACACCAAGGGCATCACGAAGGTCACCGCGCTGTGGGAGGGCTACTTCGGCGACTCCTCCTGGAACAGCGAGAACGGCCCGGAGATCAGCTCGGAGCTGACTGTGGGCGACTGTGACGCGCTGCGCGAGGTGGCGAAGCTGCCCTCCTGCAAGGACGGCGACATGTTCGTCCTGAACGGAGCCGAATACGACACCGACTCCGCGAAGCTGAACAAGCCCGGCACGAAGCTCTATATCCAGGGGTGGGGCGAGAACAGCCCCGAAGCCGTCTGGACCGTCCCCGCGGGAATCCGGGAGGTTCCCTCGGTCAAGGACCCCCGCAACCTGCGGCGCGGTGGCTTCGCGCTGACGACCGGCGCGCTGCCGAAGGCGCTGGAGAAGGCGGTCAGCGGTGAGGTGTACCTCTCGGTCGACGAGTCCGTGCCCGACGCGACCGAATACGTCCGCAACACCACGTTCCGCGTGGACCCGCTGGCCTCCATGATGACCTGGTCGGCCACCAAGCAGAACGAGAAGTACACCTCCATCCGCAACGGTCTGATGATCGGCTCGGCCTGTGTGCTGCTGCTGATCGGGGCGAGCCTGCTGGTGTCGCAGCTGGAGCAGCTGCGCGACCGCCGCAAGCTGCTGTCGTCGCTGGTCGCGTTCGGCACCCGGCGGCGCACCCTGGGCCTGTCGGTGCTGTGGCAGACGGCCATCCCGATCGCGCTGGGACTGCTGCTGGCCATGGCGGTGGGGCTGACGCTGGGCGCGGTCCTGCTGCGGATGACGGACACCGCGATCAGCGTGGACTGGCCGAGCGTGCTGGCGATGACCGGCTTCGGAGCGGCGGTCGTGGTGCTGGTGACCCTGCTGAGCCTGCCGCCGCTGATCCGGCTGATGCGGCCGGACGGACTGCGCACGGAGTGACCGCGCCAGATTGACCTGAGGGCCCCTCGGATCCGACGTCGAGGGGCCCTTCGGCCGTTCAGAGCTGGTACTCCCGCACCACCCTTCGCACCTGCGCGAACAGCATGCCCACGTTGACGGACTTGCGGCAGACGACCACCGCGACGACGTCCTGCTGCTCGGTCATCCTCACGAACAGGTGAGTGAGGTTGTCGCTGTTGACGAGGATCTCCTGGAAGAAGTGGTTGTCGCTCTGGATGCCGCGCCGCTCCTTGAAGACGTCCTCGATCATGACGACCGTGCGGCCCTGGAACAGGTCGAGCGTCGCGCCCGCCAGCAGGTCGAGGACCTCGGGCGGGTGGTTGTCGACCGTCTCGTAGGAGAGCAGCATGCCGGTGGACATGTCGACGACGCCGGAGGCGACGCAGTCGGGGGCATCGGTACGGAGTGACTTGACCAGGCCCATCACCTGATCGGAGAAACCGGGGGTCATACGCTTCGTCGCCATCCCTTCAGACTCCTTCAGCGGTTTTCTCGGTGAGGATCAGATCGATGCGGCGCAGCGCCGGCTGGGTCGCCCGGTGCAGGCGCTCCACATCCATCCCCTCGTCCCCGAGTACGACCATCAGCGCGGTGTCGCCGACGGCGTAGAACGCGGCGCAGCCGTGGCTGCCGTAGGTCACCGTGCGGTGCAGGGCACCGCGGGCGGTCGCCTCGGAGGTACGGCGGGCGAGGCCGAGGCCGGCCGCGGCGAGGGCGGCGAGGCCCTCCGGGTCGATCGAGTCGGCCGTGTCGGCGGCGATGAGCAGCCCGTCGGCCGCGGCGAGGGCGGTGTCGGTGATTCCGGTCACCTGCTCGCGCAGGCCGCGCATCTCCTGTGCGAGGGCTTTATGGTCCATGGGTGCAACTCCCCTGATTCTGATCGCATATGACCGTCGGATTTCTGTGGGGGTTTCGGCGTGGGGTTGTCAAAGGTGAGTCCCTCGGCGAGTTCTCTATTTCGCCGTCGGATTGCGGAGCCGGAAGAATTCCTTCCAGCCGCTGCCTGTGCCGTGGTTCTCGTCGGGTTCCGGGGCGAGGGCCTCGTTGATGCCGCTGGCGCCCGGGCTGCGGCGGGGCAGGGCGGCCGGTTCGGGAGGCGGTGCGTACGGCGGGACGGGGGCGGGCGGCGGGGGCGGGGCCGGTTCCCGGGGCCGTACGCCCTGGCCGCCGGGCGGCAGCCGCACCGGGATCGGCAGGGGCGCCTCCCCGCACGCCAGCAGCCCCTCGCCCAGCATCCGGGCCACCGCGACGGTGACGGTGTAGACCCCGCGCCCGGTGCGGAAGGCGAGGTCGCGGGCGGTGCGCCGGCCGTCGGCGTGAGTGAGCAGCTCACGCTGGATCGGGCCGAGGCTGTCGGCGGCGTAGGAGAGGGCACCGGGCACCGGACGCTCCCGCTCGGGGCGTACCGGATACGGCATCGAGAGCAGCGCCGAGAGCTTGCGGGCCGCCTCCTGGAGCAGCCGGGTGGGCGCCTCGCCGATGGTGACCGGGGCGGGCGGCGGGCCGGTCGCCGGACCGCGTTCGCAGCCGTCGACGCTGCCCGCGACGACCGCGAACGCGGCGTCCTGGAGGGCCATCGCGCAGACCACCCGGAGCTGGGCGGCGCCCGCGTAGCCGTGGGCGATCAGGCCGGCGGCGGGCCAGCGGGCGCCCCCGGACTCGCGCACCAGCGCGGCCCACTCCTCCCCGGCGATCCGCCCGGAGCGCAGCAGCAGCGCCTCCGCGCCGGGCGCGCCGGGCGACTCGATCGCGGCGATCAGTCCGCCGTGCAGGTGGAAGATGCCGCCGGGTGAACCCGCCACCCACAGCTCGCCCGTGAACCCGTCGCGCACGCACGCGGCAAGGGCGCGTGCCAGCAGCTCGTAGCCCGACATCACTCCCCTTGTCCTGTCGCACATACGCCTGACGCGTACCGCTGAGGGGGGAATGTCTATCAGCCCGGGCGTATGTCCCAGCCGGGGATTTGCTAGCTGCCCCGACCTGACGGAAGTTGTCTTGTCGGATGATTTAAATATTCTTGTTCGGCGTTCATTTGACCGAACGCGGAGGAAAGCAGGAGAAGGGGGAGCCATGTCGCTGGACGCTCTGAAGTCCGCTCTGCCGGACTATGCCGAGGACCTGCGGCGCAACCTGGACTCGGCCATCGGGGACACGGCCCTGTCGCCGCAGCAGCTCTGGGGCACGGTCCTGGCGACCGCGATCGCCGTCCGCTCCCCGATCGTGCTGCGCACGCTGGGACCGCTCGCGCGGGCGAACCTCTCGCCGCAGGCGTACACCGCCGCGCGGTCGGCGGCCGCCGAGATGGCGATGACGAACGTCTTCCACCGCGCCCGGCACCTGCTGTCCGACCCCGGGTACGGCCGCCTGCGGGCGGGGCTGCGGACGAACGTCCTCGGCGACCCCGGGGTCGCCCGGACGGACCACGAACTGTGGAAGCTCGCCGTGTCCGCGATCAACGCGTGCGGGGTGTGCCTCGACGCCCACGAACGGGCGCTGCGCGCGGCGGGAGTCGACCGCGAGACGATCCAGGAGGCCTTCAGGATCGCGGCGGTCATCCACGCGGCAGGCGTGACCCTGGAAGCGGAATCCCTACTGAACGAGTAGCCCGACCCAGGCCCGCCGGCTCCCCGTCTCCGCCGCGCACGAGCGGGCGCTGCGCGCGGCGGGGGACGAACGCGAGGCGATCCAGGAGGCCTTCAGGACCGCGGCGAGCGTCCACTCGGGGGGACACCGGAGTCTGAGGCCGTACTGGACGAGTAGCTCGACCCCCGCCCCTCGGTCTCCGACCCCAGCCCCCGGTCTCCGACCCCAGCCCCAGTCCTCGGTCTCCGACCCGGCCCCCGGCCCTCGGTCCTCTGTCTCCGGCCCCCGCCCCCGGTCTCCGACCCCGGCCCCAGTCCTCGATCTCCGACCCGGCCCCCGGCCCTCGGTCCTCTGTCTCCGGCCCCCGGTCTCCGGCCCCGGCTCCCAGCCCCCAGCCCCCAGCCCCCAGCCCCCAGCCCATGCTCAGGCCCTGGGCCCCAGGCCCCGCCGCGCGGGCGGGCCCCGTCCCATGGCCCCGGGCCCCGTTCGGGTCCTAGAGGGTCTTGTCCTCGGGTGTCGGGGCGGGTGGGGCGACCGGGGCCGCGTCCATGGCTGTCGCTCCTCGGGGTCTGGGGGACGTGCGGAGGGCCGGTTCCTGGGCGTAGGCCTTCAGGTAGCCGACCACCGTGTTCGTCACCGCCACCAGGGGTACGGCGACCACCGCGCCGCCGATGCCGGCCACCAGGCCGCCGGAGGCCACCGCCAGGACCACCGCGAGCGGGTGGACGCGGACCGCGCGGCCGAGGATGAACGGCTGGAGGATGTGGCCCTCGATCTGCTGCACGGCGAGCACCACGACGAGGGTCATCACCGCGGTGAACACGCCCTGGGTCACCAGCGCCACGACCACCGCCAGCGCGCCGGAGGCCACCGCGCCGACCAGCGGGATGAACGAGAACAGGAAGATGAACACGGCCAGCGGCACGGCCATCGGCACATCGAGAAAGTAGATGCCGAGGCCGATGAAGATGGCGTCGATGAGGGCCACCACGACCGTGCCCCGGACGTACGCCGTCAGCGTGGCCCAGGCCCGCGGGCCCGCGCCCGCCACGCCCGGGCGGGCGGCGGCCGGGACCAGCTTGAGGGTCCACTCCCAGATCCGCTTGCCGTCGTAGAGCAGGAAGAGCGTCGAGAAGAACGCCAGCAGGATGCCGGTGAGCGCCTCGACGACGACCGTGACGCCCTCCAGACCCGCCGAGGTGATGGAGTCGGTGTTGGCGCCGATCGCCTCGCGCAGGTTCTTGGCGATGCCGTTGATCTGCTTGTCGGTGACGTGGAAGGGGCTGTTGAGCAGCCAGCGGCGCAGATCCTCGATGCCGTCCTGGACCTGGTCGGAGAGGTTGTCGATGTTCTCCATGACCTGCCAGGTCACGAACCAGCCCATCAGACCGATGACGACGAAGCCGAGGATCGCGGTGAGGGCGGTCGCGGGTCCCCCGGGCACCCCCATGCGCTTGAGCCGGGCCACGGTGGGTTCGAGGAGAGCGGTCAGCAGCAGCGCGACCACGAAGGCCAGGACGACCAGTTGGACCGCGCTGATGACCTTGATCAGGACCCAGACGGTCCCGGCGAGCACCAGCAGCCGCCAGCCCGCCTCGGCGGCGACCCGGACGCCCCAGGGGACGGCCTGGGCGGGATCGGGGCGCGGGAGGGGCGTGGAGGGCTCCTCGGGGGCCGCCACGACGGTCTCGGGCACCGCCGGCTCCGGCTCCGGCACGGGCGCCGGCTCCTCGGGCAGGCTCTCGCGCTCCACCTCGGCACGCCGCTCGTCGAGCCGCTCCCCCATCTCGGTCAGACCGGCGCCGAGCCGGCCGAGCCACCCTGGCACTCGCGACATGATCCGCCCTCTTCCCCCGTCTCTCCCCACCACTCCCCCTGGAGTCGTCGGCTTGTCGACCGTACAGGGCGATGGCCCCTCACCTGAGGACGGGGAGGGGCTGCGCGGGGTTGAGTGCCGGCTCAGTACGAGCCGTTGGCCTGCCAGTAGTCCCAGGCGTCGCAGGGGCTGCCGTACCGTTCGTTCATGTAGTTCAGGCCCCATTTGATCTGGGTCGCCGGGTTGGTGCGCCAGTCGGCGCCCGCGGACGACATCTTCGATCCCGGGTAGGCCTGGACGAGACCGTAGGCGCCCGACGTGGGGTTGACGGCCTGGTAGTTCCAGGTGGACTCGTGGTTCACGATGTTGCTGAAGCACTGGAACTGGCCGGCGGGCACGATCTGACGTGCGATGGCCTGGACCTCGGCGACGGTGTACGACGCCTGCTGCGGGAAGCTCGCGGTGCTGCCGGAGGACGCGGTGGACTTGGTCTCCGCCTCGGCGCGTTCCTTGGCTTCCTTCGCTTCCTTCTCGGCCTCGGCCTTGGCGACGGCGGCCTTCTGCTTGGCCACGGCGTCCTTGGCCGCCTGCTTACGGGCGGATTCCTCCGCCGTCTTCTTGGCGGTGGTGTCCGCGGCGATGGCCTGGGTGGTGGCCTGCTGGTGCAGCGAGGCCGTCTGTACCTCGGCCTGCTGGCCTATCGGTAAATCGGCGAGCAGCGTCGTGCCGCTCGCCGTGGCCTGCGCGTCGTCACTGGGCTGTGCGGTGTTGGCCTGGGCCACGCCCATGACGGCACCGACAGTGGTGACCGCGGTGGCCGAGGCCACCGCGAATCCCCGGGCCGAGTTCCGGCTCACACGAATTCCTTCGTTCGAGGTGAAAGTCGAGCTGCAAGGAGGTAGGTGCGGCCGGAGCCGCTGGAGACTCAGTACCAGTGGTTGGCCTGCCAGAACGACCAGGCCTCACAGGGGCTGCCGTACCGGCTGTTCATGTAGTTCAGGCCCCACTTGATCTGCGTGGCCGGGTTGGTCTGCCAGTCGGCGCCCGCGGACGCGTACTTGCCGGCGGGCAGCGCCTGGAAGAGGCCGTACGCGCCGGAGGAGGCGTTGACGGCGTGGTAGTTCCAGCTGGACTCGTGGTCCACGATGTTGCTGAAGCACTGGAACTGGCCGCTCGGCACCATCTGCGCGGCCATGGCCTGGATCTGCGCGACCGTGTAGGAGCTCTGCACCGGGAAGTCGGACGCGCTGCGGCTGGCCTTGGCCTTCGCCTCCGCGCGCTCCTTGGCCGCCTTCTCGGCGGCCTCCTTCTTCGCGACGGCGGTCTCGGCGGCAGCCTTGCGGGCCGCGGCCTCCGCTTCCTTCTTCGCACCCTCGTCGGCGGCGATGGCCTGGTAGTTGGCCTGCTGCGCCACGGTGGCGGTCTGCACCTGGGCCTGCTGGCCGGCAGGGATGTCAGCGAGGAGTGTCGCGTCGCTCGCGGTCGCCTCAGCGTCGTTGTTCGGTGCTGCGATGCTGCCCGAGGCAACGCCGACAACGCTTCCGACGGCGGTGACCGCCGTGGCCGAGGCCACTGCGAATCCCCGGACCGAGATCCGGCTCACACGGTTTCCTTCCAGCAGCGCCCGCTTCGGTGACCCTGGCGGACGCGATCGTGCCCCTGGCGCTGGCCTCCCCTCGATGGGTCACGGGAGACACGGGCCCGGTGGGCAACTCCCGCGAAGGGAGCGCCGCGTGGTGCTCGGGCGGCATACGGCGACGTTATGGAGTTGGAGGTGGTGCGCGTGTGTTCCCGTACTCCTGGGGGTACACGTGTGCCGTATGCGGGGCCTGACAGGATCGAGACTCTGCCGTAACCAGCTGCCGCAAGGCAATTCCGGGTTACGTGTGAAAGCTCACACCCTCGGGATCCCCGGATATTTCGCCGAACCCCCACACACGCCGGTGCCGCCCGGCTAGGCTCACGACCTTTGCCGGACGGCACCAACTGACGCTCAAAGCTTATGAACTTGTGCGGTCAGGGTCAGATATGCCCGTCCTCCAGCATTTCGGTCACAAGCGCCGCGATCTGGGACCTCTCGGACCGGTTCAGCGTCACGTGCGCGAAGAGCGGGTGGCCCTTCAGTTTCTCCACGACGGCGACGACACCGTCGTAGCGCCCGACCCGCAGATTGTCCCGCTGGGCCACGTCATGGGTGAGAACCACCCGCGAATTGGCGCCGATCCGGGACAGAACGGTCAGCAGCACGTTGCGTTCGAGGGACTGGGCCTCGTCGACGATGACGAACGCGTCGTGCAGGGAGCGGCCCCGGATGTGGGTCAGGGGCAGGACCTCCAGCATGCCGCGCGCGGTGACCTCCTCGATGACCTCGCGGGACGTGACGGCCGACAGGGTGTCGAACACCGCCTGCGCCCAGGGGCTCATCTTCTCCGACTCGGAGCCGGGCAGATACCCGAGCTCCTGCCCGCCCACCGCGTACAGCGGCCGGAAGACCATCACCTTCTGGTGCTGACGGCGCTCCAGCACCGCCTCCAGGCCCGCGCACAGCGCCAGCGCCGACTTGCCGGTGCCGGCCCGGCCGCCCAGGGACAGGATGCCGACGTCCGGGTCGAGCAGCAGGTCCAGCGCGATGCGCTGTTCGGCGCTGCGGCCCTTGATGCCGAACGCCTCCCGGTCGCCGCGCACCAGCCGGATGTTGCCCTCCGGGGTGACCCGGCCCAGCGCCTTGCCGCGTTCCGACTGGATGGTCAGACCGGTGTGCACGGGCAGGTCGGCGACCTCCGGGACGTACACGTGTCCTTCCTCGAAGAGGATGTCCACCTGTTCGCCGGACAGGCCCAGTTCGGACATTCCGGTCCAGCCGGAGGAGTCCGTGATGGCGAGCTCGGCGCGGTACTCCTCCGCCAGGAGACCGACCGACGAGGCCTTGATCCTGAGCGGCAGGTCCTTCGACACGACGGTGACGTCGAACCCCTCGGCCTGCAGATTGCGGGCGACCGCGAGGATGCGTGAGTCGTTGTCCCCCAGCCGGTAGCCGCTGGGCAGCACGCTGGGGTCCGAGTGGTTGAGCTCGACACGGATGGTGCCGCCGAGTTCCCCGATCGGGATGGGGGCGTCGAGGCGACCGTACTTCACCCGGTAGTCGTCGAGCAGGCGCAACGCCTGCCGGGCGAAGTAGCCGAGTTCGGGATGGTGCCGCTTGGCCTCCAGTTCCGTGACCACGACGATGGGGAGCACGACCTCGTGCTCCTCGAAGCGGGTCATGGCGTTCGGGTCGGCCAGCAGGACGCTGGTGTCGAGAACATAGGTGCGCCGGTCAGGCATACGGCGCTTTGTGCTGGTCACCACGGAAGGACGTACCCCCTCGGATGAGGTCGGGGAGCGACGGAGTGGAGCTGGACCGGTCGACGGCCCCGATGCACGGGCCGGGGACCGGCCCCCCGCTGCTTCTTCCGTGCCGTGACCGCACGGTCGGGCTGGTGCAAAGGGCCTCCCGGGCGGACGGCCCCGTGCCGCCCGCTGAGGATCCGACACCCGTGGTTCGGGCGTCGACCTGCTTGGCTTATGCCCTCGAAAATGCGCCGCCATGCCACGGCATATGACGGCGCACCGGTGAACTCCTTGTTACTTCCGTCCCGCGGTCAGCCGCCGTAACGGCGATGACGTGCCGCGTAGTCGCGCAGGGCACGCAGGAAGTCGACCTTGCGGAAGGCCGGCCAGAAGACCTCGCAGAAGTAGTACTCCGCGTGGGCCGTCTGCCACAGCATGAATCCGGACAGCCGCTGTTCGCCGCTGGTGCGGATCACCAGGTCGGGGTCGGGCTGGGCGCCGGTGTAGAGGTGGCGGCCGATCAGGTCGACGCTGACGGACTCCGCGAGGTCCTCCATCGGGACGCCGCGGTCGGCCGCGTCGGTGATCATCGAGCGCACGGCGTCGGCGATCTCCTGGCGACCGCCGTAACCGATGGCGACGTTGACCAGTATGCCGTCGACGTGGGCCGTGGCCTGCTCGGCCTCCTTCAGCGCGGTCTGCACATGGGAGGGGAGGATGTCGGGCGTGCCGACGTGGTGGACGCGCCAGCGGCCGTCGGCGGCGAGGGTGCGGACCACGTCCTCGATGATGCCGAGGAGGGGAACGAGTTCCTCCGCGGGCCGGTCGAGGTTGTCCGTCGACAGCAGCCAGAGGGTGACGACCTCGACGTCCGTCTCGGTGCACCAGCCGAGGAACTCCTCGATCTTCTCGGCGCCGGCACGGTGCCCGTGCTCGGTGGTGGACCCCGAGGCCTTCGCCCAGCGGCGGTTGCCGTCCATGATGACGCCGATGTGCTTGGGCACCTGAGCGTGGTCCAGGTGACCTTCCACCCGGCGTGCGTACAGCCTGACCAGAAGGCCGCGCAGCTTGTCGCGCAGGTTCACGTGATGTCAGCCCCTCCGTGCGAGTGCGGTCCCCGCGGGCCAACAGGGTACCGGTGCGGGGGGGTGCGGTTGATGGTCGGGTGCGGGCGGGTGGGGGGTGCTCGCGCAGTTCCCCGCGCCCCTTTCAGGGAGGGCCGATCGCCCGCGCCGGCGAGGCGCCGCTCTCTGGTGCAAAAAACGGGCCGGTCCGTGGGGGGGAGACGGACCGGCCCGAGGGGGGGTTTCCACCATAACCCTTCGTAAGTGATGCTGCGTGCATCGGCGCGGCAGAATTACTCTCCGGAGTCGGACGGCGACACCCAGATGGCCTTCCGGGGCATGATTCATAGGGCTCACATGGCCGGAACACGGCGGAATCCCAGGGGAATGACGGCGTTTACCGAGGGAAGCTCAGGTTTTGGCGGGACTTGGGTGCCGGTCGGGCAGTTGTCCGGCCGTCCCCCCGACGGGCTACCCCGGCCGCTCACGCCGGCTTGACGCGAACGGCGCCGCACAGTCCCCTCCACCGCGCGATGCCGCCCGCGCAGCTTTGCTCACGCGAATTACCTGCGCTTGAACTTACGTGAGGCCCACAGCGAATGCGAACCGCTCGCGATAACGATGTGGAAACCTCATGGAGAATGTGCGGCGGTCTGCGCCGGAGTGAACCGGAATGCCCTTTTCTGCTTGTCCGGCGGCTCCGGGCGGGCCGACACGACCGGGGTACGCCGGGCCCATGGCGGACAGTTCCCGGCCTCTTTGCCTTCTAGCGTCGGCGCCATGACCCCGAGGATCAGTTGGCAAGAGGCATCCGCACGGCGGCTGGAACGGCAGTTCCTGGCCAATCCGCTCGCGGCCGGCACCGGAGGCCCCGCGGAGATCGTCGCGGCCATGCTCGGCGCGCACGCACAGGTTCCCTCCGCCGCGGAGCTGTCGGTCGGCATCCGCGCCGAGGGGACGACACGGGCCGGCGTACGGGCCGCGCTGGCCGGGGACCGGTCGCTGGTGCGGACCCACGGCCCGCGCGGGACGGTCCATCTGCTGCCCGCCCGTGAACTCCCCCTGTGGACCGCCGCCCTGACCGCCCTCCCGTCCGGCCGCAGCCCCTTCCCGCCGGACGTACGCCTCACCGGGGAACAGGCCGAGCAGGTGGTGGCGGCGGTCGGGGAGGCCCTCGACGGGGTGTGCCTGACGCTGGACGAGCTGGACGCGGAGGTCGTCGCCCGCACCGGTCCCTGGGCCGGGGACCGGGTGATGCCCGCCTTCCAGGACCTGTGGCCGCGCTGGCGCCAGGTCCTCCTCCCCCATAGCCTCAAAGGCATGGGGGGACCCCCACGGCCGGCCAGTCCGGCGCGCTGTGCTTCGGGCCGAACCGGGGCCGCAAGGTGACGTACACCCGCCCGCCCCGCTTCGATCCGCTGCCGCCCCGGGAGGCACTGCGCCTGCTGCTCCTGCGCTATCTGACCGCCTACGGACCGGCGACCCCGCAGGACTTCGCCCAGTGGCTGGCGGCGCCGCCCGGCTGGGCGGTCGCGCTGTTCGAGGAGGCGCTCGGGGAGGCGGCGGTGGAGGAGGTGCGGTGCGCGGGCCGGCGGGCCTGGGTGGTGGCCGGGGACACCCGCTTCCCCGAGGAGCCGGTGCGCGGGGTGCGGCTGCTGCCGTACTTCGACGCGTACGTCGTCGCCGCCCAGCCCCGTGAGCTGCTGTTCCCGGGGGCCGCCCACGGGCGGGCGCTGGCGGGCGGGCAGGCCGGGAACTTCCCGGTGCTGCTGGTGGACGGGGTGGTGGCGGGCGTGTGGCACCAGCGGCGCCGGGGCCGTCGTACGACCGTCACGGTCGAACCGCTCGACCGCCTGACGGCCCGCCAGACCCAGGAGCTGGGCGAACGGGCCGACCGGGTCGGGGAGGTGCTGGAGGCGACGGCGGAGCTGGTGATCGGGGAGGTGACGACGGGGGCGCACGCGTAGGGGGGGGCGTCCGTCGGCGCGGCTCAGGCGGACGGTCTGCGGGCCTCGACGAGGTGGCGGGTGCTGTGGGCGACGAAGGGGCCGTGCGCGGTGATCTGTCCGTGCAGGGCCCGCAGCCGGGGCTCGTGGGCCTCGACGGTGAAGTCCGGCACCATCCAGATCACCTTGCGCAGGAAGTGGACGACGGCGGCGATGTCGTGGAACTCGATCCGAAGGCGTTCCGCGCGCAGGTCGACGATCTCCAGGCCCGCCGCCTCGGCCTCGGCGCGCTCGCGGTCGGGGTGCCGGTCGTGGCTCGCCGCCCCGGGCTGCGGGCCGAGGAAGTACTCGACCAGCTCATGGACGCTGCGCGGCCCCACGTGCTGGGCGAAGTAGGTCCCGCCGGGCCGCAGCACCCGGGCGATCTCGCGCCACGGGGGCCGTACCGGATGCCTGCTGCTCACCAGGTCGAAGGCGGCGTCGGCGAAGGGCAGCGGGGCCGTCTCCGGGACGGCGACGACGGCGATGCCGCGCGGCCGCAGGAGGGCGGTGGCCTTGGCGGCGTTCGCCGGCCAGCCCTCGGTCGCGACGGTGAGGACGGGCGCGGGGGCGGCGGCTCGCGCGAGCGCGAAGTCCAGGACCTCCCCGCCGCCGGTCTGGATGTCGAGCACGGCACCGGCCCCGGCCAGCCGTCCGGCGAGCGACACCGCGTACCCCCAGGAGGGCCGTTCCTCGGTCGCCCGCCCCTCGAACCAGGAGAAGTCCCACCCTTCGGTGGGGACGGCGGCGCCCTCGGCGAGAAGGTCCTCGAAGGCCGGGCCCGGGTGGGGGTGATCGTCGTCGCTCATGGAGCGATCGTGGCAGCCGGGCCCCCACCCCCGCCGCCGATTAATTCCCGTCAGTCCCGCTCCACGTCGTAACGGAGCAGCACGACGCCGTTGCCGAAGGTGCGGGACTCGGCGAGATGCAGACCGGTGACCGTGCCGGTGTCCGGGAAGAGGGGTTTGCCGCGGCCGATCAGTACGGGGTGGACATAGAGCCGGATCTGGTCGACGAGCCCGAGGCGGAGGAACTCGGCGCCGAGATCGGCGCCGCCGAGCCCCAGGTCGCCGGGGCCCAGCTCCGCGTCGTGCCGCTCCCTGAGGGCCCGTACCTCCTCCGGGACGACCTCCCGCACGATCGTCGTGTTCCAGTCGGCGTGCTCCAGCGTGCGGGAGTAGACGTACTTGGGGATCTCCCGCCAGAGGGCGGCGAATTCGGCCATCACCGCGGGCGTCTCGGGGTCGGCGTCGGCGGTGGGCCAGAAATCGGCCATGAGGTCGTGCGTGACCCGGCCGCTCAGAAGACCGGCCATCCGGGCGACGAAGTCGTTGGCGTCCTGGTGGACCTCGTCGTCGACGCGGTGCCAGGAGATGTCGCGGTCCGGTCCCTCCATGTATCCGTCCAGGGACACCGACATCATCAGGACGATCTTCCGCATACGACGGCCACCTCTTCGTGTCCCGGCTCGCTACCGTGCCGAGGGTAGCGAGGCGAGCGAGGGGATCAGGACTATGGCGCGCTGGCACGACGGGTATGCCGAACTGCTCGTGAAGACGGACGACGGGCCCCCGCTGCGCATCCCCCTGGAGATCGCCGCGTCCTACCGCGCCCGCACCCGGGGCCTGCTGGGCCGCGACGCGGTGGACGGCGCCCTGCTCCTGACGCCCGCCGGCAGCATCCACACCTTCGGCATGCGCATCCCCATCGACGTCGCCTACCTCGACCGCCACCTCAAGGTCCTCGCCGTCCGCACCATGCCCCCCACCCGCCTGGGCCTCCCCCGCCTGCGCTCCCGCCATGTCCTGGAGGCGACGGCGGGGGTGATGGAGGGGTGGGGCCTGCGTCCGGGCGTACACCTCGAGGTGACGGAACTCAGCCCGCCGTCCTCGGGAAGGTGATCTCCACCCGCCGGTTCTTCTTGCGGCCCTCCTCCGTGGAGTTGTCGGAGATGGGGTACTGCTCGCCGTAGCCGCGGACCTCGAAGGTGATGGCGGGGTCGTTGAGATCACCGGCGAGTTCCGCCTGGACGGCGTCGGCGCGTTGCTTGGAGAGGACGTCGCCGTGGGCGGAGGAGCCGAGGTTGTCGGTGAAGCCGAAGACGCGGACCAGCTTGGTGTTCTGCTTCTTGATCTCGTCGGCGATCACCGCGATACGGGCCTTCGCGTCCGTGCCGAGCTTCGCGCTGTCCTTGCCGAACAGGACCTCGGCCTGGAGGGCGAACGTGACGTCCGCGTTGGTGTCCTCGCGCCGTTCGTCGCCGGACTCGTCCTCCACGACCTGCTTGATGTCGAGGACCTTGGGCTCGGCGAGCGTGCCGCCCTCGGGGAGTTTGAGGTCGGGGTCGTTGGGGTCCACCTCGACCGGCGCGGAGGCGGTGGCCTCGGTGCCCGGGGGGACGCTGGGGGTGCTGTCGTCGGCCAGGGAGGCGGGGGCCGTGCCGAGGACGAGGAGGGTGGCCGTGGCCACCGCCAGGGACAGACGTGGGGTCATGACCGGCCTCACCCGGAGATCTTGACGACCGCGCTGGGGAACAGCGGGAGCTGGAAGGTGACCTCCGTGCTGCTCGCGGGCGGGGCGGGGAACTGGAGGAACACGTCGATCGTCTCCCCCGCCTTCAGCGTCGAGAAGCCGGTGGTGGTGAGGGGGCGGCCCTCGGTGTCGCGGAGGACGTAGTAGCGCTTCTTGCTCTTGGAGTCGACGAGGGTGGCTCCGCCGAGGGAGCGGCCGTTGTTCATGATCTCGGTCTCGTTGCCGCTCAGCGCCGAGGGGATCGTCGCGACTTCCCCGCCGTCGTTCTTGAGGTCACCGTTCACCGTGACGAAGCCTCCGGTGTCCCGGACGGCCGAGGTGATCTGGAGGAGCAGTCCGCTCGGGCCCTTCAGCTCGGCGATCGGTGCCGCGGACTCCCCCTCCTGCGGGTTCGGCTGCGATCCACCGGACGTGGAGGCGGACGACGAGTTCTGTGGCTTCTTGGCATCGTCGTCACCCCCGCCCCCGCAGGCGGCCGACCCCAGGGCCAGCCCCGCCACGACGGTCAGCGCGACCGTCACCCTGCGGGTCTTGGCAGTGAACCGCATCCTCATCGCTCCGTTTTCCTTCCTCAGCCTGTGGCCAGGTGCACGTCGAACAGGTCCTCGGGACCGGGCAGATCGGTCAGGTCCTGCGGGTCCAGCTCCCATTCGGCCCCGTCATCGCATGTGAGTGTCGGCAGTACGTCGACTTCGGCGTCGTCGCCGCCCGCGCCGTCGTCGTCACCCGCGCCGTCGTCGTCGCCCCCGCTCGGCAGCTCGAACGTGCACAGCGAATCGATCACCGCGACGGCGGAGGCGTGGGCGCGTGTGGTGCTCGTGGCGGGGATCACCGAGTGCCCCGCCGTCTTGTTCGCCTGCACCGTGACGCTGGTGCGAAGGACGTCCGGCTCGTCGCAGCGCTGCAGGCTGGCGTCGTTCTGCGCGGCGAGCTCGGACGCGCGCCCGCACGAAGAGGCCAGCCCGAACACGTCCCCGTCGAAGATGTCCTGCCACTTCGCGGGGTCGAGGATGTCCAGTCGCCACTGGTCGAAGAGCTGGTCCCGCGTGTCCTGCGCCGCCGCCAGGGCCGCCGCGTCGGCGGCCGTCTGGGCTCCGTTCCTGTTCACCGCCGCCTGGGCCACCGCGAAGTACGCGAACGCGAGAAAGAGCAGGCCCGCCACCACCGTGAGGTAGATGGGGAAAGCCTGCCCCGAGTCGCCGCGCCCTCGTAGTCGGATCAGGGGGCCACCTTGCCGATCTGGGTGGTGAGCTTGTCCACGATCGTCTGGCCCAGGTTCGTGTTCGCGATCAGTACCACGATCGCCACCACCACCGCGATGATCCCCAGATACTCGACCGCGGTCTGCCCCCTGTCGTCGGCGGTGCGGCGCCGTACCGCCTCCGTCACCCGGACCATGGCCGCGACGACGGTCTTCAGCAGCAGGTCGCTCATGGCGTTCCTCTCGGTTTGAGGCATTGGCAGGAGGAACGTAGGGCGCCGGGGGTGCCTCCGGCGAGGGTCCCAGGGCCCAATTTCCCAGCCACTTGGCCGCCGCCTCGGCGCGGCTGCTGCTGTGCAGCTTGGCGAAGATGCGGTTGATGTGATTCTTGACCGTCTTCTCGCTGATGAAGCATGCGGCGGCGATCTGCTGGTTGTTCATGCCCGACGCGATGAGGTCCATGATCTCCGCCTCCCTCGCGCTGAGCTGGAACCCCGCCCGGTGACCCGACTCGCCAGAGGATCCCATAGGTGATTGCAGTCGCGAAAGCCGTTTGGGAGAAGTCGCAAGGAACAAGGGACTTGTGGGCACGGTAGCGTGTGCATTCGCACCCTCGTGGGCGTTCCTCACCGCTTCCCTCAGTTCCGCCACCGTGAACTGTCCGTGCACCAGGTAGCCGCTCGCCCCGCCCCGCAGCGCCGCCCGGACGGTGTGCGGGTCGTGGCTGTACGTCAGCATCAGGACCGTGGTGGTCCGGGCGAGGTGGGGCAGGGCCGTGAGGCCGTCGACGCCGGGCATGCGGACGTCGAGGAGGACCACGTCGGGGCGGTGGCGCAGCGCGGCCTCGCAGGCCTCGCGGCCGTCCGCCGCCTCCGCCACGACCGTGAAGTCCGCGCAGCTGGACAGGAGCGCGGTGAGGCCCGCGCGGACCACGGGGTTGTCGTCGGCCACCACTACGCGTACGGCGGTGCGGTCCGGCATGGCGCCTCCTCTCGGAAGGTCAGGGCGGCCAGGGGGAGTTCCAGGCGTACCTCGGTGCCGGGGGCGCGGTCGTCGCTGGCGATGCGCAGGCGGGCGCCCACGCAGGCGGCCCGTTCCGCCATGCCGAGGAGGCCGAAGTGACCGGTGTCGCGGAGGTGTTCGAGGGTGGTGCCGGGAGGCAGGCCGCGGCCGTCGTCGTGGACGGTGAGGGTGAGGAGGTCGTCCTGGACGCCCGCGCGGACCTCGACCGCCGTGGGGGCGGCGTGGCGGTGGGCGTTCTCCAGGGCCTCGGCGGTGATGGTGAGGAGCTGGCGGGCCACGGCAAGGGGCACGGGGAGGGTCGTACGGTCGCCGGTGGGGCGGTAGGTGACCGGTAGGCCGGTGCGGGCGGCGAAGTCGTCGGCTCGGGAGGCCAGTTCGGGCAGGACGTCCACCCCGCCGCCCTCGTCGACCCGTTCCGGGTCCCGGCGCAGATCCGCGAGCAGGTCGCGGGACTCGGCGGCGGCGCGGCGGGCCGAGGCCGCGACCAGCTCGGCCTGCCGCCGTACGTGCGCCGGGTCCGTCGCGGTGGCCAGGGCGTCCGCCGCGAGGGCGACGCCGTACAGGGTCTTGGTCACGGAGTCGTGCATCTCGCGCGCGAGGCGGGCGCGTTCGGCGGTCACCGCCTCGGCGGCGGCGAGGCGGGCGCGGACGGCGGTGAGGGCCTGGGTGGCCTCGCCGAAGCGCAGGAGCAGCCCGCGCAGGGTGGAGCCGACCGCTCCGGTGATGACGCAGAAGCCGGGGAGGAGGAGGTGTTCGGCCGGGCCGGAGCCCGCGTCCGTGCCGTGGCCGACGGTCGCCTGGACCAGCAGCAGGATCAGCGACTGGAGCGAGGCGAAGCAGGCGGCGCCGCGCCAGCCGTAGACGATGCCGGCGAGGAGGGGGGTGCAGACGCTGACGTAGGCGAGGGTGGTGTCCGGGCCGGCGGAGATCAGCAGCAGCGTGCCGACGAGGGTGTCGGCCGCCAGGAGCGCGGGGTGGCGCAGGAGGAGGGGGCCGAAGCGTTCCCAGTCGCGGAAGAGGGCGTAGGAGCCCATGAAGGTGACGACCACGGCCGCGCCGACGAGGCGGACGCCCAGGCCCGGGGAGGCGTGCAGGAGGGCGGACGGGGCGGCCAGGGCGATCATCGCCAGGCGGAAGCCGAAGACCTGGCGGCACATGGCCTGGACGGCGTTCGCCTGGAGGCCCACACCGAGGCGGACGCCGGCACCGACCCGGGCGTCGGCGTCGGTGCCTGTACCTGCGCTGTCCGTGGTGGTCTTCATGGCCGGCCCGCCTACTCCCCCGTGATCGAGCTGAAGTCGGTGCCGGAGCCCAGCAGCATGCCCGCGCCGAGGAGGAGCATCGTCGCCGGGACCATGAACGTGGTGATCATCAGCGTGGCCTTGGGGACCGCGCGGGCGGCCTTGCGGCGGGCGTTCTGGGCGTCCGTGCGGCGCATGTCCTTGGCGATGGCGACGAGCGTGTCGACGATCGGCGCGCCCAGCTCCTCGCCCTGCTGGAGGGCGGTGACGAACATGGCGACCTGCTCGGAGTCGTTGCGGCGGCGGAGCTCCTCGAAGGCCTCACGGCGGCTCATGCCGAGGTCCATCTGGCGGAGCGTGATGTGGATCTCGTCCGCCCAGGGACCCTCGTACTTGGAGGCGACCCGGTCGAGGGCCTGGCGGAAGCCGAGGCCGGCGCTGACGACGACGGCGAGGACGTCGAGGAAGTCGGGCAGGGTGCGCTCGATGGCGTCCTTGCGGACCCGGATCGCCGACCAGATGCCGACCTCGGACCAGAAGGCGGCGAAGGCCAGCATGAGCAGGGCGGTGAAGAAGCTGCCCTGGAGGAGGGCGGCCAGCGCGCCGAGGCCGCCGATCGCGCCGTAGACCGCGCGGCGGGCCGCGTAACGGTCGATCGTCAGGCCCCCGGGGTTGCCCGCGAGGTCGATGCGGCGGCGGTAGCGGGCGACCTGCTTGGGGCCCATCAGCCGCAGGACGGCGGGCGCGTACCGCATGCCCATGCGGTCGACGAGGGAGCCGACGGCGCTGGTGCGGGTGGCGCCGACCTCCAGGGCGAGGACGAGGTCGCTGGGGAGTTTCACCTCGGCCCGGTACATCCGGATCCCGGCGAAGATCCCCCAGACGGCGAGGCCCATGGCGAGGGCGAGCAGGAGTTCCATGACCTACGTCCCTCCTCAGACGTCGATGCGGGACATACGGCGGATGAGGACGAAGCCGACGGCGTACAGGCCGAAGGCGACGATCACGCAGGCCTGACCGACGGCGGAGGACGTCATCCGGTCGAGGGTGCCGTCGTTGACGCCGTCCATGAGGAACAGGGCGCCGACGCCGAGCACCGGGACGGCGTACGAGGTCATGTTGACCTGGGAGAGCTGGGTGCGGACCTCGCGCCGGGTCTCCTTGCGTTCCTCCAGGGTCTCGGTGAGGTTGCGCAGCGCGCCGACGACCTGGCCGCCGGCCCGGTTGGAGAGGACGAGGGTGGTGACGAGGACGACGAGTTCACGGGAGGGGAGGCGGTCGGCGAGTTCACCGAGGGCGTCGTCGATGGAGTGACCGATGGCCAACTGGTCGGCGACCTTGCCGAGTTCCTCGCCGGCCGGGGCCTCCAGCTCCTCCGCGGCCATGCCGATCGCGGTGCGCAGGGCGAGACCGGCGTGGGTGGCGTTGGCCAGGATGCGGGCCAGTTCGGGGAGTTGGTTGATGAACTTCTCGATGCGTTTCTGGCGCTGCCAGTTGAGGAACTGGAGGGCCGCCCAGAGGCCGAGGAGTCCGGCGAGCGGGCCGAAGAAGGGGGCCAGGACGGCCTGGCCGACCAGCCAGAGACCGGCCACCGTGGCGAGCAGGTAGACGAGGAACTCGCCGGGGGTGACGTCCAGGCCGGTCGCCACGAGCTTCAGCTCCAGCCTGCGGCCCGCCTTGGTGCGGCGCACCCGCCGGTCCAGGTCGCGGAAGCGGCGCCGGCGGCCGCCCAGGGGGGCCTGGCCGGTGTAGGACAGGCGCTCCACGAGGGCGGCGCGCTGGGCGCGGCCCGTGGCGTAGACGTGTACGCCCACGACGGCCAGGGCGCAGGTCAGGAGCGTCACACCGGTGGTGAGGGTGATGAGGGTGTCGAGGTTCATCGCTGCTACCGGGCTTCCCTGGTGGTGAGTTCGAGTGCGTCGCGGGCGACCCCGAACGCCTGGGGGATCGGCTGGCTCGCCATGTAGAGGCGGTCGGCGGTGCGGCGCGGGAGGGGGAAGTACCCGAAGGCGCCGTGGACGCGGCCGTCGGCGGTCATCGGGCGGGCGTCGAAGCGGGCGACGGTGGCCAGCCGGAAGGCCTCCGAGCCATGGCTGTCGAGGACCGCGATCTCGGTGATCCGGCGGGCGCCGTCCGCGAACCGGGTGAGCTGCACGATCACGTCCACCGCGCTGTTGATCTGGTCGTGCAGCGCGACGAAGGGGATCTCCACGTCGGACATGGAGGCGAGGGTCTGGAGCCGCATCAGCGCGTCCTCGGCGCTGTTGGCGTGGACGGTGGCGAGCGAGCCGTCATGGCCCGTGGACATCGCCTGGAGCATGTCGAGGGACTCGCCGCCGCGGACCTCGCCGACCACGATCCGGTCGGGGCGCATCCGCAGCGAGTTGCGCACCAGGTCGCGGATGGTGATCCGGCCGTTGCCCTCGACGTTCGGCGGGCGGGACTCCAGGCGGATGACGTGGGACTGCTGGAGCTGGAGTTCGGCCGAGTCCTCGATGGTGATGATCCGCTCGCCCTCCGGGATCAGCCCGGAGAGGGCGTTGAGCAGGGTGGTCTTGCCGGTGCCGGTGGCGCCGGAGACGATCACGTTGAACTTGGCCTGCACCAGCCCGGCGAGCAGATAGAGCATCGGTTCGTCGAGGGAGCCGAAGCCGATCAGCTCGTGGAGGGTGAAGGAGCGCGGGAAGCGGCGGATGGTGAGGATCGGGCCGGTCAGGGAGAGCGGCGGGATGATCACGTTGACGCGTTCGCCGGACGGGAGGCGGGCGTCGACCATGGGGTTCGTCTCGTCGACGCGGCGGTTGACGGTGGAGACGATGCGTTCGATGGTCTGCATGAGCTGGTCGTTCGAGGCGAATCTGAGCGGGAGCTGCTCGACCCGGCCGGCCCGCTCGACGAAGATCGCGTCGGGGCCGTTCACCATGATCTCGGTGATGGAGGCGTCCTCGAGGAGCGGCTCCAGGATGCCGAGGCCGAGGGCCTCGTCGACGACCCGCCGGATCAGCTGGGAGCGCTCGCCCGTGGACAGCACCGGGCCCTCGCGGCTGATGATGTGTCCGAGGACGCGCTCCAGGCGGGCCCGGCGTTCGGCCGCGGCGAGCGAGCTCATCTCGGCGAGGTCGATCTCCTCCAGGAGCTTGGCCCGGTACGAGGTGACCAGGTGGCCGTCCTCGCCGCGCCCCGAGCCCTCCTCGGGGGAGCTGATGCGTGCCCGCAGGCTCATGGCGGTGCCGCCTTCCTTCAGTGGTCGACCGGCATCGTGGCCGTCTTGCGGGCGGTGCCGAAGTTCCCGATGCCCGGGATGACGGACGGGATGGTGACAGTGGAAGTGACCTGGACCTCGTCGCCCAGGTCGGCACGGGAGCAGCTCACCGACAGCCAGCCGCTGACGGCCCGTGCGCAGTCCCCGGCGAAGTCCTGGTCGAGGGAGGCGCTGCGGGCCCCGGTACGGGCCGCCGTGCCGGCCTGCTGGGCGGCGTACGCGAAGAGCCCGAGCTGGACACCGCCCAGCGCGACCAGCAACAGGAGCGGCAGAAAACCGAGATACTCCAGAGCGACCTGCCCCCGGTCACCGCGACACCGACGCCCCCGCACACCGAAACCTCGGCCGCCCCGGACACTCCGGCCCCGACCGCTCCCGCCCCGGACACCCGGACTCCGGTCGCCCCGGCCCCGGCCACTCGGGCCCTCGTCGCCCCGGCCCCAGACACCTGAGCTCCGGTCGCCCCGGCCCCAGACACCAAAACCTCGGCCACCGAAACCTCGGCCGCCCAAGCCCCGATCGCCCCAGCCCCCGGCACTCCGGCCCCAGGCACCGGAACCCCGGTCACCCCGGCCTCGGGCACCAGTGCCCCGGTGGTCCCGCCCCCCGTCTCGCCCTCTCAGAAGTCCGTGCGGCATCTCAGTCGCCGTCCTCTTCCTCGACGGCGCCCGCGTGGCCGTGCACCGTGAACGGGAAGTCGATCGTGCCCGGGAACAGGACGGGGACGCGCAGGGAGACGTCGGCGGTCACATAGCCGCCGCCGGTGCCGCAGTCCACGTCGGCGTTCCCCCTCCACGCGTCCCCCAGCTTGTCCAGGCCCGCCTCCTGGCAGGCCCCCTCGCGCTCCCCCGGGTGCGCCGCCGTGCCCGCCCGTACCGCCTCGTCGGCAGCATTCCCCGCGAGCGTGAACGTGTACCCCACCAGCACGCACTGCCACATCACCACCAGGGTCACGATGATCAGCGGGGTCATGCCGAGGAACTCGACGGTGACCTGCCCGCGGTCGCGCACGCCTCGCCCGGTCATGGCGCTCACTCCTTCCGCCGCCGGAAGCCGCCGCTGCCCCGGTCCGCGCCCCGGGCGCGCCCGCCCCGCCGTACGAGGGCCGTCTCCGGCGCCTTGACCAGGCCCAGTTCGGCGGCGAGCGCCCACAGGGCCTGGCGGACGGTGCCCTTGCCGTCGAGGGCGTGGACGCGTCCGGCGTCGACCGCCGCCTGGAGTTCGCGGAAGTTGGCGGGGACCGCGGTGGCGGCGACGGCCGTGCCGGTGATCTTCTGGATGAGCGGCGGCTGGATCTCCGTTCCGCGGGTGTGCCGGTTGACGACGACGGTCGTCTCCTCGGCCTTGCGGACCTGGAGCCGGTCCCACATGCGGACGGTGCGTTTGGCGCCGCGGACGGCGACGACGTCCGGGGTGGTGACGAGCAGGGCCCGGTCGGCCATCTCGACGGCGGCGGCTCCGGCGCCGCTGAGCTGGGCGCCGCAGTCGACGATCACGACCTCGTAGCGGGAGCGCAGGGCGCCGACGATCTGGCGTACGGCGCGGTCGGTGACCTCCTCGCCGCGTTCGCCCTCGGCGGGGGCGAGCAGGAGGGCCAGCCCGGAGTCGTGGCGGAAGACGGCCTCGGCGAGGATGCGGGGCGAGAGGTCGGTGATGGCGGCGAGGTCGACGACCGAACGGCGGAACTGGACGTCCAGGTAGGAGGCGACGTCGCCGGTCTGGAGGTCGAGGTCGACGAGCGCGGTGGGCCGGCCGGAGGCCTGGGCGGCGAGGGCGAGCTGGACGGCGGTGAGGGTGGCCCCCACTCCGCCCTTGGCGCCGCTGACGGTGACGACGGTCCCGCCGACGCCGGGGACCACCTCGCCCCCGTGGCCGAGATGGCGCCGTACGCCCACGGACCACTGGGCGACGGACTGGACGCGGTGGGACAGCTCCTCGTAGCCGAGGGGGAGGGTGACGACTCCTCGGGCGCCGGAGTCCATGGCGGCCTGGAAGAGGCCGGGGCCGGCGTCGGTGGTGGCGAGGATGACGCCGACCGCCGGGAAGCGCAGGGCGACCTCGCGGACCAGTTCCAGCGCCGGGACGGGGCCGATGCGTTCGTGGACGATCACGACCTCGGGGAGTTCGTCGACGGACTCGGCGGCGAGGCGGGCGAGGGTGTCGACGAGCTGGGTGGAGTCGGCGACGGGGGTGACCGGTTCGGCGTCCGGGAGCTGGCTGAGCAGGGTGGTGAGGGAGCGGACCGCGTCCGCGTCGCCGACGGCCGGGAGGATCCTCGTGGGCATGGGCGGCGGCCTCTCACTTGTCCGTGACGAGTTCGTACGTACGGTCCTGGTCGGGGATCGTGGTGGCGCCGCCGGGGGCCACGAGGGCGAGGCGGACGCGCTTGGCGAAGGACTCGGCGTACGTGATGCGCTGGGCGTCCAGGGTCGACAGCGCGAAGGTGATGGGGACCGCGTCGGTGACGGAGTTGTCGCGGTCGTTGCGGTCGGGGTCGAGGGCGGTGATCCTGCCGACGTCGAGGACGCGCGCGTTGGTGACGATGATCTTCGACTGGTCGGGGTCGGAGTCGCGGGCGCCCTCGAAGGTGGCGTACACGTTGACCGAGGAGCCGGGGCTGATCTTGCCCGCGACGCCGGTCGCCGCGTCGACCATGATGGCGACCTCCTGCTGCCCCGGCTGGAGGGCGGGCTGGTCGACGATCATGTCGCTCTGGAGCAGCGAGCCCTTCTTCAGCGTCGTCACGGCGATCTTCTTGTCGATCGCGGCGAGGTCGGTGACGGCGTTCTCCGACAGCCAGCGCTTCGGCATCTCGATCTTCTTGAACTGGCTCTCCTCGAGAGCCGTGTACGGCGCGATGTCGGACCGCAGCTCGTAGGCGGTGACCTCGGGGCCGACCTTGGAGTTCACGTCGTCGATGACGGAGAGGACACCGGCGAAGGCACCGAGGGCGCACAACACCGACAGGAGCAGGAGAATCACGCCGCGGCGCTGACGGGAGTTCATGGAACCGTGCAACCTCGTTGGGGGTCGGGTCGAGCGGGAACGGTGGTCGGTGCCGGCGCTTCTCGCCCGCTGGTGGGGCGTCCGAACCGGTGGTGGGGCGTCTAGCCGGTGGTGAGGGCGCGGACGGGGCGGGTGGTGAGCTCGGCGGCGGGCGGCGGGGTGGCGGAGCAGAACACGCAGCGGTCGCCGATGACGTCGATCCCGCACCAGTGGCAGACGCCCTGCCGGACCGAGGCGACGAGCTGGTAGAGGACCGACAGGTCGGGCAGATAGGCGCAGAACTCGATCAGCTTGGGGGTGCCCCACCAGTCGGCGGACTCGGCGGGCGCCTCGGTCTCCCGCAGGCCCTGTGCCTTCCAGGCGGGGGCGAGGGTGCCGGTGACCCAGTCGGACTGGAGCTGACCGCGGCCGACGAGCATCCAGGTCCCGAACTCGGGCCCGGGGAGGGTGACGTCGGGGGCGGCCTTGACCAGTTCCGGCTGCGGATGGGCGAGCACGGCGAACTGGCTGCCCGGGACCCAGGACCGGGCGTGCGACTTCAGCCCGACGACCGGCACCCGGTCGAGCCGGGCGACGGAGCCGAGGAGCGCGCCCGCGTGGATGTAGTGGGTGAGCAGCCGGCCCGCCGAGGCGAGCACGCCCGGCCCGAGGTCGCAGGAGGCGAGCTGGCGCAGCTGGCGGGCCAGGACGGCGACGCCGAGGGGCGGCAGGTCGGGCCGGTAGAGCGCGATGCGGTCGCTCTCCAGGAGCGAGCGGATGGTGTGCAGCCGCTGTTCCACGGCGGGCGGGACGGCCCGTGAGTACACGACGACGAGGTGTCCGTGCTGCTCGACGAGGAGCTGTACGGCGTCCAGGGCCTGTTCCAGCGGCTGGCGGTCCAGGTCGGCGAGCACGACGGCGGGCAGGGTCCGCTCGTCCTGCGGCGGCAGCGCCAGGTCGGCGCCGGTCACGGCAACGGCAGTTGGCACGCGCAGCTCCCCGATTCCCGCGGTCCGGTCCACCGGGAGTTACTCCGGCGCACCGAGGTGACTTCATTGCGTGACTACGTCAGCACTGTAACCACGCGCTTGTGGCCGGAGAACAGCTTTCCGTAGCTGGTAAGGAACTGTTCTTCGCGCAAGTCACGTCAAACCGGGGCAGGTTGCGCACACGGACCCTCCACAAGCGGATCTCTTGACAAGTGAATTGGTCTGGACCAACGTGTTGTCATGTCCCCACACAAACGAGTGACGAGGATCTGGACGCGGATCTGGTCGGGTGCGGTCACCGCCGCCCTCGCCCTGTCCCTGGCGGGCGCGGCTCAGGCGTCCGCCGCGGACCTGAACAACGCGAAGAACGCCGGCTTCGAGTCCGGCCTGACCAACTGGTCCTGTTCGGCCGGCAGCGGTACGACGGTGTCCTCGCCGGTGCACGGCGGCGCGGCCGCCCTCAAGGCGACCCCGGCCGGCCAGGACAACGCCCAGTGCACCCAGACGGTGGCCGTGAAGCCCAACTCCACCTACACGCTCAGCGCCTGGGTGCAGGGCGGCTACGCCTACCTGGGCGTGACGGGCACGGGCACGACGGACGTGTCCACCTGGACCCCCGACTCCTCGGCCTGGACCCAGCTCCGGACCACCTTCACCACCGGCTCCTCGACCACCTCGGTCACGGTCTACACCCACGGCTGGTACGGCCAGCAGCCGTACTACGCGGACGACCTCTCGGTCTACGGCCCCGACGGCGGCGGAGGCGGCGACCCGGCCCCGACCGTCCCCTCCGCCCCGACGGCCCTGACAGTCTCGGGAGCCACCTCCTCCTCGGTCTCCCTCTCCTGGACCGGGGTGTCGAACGCGACGGGCTACAACGTCTACCGGGCGGGCACGAAGGTCGCCTCCGTGACCGGCGCCTCGGCGACCGTGACCGGGCTCGCGGCCTCGACGTCGTACAGCTTCCAGGTGACGGCGACGAACACGGCGGGCGAGTCGCCGAAGTCGGCGGCGGTGACGGGCACGACGACGGCGACCGGGACCCCCGGCACCGCGCTCCCCAAGCACGCCGTGACCGGCTACTGGCAGAACTTCAACAACGGCGCGACGGTCCAGCGCATCGCGGACGTGCCGGCCGCGTACGACATCATCGCCGTCGCCTTCGCCGACGCGACGACGACCCCGGGCGCGGTGACCTTCAACCTCGACTCCGCCGGGCTCGGCGGCTACACGGTCGACCGGTTCAAGGCCGACATCAAGGCCAAGCAGGCCGCCGGGAAGAAGGTGATCGTCTCGGTCGGCGGGCAGAACGGCACGGTGTCGGTGAGCGACGCGACGTCCGCGGCGAACTTCGCGAACTCGGTGTACGCGCTGATGCAGACGTACGGCTTCGACGGCGTCGACATCGACCTGGAGAACGGCCTGAACGCGACGTACATGAGCCAGGCGCTGAGGTCGTTGTCCTCGAAGGCGGGCTCGTCCCTCATCCTGACGATGGCCCCCCAGACGATCGACATGCAGTCGACGTCCAACGCCTACTTCCAGACCGCGCTGAACGTGAAGGACATCCTCACGGTCGTCAACATGCAGTACTACAACAGCGGTTCCATGCTGGGCTGCGACGGCAAGGTGTACAGCCAGGGCTCGGTGGACTTCCTGACGGCCCTCGCCTGCATCCAGCTGGAGGGCGGCCTCGCCCCGTCCCAGGTCGGCCTGGGCCTCCCCGCCTCCCCCAGCGGCGCGGGCAGCGGCTATGTCTCGCCGACGGTGGTGAACAACGCCCTGGACTGCCTCGCGAAGGGCACGTCCTGCGGCACCTTCAAGCCCTCGAAGACCTACCCGGCCCTGCGGGGCGCGATGACCTGGTCCACCAACTGGGACGCGTCCGCGGGCAACGCATGGTCGTCGACGGTGGGGGCGCATGTGCACGCGCTGCCGTGAGCCGCACCGGCTGAGGTGAGCGATCCCCTGGTCAACGGCGCAGCATCCGGGCGCACCAGCCGATGACCGTCGCGTTGACCAGGGCTCCTAGGGCGATGGCGAGCACGATCATCGAGACGTGGTCCGGGAGAACCACGAGGACCAGGCTGGCGGGGGCCGTGGCGAGGAGGGGGACGACTCCGGCCATGGACTCGCCCGAGTCGTCGAGGGCGGTCACCACCAGGGCCCAGACCAGCAGGCCCGCGCAGACCGCGAGGTAGGCGAGGGCGAAGACGTCCGTCAGGGCGTGCCGCAGGCGGCTGGTCACGGGGGCTCTCCTCGGTCGGCGGGTCAGAGGTGCAGGCCGGGTGGGTTCGGGCGGGCCAGTCCCAGGTCGTAGGCGAGGATCGTCGCCTGGACGCGGTCCCGCAGCCCGAGTTTGCGCAGCAGCGCGTTGACGTGGGACTTGACCGTGCCCACGGTGATGCCCAACTGGTCAGCGATTTCCGCGTTGTTGAGGCCTGCCGCGACCAGGGTGAGGACGCCTCGCTGGCTGGCGGTCAGGGTGTCCAGGCCGGGGGCCGGGGTGTCGGAGGAGGTCCCGGCCCCGCCGCCCGCGGCGTAGTGGCCGATCAGCCGCCGGGTCGCGGAGGGGGCGAGCACGCTCTCGCCCGCCGCCACCACCCGGATGCCCTGGAGGAGTTCGGCCGGCTGGACGTCCTTGAGGAGGAAGCCCGAGGCCCCGGCGCGCAGGGCGTCGAAGACGTACGCGTCGAGGTCGAAGGTGGTCAGGACGAGGACCCGGGGCGCGTCCTCGCGGCCGGTGATGATGCGGGTGGCGGCGATGCCGTCGAGTTCGGGCATGCGGACGTCCATGACGACCACGTCGGGCCGGAGTTCCTCCGCCAGCCGCACCGCGCCCGCGCCGTCACCGGCCTCGCCGACGACCGTCAGGTCCTCCTCGGCGTCGATCACCGCGGCGAACCCCGCCCGTACGATGCCCTGGTCGTCGACGACCAGCACCTTGAGACTCATCGTTTCCTCTTCTCCTCAGCCTGCTCCGCCACCGGCGCCAGCGGCAGCCGGAGGCCGACCGGGCCGGGCGCCTCGGTGGTCAGGGTGCCGCCGAGCGCCGCGATCCGCGCCGTGAGCCTCTCCCGTACGGCGGGGCGGGCGCCAAGCGGCACACCGGTGGCGGTCAGCGTCAACGTATCGCCGTCCGTGTCGAGTTCGAGCAGGGCGGGATCCTCGCCGCCGGCCGCGAGCAGGGTCTCGGCGGCATGGTAGGCGGTCAGGTCCACCGCCGTGGGCAGCCGGTCCGGTACGCGGTCGGTGAGCCGTATCTCGATGGCGCGGCCGGTGGCCCGGCACTGGGCGGCGAGCAGGTCGAGGGCCTGGAGGGTGGGCTGGGGGCGCAGTTCGGGCGCCGTCTCGTCCTCCCGGACCGCGTCGAGCAGGGCGCGCATCGCGGCCAGGGCCTCCCGGGCGCGGCCGACGGTGGAGTCGAGCCGCCCCGCCTCCGCCTCGGCGACCATGCCGGCGGTGCGGGCCAGCACGGTGGTCTCCAGCCCGGCGGCGATCCGGCGCCGCTCGGCCCACGCGTCCCGGACGGCCTCCCCGGTCCAGGCGGCGAGGCGCTCCTCGCGCGCACCCCGGTCGGCCCGGTCACGCCGCCCCCGCCGGACCCCGGCCGCCACGGCCGCCCCGGCCACCGCCAGGACCCCCGCCGTGACACCCGCGGCCACCGCCCACCCGGGCACCGCCGTACCCCGGTCCAGGACGGCGCCGGTCGCGGCCCCCGCGTGCACCACCACCGCCGCCAGGACGACCGCGAGCAGCGGACGATCCCCGAAGAGGGCCACGGGGTCGCCCCCACGGCGTTCCCCCCGGGCCGCCAGTGCCGCGCAGGTCGCGAGCATGCTCAGGGCGGGCGGCAGGAGCACCGGGCCGGTGTAGTCGCCCAGCGCCATCGCCACCGGCCACAGCGGGGCCAGGACGAGCAGGGCGGCGAGCGTGAGCCGGGGGGTCCGGCGCAGCCAGAGCAGGGCGACCGCCTGGGCCGCGGCGAGCAGGGCGAACAGCGCGCCCGCCGTGATGTGCGAGGTGTACGACGCGGTGTCCTCGCGGATCACCAGCGCGGGGAGCAGGGGTTGGAGGGAGAGCCCGAGCGCGGCGACGACCTGGGCGAGCCGGTAGCGCCGCGGCACGCTGCCCTCCACCGGCGCGGAGCTGCGGCCGGGCAGGGCCGCGCGCACCTCCCAGCCGCCGTCGGCCGTCGGACCGGTGCTCAGGGTGCCGCCCGCCTCCCGGGCGCGGGAGCGCAGGAAGCCCTGGCCGCGGCCGCCGCCGAGGCCCGCCGCGTGCGCCGTCGCCCCGGCCGGCGGGGCCGCGCTGGTGACCACGACGTCGGTGCGGGTGTCGCCGTACCGGCAGAGCACCGTCGTACGGGCGCCGGGCGCGTGGCGTGCCACGTTGGTCAGCGCCTCGCGCACGATGCCGTACGCCGCGTCCGCGACGATCCCGTCCGGCAGGGGGTCGATCTCGCAGTCCACGGGCTGGTCGAGCCTGCGGAACCCCGCGACGAGTGCGAGCAACCGCTCCTCGGGTGTGGGCTGTTCCTCCCGCGAGGGTGTCGGCGCCCGGACCGCGCCGAGGGCCCGGGTGACCTCCCGGCCGGTCTCGGCCGCGAACCGCAGGGCCTCCTGGGCCAGTTCGGGGCGCCGCTCGCGCAGCCCGAGCGCCGCGCCCGCGGTGACCACCACGGCGGTCAGATGGTGCGCGCTGACGTCGTGCAGCTCCCTTTCCATCCGGCGCCGTTCGGCGGCGGGGAGCCGGTGGCGCTCGGCCTCGGCGCGGCGCAGCGCCCGCTCGGCCGCCTGCCGGGCCCGCCGGACCCGCCGGGCCACCAGGCCGCCGCCGCACGCGGCCACGTACAGCAGGGCGGTGAGGGCGACGCCCAGGCCGTCGCCGTCCCTGAGCCCGTGCAGGGTGACGTCCTGCGTGAACTGCCAGAAGGGAAGCGTGACCACGCACAGCACGGCGGTGAAGGTGTCGCGTTCGCTCGCCACGGTGAACAGGGCCAGCGCGGCACCCGCGGTCCCGAACACCGCCACCGCTCCCGTGGGCAGCGGCCCGGCCCCCAGTCCGCAGGCGACGGCCACCAGGACCAGGGTGGTCACCGGGCGGGCCCGGCGCAGGGCGAGCGCGGCGGTCAGCGGTCCGGCGACCAGGGCGGCCACGAGCAGGTCGGACGCGGAGGGGACGCTGCCGCGCACGAGCGTCGCCCCGGGCCACACCAGCGCCTGGACGCAGATCAGCAGGACCGGGATCAGCCGGTCGTCGGTTCGCTTCATGGTGGGCCCAGGCTATGGCCGCAGGTGAGGGGCCCGACTCCCGCTCGGGTCGTATTCCCGCCTCTTACCTGGGTTGCAGATCCCGGCTAGCCCAGCGGCCGGTAGTGGCCGAGCACCCAGGCCAGCTGCGCGAACCAGGTGTGGAGCAGTTCGCGCGGCCGGGCGTTCACGACGCACTCGTACACCCGGCCGTCCAGGTGGACCACGGCGACCATCAGCGCCTTGCCGTTGGGGCTCGCCCTGTAGTGGACGCTCCGCACCTCGGGCCAGGGGAAGTCGACCGTGATGTCGTACATCTCGAAGGCCACGCCGGAGACGTCGACGACGATCGAGTTGTGCTTGTCGACGGCGAGGAACTCCGGTCCGGGAGCGGGCGGTTGCGGCGGCCCCGGGGCGTACGGGGGCGGAGGCGGTCCGAAGCCCGGCGGGACGGCCGGGGGTGGTGGCGGCGGCTGGTCTGTCACCCGGGCAACCTACCTGGAGCCCCCTGTGATCCCGCTTTCGGTCCCCCCTGAAACATTTCTCCCGTCCCACCGCATCGATGAGGTGAGGACGGCACACCACAGGGGGGACGCGTATGAGGAAGGTCCGTGCGGACGAGTACGCCGAGTTCGCGGCGGCGCGCACCGGGCATCTCTACCGGTCCGCGTGTCTGCTCACCGCCGGGGACACCCATCTCGCCGAGGATCTGGTGCAGGAGACCCTCGGCAGGCTGTACGTCCGCTGGGGCCGGGTATCCCGGGCGGACAACCCGGCGGCGTACGCGCAGACCGTCCTGACCCGTACCTTCCTCGCCCACCGGCGCAGACGCAGCAGCCGGGAGCGGGCCGTGGAGGCGTTCCCCGACCTGCCGGACGGCGGCGGCACCGACACGCCGCTGCGGCTCACCCTGCTCCAGGCCCTCGGCCGGCTGCCCGCGAAGGACCGGGCCGTGGTGGTGCTGCGGTACTGGGAGGACCGGTCGATCGAGGAGACCGCCAGTGCCCTCAACGCCAGCTCGGCGGCCGTACGGACCCGGTGCTCGCGGGCGCTGGGACGGCTGCGGGAGCTGCTGGGCGAGGACATCGGCGAGTACGTACGCCCCTGACCGCCCCTGACCGCGCCCGACCGCGCCTGATCACACCCGACCCCACCTTCACCCACCCACCCGACGTCATCTCCAGCCCGTGGAAACGGTGGTTCACCATGCCCGCAGACCAGCACACCGGCCCGTTCGAGGACCGGCTCTCCGCCGCACTGCACGAGGCCGGCGGCACCTTCGACGCCCCGCGCACCGAACTCGCCGCCGCAGGTGCCCGGCGTGGCCGGCGGCTCCAGTTGCAGCGCCGGGCCGCGGTCGCGGGCAGCGCGGCGAGCCTCGCGCTCGTCGGGGTGGGCGGCGCGCTGCTCGTGCCCTGGCACGGCACGCCCGCCCCGCACCCCTCGTCGGTCGCCGGCAGCGGCACACCCGCGCCGGCGCGCACCTACTCCGCCGACGACGTCGTGCGCACCCTCCAGAAGCTGCTCCCCCGGGGCAGGTTCACCAGCACGGCGGCGCGCGGCACCGACGAGGAGCTGCCGCCGCTCGCGGTGGGGGTGTTCGACGACGGACAGGGCGAGGGGTCCCTCTCCGTGGGGCTGGAGCGGATCACACCGAGCGGGCGGAACATCAATCCCTCCGCCGAGGTGATGCCGTGCCCCGAGGGCGCGCAGTCGGGCTTCGACAGCTGCACGACGGAGAGCCTGCCCGACGGCTCCGCGATCACGGTCTACCAGGGGTACGAGTATCCCGACCGGCGGGTCGACACCAAGGCGTGGGGCGCCGATCTCGTCACCCCGGACGGCCTGCGCGTCAGCGTCACCGAGTGGAACTCCCCGGCGGAGAAGGGAAAGCCGATCACCCGGACGGATCCGCCCCTCGGCCCGAAGCAGCTGAAGGCGCTGGCCTCGGCCACCGAGTGGCGCGCGATCATCGAGGCCCTGCCGCAGGAGCGGACGCCGAGCGCCGCGGCCGGTGCCCCCACCCGTCCGGGGGAGCTGTCCGGCCCGACGATCCTGCGCAAGCTCAAGCTGCTGCTGCCCGAGAGGGCCGCCGTCGTCTCCAGCGGCAGCGAGGAGACCGGGTACGGGTATTTCGTCGTCGACGACGGCAAGGGCCGCAGCCTCGTCCAGGTCAATGTGCAGCCCGGGATGTCCGACGTCGCCGACGAGCTCTTCGGCTCCGACGCGGAGACCCTCGCGGACGGCACCCTGGTCACGGTCCGTCAGGCGCCCGGTGAGAAGGGCGGGGCGGGGGTCGTGATGTGGACGGCGGACACCCTGCGCAAGAGCGGGCTGCGGGTCGTGATCAGCGCCTTCAACACCGGCGACCAGAACAAGCCCGCGACCCGCGAGGCGCCCGCCCTCACCCTGGGCGATCTGCGGAGGATCGCGCTCAGCCCGCAGTGGCTGACCGACACGGTCAGCCCTTGAGCAGCGCCAGGATCTCCTCCGTCGTCCCCGGCTCGCCGATCAGCGGGAAGAGGTACGACACGCTGTGCCGGTGGGCGTCCTCGTCGATGTCGGTCATCGCGTCGACGGCGAACGTGACGTGGTAGCCGTGCTCATGGGCGGCGCGGGCGGTCGACTCGACGCCGAGGCTGGTGGCGATGCCGCCGAGGACGATCTGGGTGATGCCGCGGCGGCGCAGCTGGAGGTCCAGGTCGGTGCCGAGGAAGGCGCCCCAGTTCCGCTTGGTGACGTGGAGGTCCCCGTCGTGGCCGGTGAGCGGTTCGGCGATCGGGCCGAGGTCGTAGGGGCGGGAGCGGCCGCCGGCCAGCCGGGCGGCCTCGCTGCGGCCGGGCACGGCGTCGGCGCCGTCGGGCGAGGTGGCCATGCGGACGAGAATCACGGGGGCGCCGGCGGCCCGGAAGCCGTCGGCGAGCGCGGCGGCCCGGGCGACCACGTCGGCCGCCGGGTACGGCGTGGTCGGGGCGGCGAGCGTGCCCGCCTGAAGGTCGATCAGCACGAGGGCGGTCTTGTCGTCCAGCTCGGTCACGGCCACGGCGGGGCACCTCTCCTAGGGGAGCACGAGCCTAGGAGAGGTACTTGCCAAACTCAAGCTTGAGAAACTCAAGCTTGCCCTGCGCAATCACTTCAGTGCCCGAAGGGGCACGTCTCCAGCTCGAACCAAGAGATCCTCCCCGCCTCCTCCGGCCGGCATCCCCACCGCCGGGCCAGCGCGTCCACCAGGAACAGCCCCCGCCCGCCGTCCGCCCCGCAGCACTCGCCCTCCTCGGGCCCGCACGCCCCCCGGTCCGCCACCTCGCACCGCAGCACCCCGTGCGCGGCCGTCAGCGTGAGCCGGAAACGGCTCCCCGACCGGAGCAGCGCATGGGTGGCCAGCTCGCTGACGAGCAGCTCGGCCGTGTCGGCCAGATCGCCGCGCTCCGCGAGCCCCCACCCCTCCAGCTGTCCGCGGACCTGTGCCCGTGCCTCCCGCACGACGGCGGGCCGGGGTTCGTACTCGGCGCTCCAGTGGCCGGCGCCCATCGGCGGCTGGGGATGGGCGCCGTAGCGAGGAGCGGGTTCCGGGCGGGGTCCTCCGCCGGAGAGTCGCAGCATGGCCATGGCCTCAGGATGTCCTCCCCGGGCTTTTCCCGTACGGGGAGGACTACCCGATTCCGTACCCGCACCGCTCACACGGGTGGGCTCACGCGTACTGCAACCGTACGGCCGTGCCCTCGCCCCCGGCGTCGCGGACGTCGACGTACGCGCACACCTGACGGGCGTACCAGAGCCCCTGCCCGGGTGCCGGACCGGCGGCCCGGGGCGGGACGAAACCGATGAGCGGGTCGTCGATCCGTTCGGCCAGCAGGAGTTCGCAGACACAGCCGGGCGCCTCGCCCCACAGGACCGCGCCGGTGACCCGGCCGAGGGTGGCGGCCTCGGTGACGGCCGTGGTGAACGTCTCCGCGTCGGCGCCGCCCAGCCCGCGCCCGGCGGCCCAGGCGTGCACCGCCTCGGGCGCCGGTTCGGAGAGCCGCCGCGCGTCGGACGGGACCGGCGGCAGGGGTACGGCGTCCAGCTCGGCGGCGATGCGGACCGGGTCCTCGTACACGCCCGTGCCGGGGTGGGCGCGGCGGGCCGCCTCGATGAGGACCGCGCCCGCGGTACGGGTGTCGTAGACGCACATCGCGGTGGTCGCGGTGGAGGCGAAGAGGAGGTTGGCGAGGGCCTCGTAGCGGATCCACTCGGCGCTCTCGCGCGGGGAGCGGCCGGCGCGGCCGTTCCACACCGGTTCCATGAGCAGGTGCATCCGGCCGCCGGGGCCGCCGTGTCCGGCGAGGTGGGCGGCGGCGCGGGCGACGGCGTTGGCCGCGGAGCCGGTGTACCAGTCGGTGTGCGGGAGGAAGCCGATGCGGCGGGCGTCGGCGCCGAGGGCGTCGCGCAGCAGCTCCAGCCGGTCGGGGGCGAGGATCGCCATCGGCGGCGGCTCGTCGGGGGCGGCGAGCCCCTCGGCGAGGAAGGGCACGGCATCGGCGAGGAAGCCCTCGGCGGTGCCGAAGACGGACATGCGGTGGTCGAACGCACCGCACGGGGCCGGAGAGGGAGAAGTGGGGGAAGAGGGGGAAGAGGGGGACGGGGAGGGCGAAGACGGAGCGGTCATGGGTCCCTCGTGGATCGGTGGGGTGGGTCGGTGGGGTGGGTCGGGTGGGTGCGGGGGTGGCGCGGTGGGCCGGTCAGCGCTGGGCGGCCACCCAGGCGGCGATCTGGCTGCGGTTGCTGAACCCGAGCTTGCTGAGGATGCGTTCGACATGTCCTTCGGCGGTGCGACGGGCGATCACCAGTCGGTCGGCGATCTGCTGGTTGGCGAGTCCCTCGGCGACGAGTGCGGCGACCTGGGCCTCGCGTCGGGTCAGGCGGACGGTGGCGGCGGGCGGCTCCTCGGCGGGTCCGTCGGGGCGGGCGAACCCGGTGTCGTCCCCCGTGTCGCCCAGGACGTGGGCGGCGAGTTCGGGCAGGGCGAGGGCGGCGCCCCGGTCGTAGGCCCGGCGGTAGGCGGCGGCCCCGATCGCCTCGCGGACCCGGTCCTCGGCGGCGCGGCGGGTGGCGTTGAGGCAGGCCGCGCCCCAGCGGTCCCGGTCCACGTCGGTCCAGGCCCGGTCGGCGCCGCCGAGCACGAGGGCCGCCCGGCGGTGGGCGCCCCGGTCGGCGGCGATCCGGGCCAGCAGATCGAGGGTGAGGCCGATGCCGACGACGTCGTGGACCGCGAGCTTGAGCCGCAGCGCCTCACGGGCGTGCGCCTCCGCCCGCTCGGCGTCCCCCTTCACGGCGTGGGCGAGGGCGAGGATGCGTTCCCCGTACGACAGCACCCACTGCTCGCCGTGTTCCGCGCAGAGCCGGCGGATCTCCTCGCACACCTCGATGGCCTCGTCGGCCCGGCCCAGGAAGGCGAGGGCGCAGGCGAGTTCGACGTGGTCCAGGCCGAGGAGGCCGAGGTGCTGGCCGGGGGCGCGGCCGCGGGCCACGGCGGCGCGGAAGTGGGCGAGGGCGCCGGGGATGTCGTCGCTGAACAGCCGGACGACACCGATGACGTAGTCGGCGTGGGCGGCCTCGGCCGGGTCGCCCAGGCGCCGGGCGAGGGCTCGGGCCTCCTCGGCGCGGCGGCGGCCCCGGGTGAGGTCCTCCGGGCAGCCGGCGAGCAGGCCCGCCGTCCACAGGGCACGGGCCCGTTCGGGGCTGGGGTCGGGGTTGGCGTCGAGGGCGCGGTCGAGCCAGTACCGGCCTTCGCGGGGGGCTCCGCAGGCATGCCAGTGGAACCACAGGGTGCCGGCCAGCCGCAGCCCGGCATGGGCCTCGCCGGGGGTGGTGAGGCAGAAGTCCAGGGCGGCGCGGAGGTTGTCCCGGTCGGCGCGCAGCCGGGCGACGATCCCGGGCTGCCCGGCCCCGAACCACTCCCGCTCGCAGGCGGCGGCCAGCTCCTGCGCCCAGTCCCGGTGCCGGACCCGGGCGGCCCGTTCCTCCCCCGGCGTCTCCCGCAGCCGCTCCAGCCCGTAGTGCCGCAGGGTGTCGAGCAGCCGGTAGCGCAGCGCGCCGTCGGGAGCGACCTCACGGCACAGGACGGACTTGTCGACGAGCCCGGCGACGGCTTCGAGAACGTCGGTGCACCGAGCCCGTCCGGCGATTGAGGACGAGGCCCGTTCAGGGCCGACACGGGGGGCCCGGGGGGCAGATCCCCCCGCGACCACCGCACCGCACACCGCTTCGGCGGCCGCGAGGTCGAAGCTCCCCGCCAGTACCGACAACCGCGCCCACACCGCCTGCTCCCGCGCGTCGCACAGCTCATGGCTCCAGTCGACGGCCGCCCTGAGGGTCTGGTGGCGGGGCAGTACGGCGGGGCTGCCGCCGGTGAGGAGGCGGTAGCGGTCGTCGAGGCGGGCGAGGAGCTGGTGGACGTCGAGGACGCGCATCCGGACGGCGGCGAGTTCGATGGCGAGCGGGAGTCCGTCGAGGCGGCGGCAGAGGCGGGCGACGGCGGAGCGGTTGGCGGCGGTGAGGCGGAAGCCGGGGACCACCGCGGCGGCGCGGTCGGCGAACAGGGCGAGGGCGGGGTAGCCGTCGGCGGCGGTGAGGTCGCCGTCGGGGTCGGGTACCGGCAGCGTCCGTACCTCCATGAGGTGTTCCTCGGTGAGTCCGAGGCGGTGGCGGCTGGTGGCCAGGACGCGGATGCCGGTGGTGCCGCGCAGCAGGGCGCCGGCGAGGGCGGCGCAGGCGGTCGGCAGATGCTCGCAGTTGTCGACGACGAGGAGCAGCCGGCGGTCCCGTACGCGCTCCACGAGGGAGTCCAGCGCCGGGCGTCCGGAGTGGTCGTGCAGGCCGAGCGCGTCGGCCACGGCCAGCGGGACCAGGGCCGGGTCGTGCAGGCCGGAGAGATGGACGAAGCGCACGCCGTCGGGGAAGGCGCGGGCGACACGGGCCGCGATCCGGCCGGCGAGGCGGGTCTTGCCCACTCCGCCGGGGCCCGTCAGGGTGACCAGCCTCGCCCTGGCCAGGAGTTCGCGCCCTTCGGCCAGTTCGCTCCGCCGGTCGACGAAGCTGGTCGTCTCCACCGGCAGGTGGCAGTCCCGGCGCGGCGCTGATCCGCCCATGATCGGCCAGTCCTCTGGGGGTGCGTTCGTGCGGACCCTCAGGCTTCCCCGGGCGGTACATATATGCACCTCGCCCTCACCCCCACGGGTGCACTTCCGCAAGGTCCGTTCGCCGCGACACGCCCACGCGTACACTGCGCCGCCGATCAGCTCGTCCCTTTCCGCATGATTCAGGCCAGCGGCGTCATGCGCTGTCTTGACCTGACCATGCCAACACCGGACCATGTGCGACACCGCACCGCCGCACACAGCAAGCGCACAGCACGCCCCCCACGACCACTCCCCACAAGGAGAGTTCATGCGACTTCGCATCCGCGGCTCAGGCGCCGGCGCCACCCGCGCCCGCAGCGGCAGGCGCACCGCCGCCCTCGCCACCCTGCTCGCCCTCGCCCTCGCGGCCCCGATCTCGGCGACGGCCGGCCACGCCTCCGCCGACAGCGCCCCGAAGGCCACCCCCTCCGCCGACGACATCCGCCAGTACGAGATCCACGTCGACCACAACACCCCCGTCACCCGCACCGCGATCGCCCGGGCCGGGGTGAGCGTCGACGAGGCCGACGAGGAGACCGTGGTCGTCTCCGGCCGCGCCGACCAGATCAGCAAGCTGCGCTCCCAGGGGTACGAGGTCACCCCGGTGGGCTCCGCACCCGACCGCCTCGCCGCGGACGAGGTGCGCCTGTTCGACTTCCCGACGGCGGACGCCAAGTACCACAACTACGCCGAGATGACCGCGGAGATCGACCAGCGCATCGCGGCCTACCCGAGCATCATGAGCAAGCAGGTCATCGGCAAGTCGTACGGCGGCCGGGACATCGTCGCCATCAAGATCAGCGACAACGTCGGCACCGACGAGGCCGAGCCGGAGGTGCTGTTCACGCATCACCAGCACGCCCGTGAGCACCTCACCGTCGAGATGGCCCTGTATCTGCTCCGCGAACTGGGCGCCGGCTACGGCACCGACTCCCGGGTGACGAACATGGTCAACGGGCGCGAGATCTGGATCATCCCCGACCTCAACCCGGACGGCGGCGAGTACGACATCGCCACCGGCTCCTACCGCTCCTGGCGCAAGAACCGGCAGCCCAACTCCGGTTCCTCGTACGTCGGTACGGACCTCAACCGGAACTGGAACTACAAGTTCGGCTGCTGCGGCGGCTCCTCCGGCTCCACGTCCTCCGAGACCTACCGGGGCGCCTCGGCCGAGTCCGCACCCGAGGTGAAGGTCGTCTCCGACTTCGTCCGCAGCCGGGTCGTGGGCGGCAAGCAGCAGATCACCGCCGGGGTCGACTTCCACACCTACAGCGAGCTGGTGCTGTGGCCGTTCGGCTACACGTACTCGGACACGGCGACCGGGATGACGGCCGACGACAACGCCGCGTTCAAGGCGGTGGGGCAGAAGATGGCGGCCAGCAACGGGTACACCGCGGAGCAGTCGAGCGACCTGTACATCACCGACGGGACGATCGACGACTACCTCTGGGGCGTGCACAAGATCTTCTCGTACACGTTCGAGATGTATCCGACGTCCAGCTCCGGGGGTGGGTTCTACCCGCCCGACGAGGTGATCGAGCGGGAGACCTCCCGGAACCGGGACGCGGTGTTGCAGTTGCTGGAGAACGCGGACTGCATGTACCGGTCGATCGGTAAAGCCGCCCAGTACTGCAGTTAGTCGTCGCCCTCTTCGAAGTAGGCGTCCAGGACCTCGTCCAACGACGTCTCCCACTCCTTGAAGCGGGACCTGGCCGTCGCCTCGATCTCGATCGGGTACCAGCGGCGGTCAGGGGTGTGGACCGTGATGGTGAACCGCTTGCCGAAGCGCGGGGCCTCGGTCTCGACGGCGCCGATCTCGTCCCAGCGGAACTCGCACGCCTCCTCGTCGAGGCGGAGCCGGACGCCCCGGGCGTCGGCGGTGATCCGCGCCCGGCGGTCGGCGGCCTCGAAGACGGGGCCGTCGGAGGCCTCCTCCTCGGCGGAGGCCTCCTCGGCGGCCGGGGTCTCCTCGGCCTCGGCCGGCTCCGTGACCTCGGCTGTCTCCTCGGCCGTCTCCTCGGCTGTCTCCTCGGACTCCTCGGCCTCCTCGGCCGGCTTCGCGTCCTCCGGCTCAGCCTTGACGGGCGACGACAGTCCGGGGATGAACGCCGGGTCGAACCCGGCGCCCTCCAGGGGCTTGCTGCTCGAACCTATCCGCTGCTGCTCCACAGCGCGAAGTATGGTCGAAGATCCTGTGCCGGACACAGCCAGCCCCTACTTCGTTACCGGAGGCCTACAAGGGAGAGGCCGGGAGAGGCTCACCCGAACACGCTCAACCCGGCCGTGTCAGCCGAGCACGGCGAGCGCGTCGATCTCGACGAGGAGTCCGGCGGGGAGACCGACGTAGACGGTGGTGCGGGCGGCGGGGGCCTCGGTGAGGTCCGCGAAGTAGGCGTTGTAGATCTCGTTCATCTCCGCGAAGTGGTCCACGTCGGTCAGATAGACCCGGATCATCATCACGTCCTCCCAGCGCGCCCCGCCCTCCTGGAGGATCGCCTCGACGTTGGCGAGGGTCTGGAGGGTCTGCTCGCGCAGGGTGGGCCCGGCGGGCGTCGGGGGCCTGCCCTCCTCGGCGGGCAGGAAACCGACCTGGCCGGCGACCTGGAGGATGTTGCCCTTGCGCACACCGTGGGAGAACTTCGCGGGCGGCGCGGTGTGGGTCTTCGGGGTGAGCGCGGTCTTCTCGGTCATCGGACTGCTTCCTTCATCGGATGGCTTCCTTGATCGGCGTCCTGCCGGAGTACTCCCCGCTGATCGCGTCCGCCGTACGGCGCACCAGCGGGCGGAGGGCGAGGAGTTCGTCGGCGGTGACGACGACGTTCGGCGCGGAGACCGACATCGCGGCGACCACCCGGCCGTCCGCGCCCCGGACCGGGGCGGCGACGCAGTTGATGGACTCCTCGTGACCGCCGAGGTCGGTGGCCCAGCCCTGTTCCCGCACCTTCTCCAGCTCCCGCAGGAACGCGGGGGCGCCGGGCGTGGAACGGGCCGTGTACATCGGATAGTCGAGCGTCTCGGCGACGGCGCGCCGCTCGGCCTCCGGGAGGTCGGCGAGGAGCAGCTTGGCGACGGCGGCGACCGTGATGGCCACGGGCTTGCCGATCCGCGAGTACATCCGCACCGGGTAGCGGCTCTCGACCTTGTCGATGTAGAGGACCTCGCCCTCCTCGTACACGGCGAGATGCACGGTGTGCCCGCACTGTTCGTTGAGGCGGACGAGGTGGGGGTGGGCGATCTCGCGGATGTCGAGGTTCTCCATCGCCTCCTGGGCGAGGGCGAAGAGCCGGGCGCCGAGGCGGTAGCGCTGGTCGGACTGGCGGTAGACCAGGCCGTGTTCATGGAGGGTGCGCAGCAGCCGCAGGGCCGTCGACTTGTGCACGCCGAGGCGGTCGGCGACCTGGCCGAGATCGGCGGGGCCCTCGGCGAGCAGCGGCAGGATGCTCAGCGCTCGGTCGACGGTCTGGCTCATGGGGTGGATACTTCCTCCGGGGCGGCCCCGGCTTGCGTCCAGCCAGGACCGAGTCGAAGTGTCCCCCACGTGTGGTCGTCGAGGGCGGCGAGCCGGTCGGCGTGGCCGCGGGAGGGGGGTACGGCGAGATCACCGGGGACGGTGAGGGCGGCGGCGGCCCAGAGATGGCCGTGGCGCAGCCGGTCCCGGAGGGGGAGCCCCCGCAGGGTCGCGGACAGAAACCCGGCGGCGAAGGCGTCCCCGGCGCCGGTGCTCGCCACGACGTCGACAGCGACGGAGGGGACAAAGATGCCAGGCGAGTCATCCCACCCCAGGGGCGTGGGCGCGACCGGCCCACGGCTCCCCGCCCCCGAAACGAAGGCGGTAGCCCCCGCCTCTCCCCGCTTCACCACCAGGACCGGCGGCTCGGGCAACACCTCCCGGACAGCCGAAGGGCCTCCCGTGACCCCCCACGCCTCCTCCGCCTCGTCCTCCCCCACGAACACGAGATCCGCCCGCCGCGCCAGCTCCAGCAGCACCCTCGGCCCCTCGGCCGTCGGCCACAGACCGCTGCGGTGGTTGACGTCGAAGGAGATCAGGGGGCGATCCGGTCCAGGTGCGGTCAGCTCCCACAGCAGTTCGAGACAGCCGGAGGACAGCGCCGCCGTGATCCCCGAAAGATGCAGCACCCGCCCCGCCCGCACCACCGCCGGATCCACCGTGGCCGTGGACATCGCCGAGGCCGCCGAGCCCGCCCGGTAGTACGCCACCTCGTGATCCGTGCCGGCCCGGTCCCCCGCCGTACGGAAGTACACGCCCGTCGGACGGGACCGATCACGCCCGACGGACGAGACATCGACGCCGTACGCCCCGATCGCTGCGACCAGGTGATCGCCGAACCCGTCCGCCCCGACCCGGCTGACCCACCTCACGGCATGGCCGGCGGCGGCCAGCCCGCACGCCACGTTGGACTCCGCGCCGCCGATCGCCCGGTCGAAGGAGGGGACGTCGGCGAGTCGGCCGGGGCGGGTGGGCAGGAACGTGACCATGGACTCGCCGAGCGCGACGACGTCCACGGCGTCGGGGGCAGTCACGATGGTCGCAGCTCCTCGTCATTGACCCGGCATTGGCGTGGATGTTAGACAGCGGTGAGCGATATACGCAACGCCTGTTGCAGAGAGTGCAACAGGCTCGATCAGGGAGGCCTCGTGCCCGGTACGGAAGCGCTCGCCCGCCTCGCGGAGGAAGCAGTCGACCACCGCTTCAAAGGCCTCCCCCCGGACGCCGACGGCCTCACCGTCGCCGAGCTGACCGCCCAGCGCCGCAACCTCTTCACCGACGGCTTCACCACTCCGGTGCTCGCCCTCTCCGCCGAGCGCCTGGAGCACAATCTGCGTCTGATGGAGACGTACGCGACCCGGCACGGTCTCGCGTTCGCGCCGCACGGCAAGACGACCATGGCACCCCAGCTCTTCCGGCGGCAGCTCGACTACGGCGCCTGGGGCATCACGCTCGCCGTCCCGCACCAGGTCCGGGTGGCGCGGGCGTTCGGCGTCGGGCGGGTGTTCCTCGCGAACGAGCTGGTGGACCCGGCGGCCCTGCGCTGGATCTCCGGACAGCTCGACGCCGACCCGGACTTCCAGCTCGTCTGTTACGTCGACTCCGTGCGCGGGGTGGAGCTGATGCACGCGGCGCTCGCCGGGGCCGCCCGCCCCCTGGACGTCGTCGTCGAGCTCGCCGCCGGGGAGGGCGCCCGCACCGGGGTCCGTACGGAGGCGGAGTGCGCGGCCGTCGCGGACGCGGTGGCCGCCACCACGACCCTCAGGCTGGTGGGGGTCGCGGGGTACGAGGGCGAGGTGCCGCGGGCCGACGAGGAGCGGGTGCGGGCCTGGCTGCGCCGGCTGGTGGCGCTCGCCGCCGACTTCGACAAGGCGGGGCGGTTCGCGGGCGTGGCGGAGATCGTCGTCAGCGCGGGCGGGAGCGCCTGGTTCGACACGGTCGCCGAGGTGTTCGCGGAGATCCCCGAGCTCTCCGCCCCGGTGCTGAGGCTGCTGCGCTCCGGCGCGTACGTCTCGCACGACGACGGTCACTACCGCCGGCTCACCCCGTTCAACCGGGTGCCGGAGGAGGGCGCCCTGGAGCCCGCGTTCCGGCTGTGGACGCAGGTCGTCTCCCGGCCCACCCCGGAGCAGGCGTTCGTCAACGCGGGCAAGCGGGACGCCGCCCACGACCTGGACCTGCCGTTCGCCCAGGTGGTCCGCCGCGACGGTGCGGAACGTCCGGCCACCGGGGTGTCGGTCACCGCCCTGTCCGACCAGCACGCCTGGCTGCGCACCACCGGGGAGGCGGACGTCGAGGTCGGCGACTGGGTCGGGCTCGGACTGTCCCATCCGTGCACCTCGTTCGACAAGTGGCCGCTGATCCCGGTCGCGCGGGCGGACGGCACGGTCGTCGAGTACATCCGTACCTTCTTCTGATCCATCCGTACGTTCCCCTGAGGGAGGGCCGGGCATGGAAGACCTCGTCATCCGGGACGCGGACGTCGTCGACGGCAGCGGCGCGGACTCCTACCGCGCGGACGTGGTGGTCGACGGCGGCAGGATCGTCGCGATCGTCCAGGAGGCCGCGGCGGCGGGCTGTCAACGGCCCAGGGCGGTACGGGAGCTGGACGCGGAGGGGCTGGTCCTCGCCCCCGGCTTCATCGACATGCACGCGCACAGCGACCTGGCCCTGCTGCGCGACCCCGACCACAGCGCCAAGGCCGCGCAGGGGGTGACGCTGGAGGTCCTGGGCCAGGACGGGCTGTCGTACGCCCCGGTCGACGACCGCACGCTGGGCGAGGTCCGCCGGGCCATCGCCGGCTGGAACGGCACCGGCGACGACATCGACTTCGACTGGCGCTCGGTGGGCGAGTACCTGGACCGGCTCGACCGGGGCATCGCGGTGAACGCGGCCTACCTGGTCCCGCAGGGCACGGTCCGCGCCCTCGTCGTCGGCTGGGAGGACCGCCCGGCCACGCCCCGTGAGCTGGACCGGATGCGGCAGCTGGTGGCGGAGGGGCTGGAACAGGGCGCGGTCGGCCTGTCGTCGGGGCTGACCTACACCCCCGGGATGTACGCCGGGAACGCCGAACTGGCCGAGCTGTGCCGGGTGGTGGCCCGCCACGGCGGCTACTACTGCCCCCACCACCGCAGTTACGGGGCGGGTGCGCTGGAGGCGTACGCGGAGATGGTGCAACTGGCCGGGGAGGCGGACTGTGCCCTGCACCTCACCCACGCCACCCTGAACTTCGGGGTGAACCAGGGGCGGGCGCCGGACCTGCTGGCCCTCCTCGACGAGGCGCTCGACGCCGGCGCGGACCTCACGCTCGACACCTATCCCTACACGCCCGGCTGCACCTCGCTCGTGGCCCTGCTGCCGAGCTGGGCGAGCGAGGGCGGCCCCGGCGAGATCCTGCGCCGGCTCGCCGACGACGACACCGCCGAGCGGATCCGCCACGACCTGGAGGTGACCGGCGCGGACGGCTGCCACGGGGTGCCGGTCGACTGGGACACCGTCGAGATCTCCGGCGTGACCGACCCGGCACTGGGCGCCTTCGTCGGCCGTACGGTCCTCCAGTCGTCGTCCCTGCGCGGCGAGGCCCCCTGGGAGACGGCCCGCCGGCTGCTGCTCGACGACGGCCTCGGCCCCACGATCCTCCAGCACGTGGGCCACGAGGAGAACGTCCGGGCCATCATGCGCCACCGCGTCCACACCGGTGGCTCGGACGGCGTCCTGCACGGCGCCAAACCGCACCCGCGCGCCTACGGCACCTTCCCGCACTACCTCGGCCACTACGTGCGGGAGCTGGGCGTCCTGCCCCTGGAGGAGTGCGTGGCCCATCTGACCGGCCGCCCGGCGGCCCGCCTCCGCCTGCCCGACCGGGGCCTGGTCCGCGAGGGCTACCGCGCCGACCTGGTCCTGTTCGACCCGGCGACGGTGGCGGCGGGCGCGACGTACGCCGCCCCGCGCACCCTGCCCACCGGCATCCCGCACGTCCTGATCGACGGCCGCTTCGTGATCGAGAACGGCCGCCGAACGGACGCACTGGCGGGCCGAGCGATCAGACGTACGCCACTACAGCTGGGCTAGGGGCGCGGGGAACTGCGCGACCAGCCCCCACGCACCCGCACCCGAAGTCAGGGCATCACGGCTTGGGGAGCACGCACGCACTCGCACTCAGATTGAGCTGGTTCCCCGTCGTGAAGCAGGCCGGAATCTGATAGATCTCCTGCGCGTAGTTGATGCCCTCGCGCACGGTCACGGTCCCGCTCTCACTCACCTCGCACGGGTTGTTGACCGTGCAGGTCTCGCCGTCCTCGTTACCGGTGTTGTTGACCGCGACGACCTTCCCGGTGGACTGGTCGATGACCGGCGAGCCGGAGGTGCCGCCGATGGTCTGGCAGGCCGAGGTGTAGCGGACGGAGTCCTTCCAGGTCCAGTCGCCCTCCTTGAGGCGGTACGCGAACCCGTCGATGCTGCAGTTGTAGAGGGTCTTCCAGTAGCCGGAGGCCACGGTGATGGCGGTGCCGGCGGTCGGGTGGGTGTCCTGCACGGTCAGCGCGGAGATCCCGTACGAGCTCTTGATCGTCGCGTACGTGCTGGTGAGCTGGTAGATCGACACGTCCGTGTCGGTCATCGTCGCGTAGGCGAGCTTGCTGGCGCGCAGGGTCGCGACCCGGGTGCCGGAGGAGTTGAGCAGCCCGAAGGTCCGGGTGGAGGTCTGGTTGGTGAGGACCTCGCCCGGGTCCAGGAAGCCGGACGTCAGGCAGTGGCCGTTGCTGAGCACCAGCGCCGGGTCGGTGTCCAGGGAGTTCGGGAAGCGGATGACCGATCCGGAACAGTTGCTGAGCGCGACGGTCCCGGCGAGGGTGACGGCCTGGAGCGTGGGTGCGGCCGCCTGGGTGTCCGTCTTCGTGTCCGCCTTGGCCGCGGGTGCCGCGACGGCCGGTGCCGCTCCGATCCCGGCGATGGCCAGGGCGGTGAACGCGGCGACGAGAGGCTTTCTCATGTGGGGGTCCCCTCTTACGACGAGGCGACCGGAGATCTTCCGGCCGCCCGCTGTTTTGTCATGTGCATTCTTAGTACGGATGCACGGAGGGGCAAGCAGTTGTTTCCGGACGGGAGTTGGCGCGATCCCATGCTTTGCGGAAACGGGACACGGTTCCGTATATTAAACGGGACAACGTTCCGCTTTTGGAGGCACCGCATCATGAGCACCTCGACCCCCCGCCCGCTCCACCCCTCGCCCGCCCCCGTCGTCTCGGTCGGCCCCGTCACCCTGTCCACCCCGGACCGGCCCGTGGATCTCCAGGTGCGGGTCTCGACCCCCCTGACCGGGGACGATCTGCCGGTCGTCCTCCTGTCGCACGGCCAGGGCCACTCGAACCACCTCTCCTCGCTGAACGGCTACGCCCCGCTCGCCCACCACTGGGCGGCGCACGGTTTCGCGGTCGTCCAGCCCACGCACCTGAGCTCCCGCAGCCTGAACCTGGACCCCGACACCCCCGGGGCACCGCTGTTCTGGCGGTCCCGCGCCGAGGACATGACCCTGGTCCTCGACCGGCTCGACGAGATAGAGGCCGCCGTTCCGCAGCTCGCGGGGCGCCTGGACCGGGACAGGGTCGCCGTGGCCGGGCACTCGATGGGCGGGCACACGGCGAGCCTGCTGCTGGGCGCCCGGCTCACCGATCCCGACGACGGGACGGAGGTGGACCTGACCGAGCCCCGGATCAAGGCGGGCGTCCTGCTCGCCCCGGTCGGCCGGGGCGGCGACGCCCTCACCCCGTTCGTGACCGAGAACTGGCCCTTCTTCTCCACCACGGACTTCTCGAAGATGACCACGCCGGCGCTGGTGGTCGCCGGCGACCGGGACGACTCCGCGCATCTGACGGTCGCGGGCCCGGACTGGCACACCGACCCCTACACCCTCTCCCCCGGCCGCAAGTCCCTGCTCACCCTGTTCGGCGGGGAGCACGGGCTCGGCGGGGTCTCCGGATACGACGTCGCCGAGACCACGGACGAGAGCCCCGAGCGGGTGGCGGTGGTCCAGCACCTCACCTGGGCCTACCTGCGCAGCGAGCTGTACCCGGGGGACCCGGCCTGGCGCACGGCGCGCGAGACGCTGACGGCCGCCCAAGGCCGCGTGGATTCCAAGTAGGCCCCCGCCCTGAAGGGGCACGGGGAACTGCGCGACCAGCCACACCGCAGCCGCAGACGCCAGACGGCCCCACCTCGCAGCACCTTCGGCGCTCAGCGGGACTTGCCGCCACCCTTCCCGTGCCCTCGGCCCTGGTTGCCCGCGCCGCCGGGCGCGCTCCAGGACCGGGTCGCGGTCGCGGAGGGGGTGCTGCTCGCCGCCGGGGCACTCGGAGCCGAGGCCGAGGAGGTGACGGAGGGCGCGCCGGACGTCGTAGACCCCCCGGAGGACGGCGCGCCGGAGGAGACCGGCTCGCCCGCCGACGAGGGCGTGCCGCTCGACGAGTCCGACGGGCTCACCGTGCCGTCGGGTGCCGAGCGGGTGTCGCCCCGCTCGCCCTGCCCGCCGCCCGGCGTGGAACCGGAGGTGAAGGACATCCCGGCCACCAGCGCGGCCAGCGACACCGCGCCCACGGCCCCCGCCGCGAACACCACCCGGCGCGAGCGCCCGCCGCCCGTGCGGCGCGCGGCACGGCGGCGGTCCGCCCGGCCGCCCGCCATCGGCTCCCCCGACTCCCCCACCCGGCCCGGCTCCCCGGGAAGGGCGGACGCCTCGTCCGCGGGCAGGTCGGGGATGCGGGGAAGTTGCTGGGTCTCGTCGTACGCGTTCTGCCACCCGTGCGCGGTCGCCGGGTCGGCGTACCGCTCGTACGACGCCGGGTCGGCCCCGGCGTCCGGATGGAACACGATCGGCCGCACCTGGGGTGCGCCGCTCTCGCCTGGCCTGGACATGGCCGCGCATTGTAGGGAATGGTGCGGCCCGTCGGACAGTGACCGCCGATAACAGAACAAATCACCCGTCTCGCGTGGTGGAAAACACGCCCCACGGGGCGTAACCGGGCCGTAAGCTCCCTGACATGCAGGTGATCCAGTCGACGAAGCTCGCCAACGTCTGTTACGAGATCCGGGGCCCGGTTCTCGAGGAGGCGATGCGCCTGGAGGCGGCGGGACACCGCATCCTCAAGCTCAACACCGGCAACCCGGCCGCCTTCGGCTTCGAGGCCCCGCCGGAGATCCTGGAGGACGTCCTCCGCAACGTCTCCACGGCGCACGGTTACGGCGACGCCAAGGGGCTGCTCGCCGCGCGCCGCGCGGTCGTCATGCACAACCAGACCCTCGGCATAGAGACGGACGTCGAGCACGTCTTCATCGGCAACGGCGTCTCCGAGCTGATCGTGATGGCGATGCAGGGCCTGCTGGACGACGGCGACGAGGTACTCGTTCCGTCGCCGGACTATCCGCTGTGGACCGCCGCCGTGTCGCTGTCCGGCGGCACCGCCGTGCACTACCGCTGCGACGAGCAGTCGGACTGGATGCCCGACCTCGCGGACGTCGAGCGCAAGGTCACCGACCGCACCAAGGCGATCGTCATCATCAACCCCAACAACCCGACGGGCGCGGTGTACGACGAGGCGATGATCCGGGGACTGACCGACATCGCCCGGCGCCACAATCTGCTCGTCTGCTCGGACGAGATCTACGACAAGATCCTGTACGACGGCGCCACGCACACGCCGACCGCCTCGGTGGCCCCGGATCTGCTGACGCTCACCTTCAACGGGATGTCGAAGGCCTACCGGGTGGCCGGCTACCGGGTCGGCTGGATGTCGATCTCGGGCCCGCGCGCCCACGCAGACTCCTACATCGAGGGCCTGACGATCCTGGCGAACATGCGGCTGTGCGCCAACATGCCCGGCCAGCACGGCGTCGTGGCCGCCCTCAGCGGCCGGCAGTCCATCAACGACCTGGTGCTGCCGGGCGGGCGGCTCAAGGAGCAGATGGACACGGCGTACGAGCTGCTGACGCAGATCCCGGGCGTGACGTGTGTGCGGCCGAAGGGCGCGCTGTATCTCTTCCCGCGCCTGGACCCGACCGTCTTCAAGATCAAGGACGACCGGCAGATGGTCCTGGACCTGCTGCGCCAGGAGAAGATCATGGTCGTCCAGGGCACCGGCTTCAACTGGCCGGAGCCGGACCACTTCCGGGTGGTGACCCTGCCGACGGCGACGGACCTGCGGGACGCGATGGGCCGGATCTCGCGCTTCCTGGACGGCTACGGCCAGCCCTGACATCCGGAACGACATCCGAGATCCACTCAACTTTAGACGAAATCCAAGCTAGGATGGTTTCCTGTCAGCACAGGAGGCCATCCATGTACGAGCCGATCCGCACCAAGTCGGTCCACAGCCAGATGGCCGGCACCACGCCCGACTTCCCCCACCGTTCCCGCGAGGAGGAGCTGGACATCCAGCTCGCCGGACACCTCTCGGCCCTGCTCGCCGTCACCGACGAGCTGCGCGGGCCGGCACCGTCCGCCGACCTCGACAGCGCGGCCGCACGGCTCGCGCAGCAGGTGACCCGGCTGCGGGGCGGACGGACGCCGGCCCGCGCGGCGACCGCCGCCGCCCGCACGTCCCGGCTCGCGGCCCTGCACCAGCGGGCGCACTCCCTCGCGGGCCGCGCCCTGGTCGTCGCCGCGTCCCGCGCGGACACCACGGCGGCGATCCTCGCGGCGGAGCGCATGGAAGCCCATGCCGCCGCGCTGGCGGAGGAGCAGGAGCTGAGCACCGCCGGCTGACCCTGCGGGGTCCCCCCTACGGCCCCGGTCCGCGTGCACCCGCAGCGACGCGCGGACCGGGCGCCATATTTTTTCCCGCCTGCATTCGAGTGGACCGCGCGCCCCGCGTGCCCGCGCACACCTGTGCCACCGGCACCGCCTCGTAACGTCGATGCGGTGAAACGCAGGCAATTGTTGGTAGTGCTCTCCGGTGCGGCTGCAGTTGCCACCGGATTGCTGTCATGGTCGGTCCTGGCGTGCGCGGCGGCCTTCCCGGATTCCGGGTCGCCGTCGCCGGAGCGGACTCCCCCGAGCGCCGATGCCCTGCTGCAAGCGGGCATCGCGGCGCAGCAGAACAACGATCCCCAAGGCGCTTCCCGGTTCTACGGCGTGGTCCTCACCCTGGACCCGCGGAACAAGACCGCCTGGTACAACCTGGGGGTCATCGCGCACCAGGACGGCCGGTCCGCCGATGCCCGCAGGGCCTACGAAAAGGCCCTGACCATCGATCCGGCCTTTCCCTCGGCCCTCTACAACGAGGCGCTCCTGGTGAAGTCGAGCGACCCCGATCTCGCGATGGGACTTCTGCAACGGGCCGTCGGCGCGGATCCCGGCGGGGCGGCCACGGCCCATCTGCATCTCGGGGATCTCTGGATCCGCAAGAACCGGAAGCAGGAGGCCGCCGAGGAGTTCCGCAGCGCGGTGGCGGCCGACCCCGCGCTCCTCCCCCAGGTCCCGGAGTCCTTCCGGGCATCCCTGCGCCCCGCACCCGCACCGAGCCCGGCAGGGAGTCCCCGATGACGACGAACCACCGGACCGTACGGGTGCTGGCCGTGTACACCCTGCTGGCGACCGCCCTCGCGGCCCGGGTCCTCCTGCTGCCCTACAAGTCGGGTGACTACCTCACCTTCCTCGACCCCTGGTACCGGCACCTGGAGAGCCACGGCGGGTTCGCCGCCCTCGCCGACCCCGGCTTCTCCGACTACAACGTGCCGTACCTCTATCTGCTCGCCGGGCTGACCCATCTGCCCGTGTCCGCGCTGGCCGGCATCAAGGGGATCTCGATCCTGTCCGATCTGGCGCTGGCGTACTACGCCTTCCGGATCGTGGCCCGGCTGCGGCCCGCCTCCGCCCGGGCGGCCTACGGCGCGGCGGCGGCCGTGCTCCTGCTGCCGACCGTCGTCACCAACAGCGGCTGGTGGGCACAGTGCGACGGGGTCTACGCGGTCTTCCTGCTCGGCGGGATCCACCATGTGCTGGGCCGGCGGCCGTGGTGGGCGTGCGCCTTCTTCGGGATCGCGCTGGCGGTCAAGTTCCAGGCCGTGTTCCTCTTCCCGTTCCTGCTGGTCATGGTGGTGCTGGGACGGGTGCCCTGGCGGAGCCTGCTCGCGATCCCCGGGGTGTACCTCGCCCTGGACGTCCCGGCGCTGCTGCTCGGTGCCGATCCCTGGCGGCTGCTGACGGTCTACGCCCGGCAGACGGGGACGTACCAGCTGCTGTCCCTGCACGCGCCGTCCGTCTACGAGTTCGTCTCCGTGCCCGGGGACACCGGTCCGGTCCGCACGGCCGGTGTACTGGTCGCCGGGGTGGTGGTGACGGCCCTGGTCGGGCTCACGGCCTGGACCCTGCGGTGCGGCCGGCCCGGGGCGGGGGACCCCGGCCCCGCCCCGCACCCGCTCACGGACACCCGGATCGTGCTGCTCGCCGCCTGCTCCTCGCTCCTGGTGCCGTTCCTGCTGCCCTCGATGCACGAGCGCTACTTCTACCTCGCGGACGTGCTCACGGTGGTGGCCGCGTTCGTCCTGCCCCGGCAGCTCTGGTACGTGCCGGTGCTGGTGCAGCTCGCCTCGTTCGGCAGCTATCTGGTGGTCGTCAACGCGACCCTGGCTCCGTATCTGTCCATGCCCGCGCACGCCGCCCTGATGCTGCTCGCGGTGGTGGCCGTACTGCGCACGGCCGTCCTCGAGCTGCGCCACCGGCGCGGCGCCCCCCGCGCCGCTGCTCAGCCCGACCGCGGCCGAGCCGGCCCGGACGTGACCGCCGGGCCCGGGGCGGCGGCCGTGGCGGTGTCGTCGGCGACGTAGTAGGTCGGCCGCCGCTGCACGGCGGTGTAGATGCGGCCGATGTACTCGCCGACCACTCCCAGACAGATGAGCTGGACCGAGCCGACGAAGAGCACCGCGATGATCAGGGAGGTCCAGCCGCGGGTGGTGTCGCCCGCGGCGTACACGGCCAGGGTGTACGCGAGCATGCCGAGGCAGATGGCGAAGGCGAGCACACCGAGCCAGACGGCGAGCCGCAGCGGGGCGACGGAGAAGCCGATGACGCTGTCGACCGCGAGCAGGACCATCTTGCGCAGGGGGTACTTGGTGCGGCCGGCGACCCGGGGGTCGCGGCGGTAGGTGACCTCCCCGCTGGGAAAGCCGAACCAGGGCATGAGCAGCCGGTACACCTGCGGCTGGTCGGGCAGGGCCTTCAGGGCGTCGAGGGCCTCGCGCGACAGCAACCGGAAGTCGCCCGCCTGCGCCGAGACATGACCGCCGACCACCCGGCGCACGAGCCAGTAGTAGGCACCGGCGCTGCGGCGCTTGAAGCCGGTGTCGCTGGAGCGGTTGCCGCGCACGCCGTAGACGATGTCGAGGTGCCGGGAGCGGGCCAGGGCGAGCATCTCGGGGATCTTCTCCGGGGGATCCTGGAGGTCGGCGTCGAGGCTCGCGGTGTAGCGGCCCCGGGCGTGGTGCAGTCCCGCGGTCAGCGCGGCCTGGTGTCCGCTGTTGCGGCGCAGCCGCACCACCCGCAGCTGGGGCCAGTCGGCGCGCAGCCGGGTGAGTTGACCGACGGTCCCGTCCGTGGAACCGTCGTCGACGGCGACCACCTCGTACGTCTCGCCCGTCCCGTCGAGCACCGGCCGCAGCCGTTGCGCCAGGGCCGGAAGTGCCTCCTCCTCGTTGAACATCGGAATGACGACCGACAGTTCGACCGATGACGCGACTGATGACATGCGGATCCCAGCCTCATGCTCACTTACGGTAGTATTTGCTTACTTACCGTACGATGCTGGCATGGCTCAGCGCGTAGAGACACACGCACCCCGGACCGCAGGGGTCGCCCGGCAGCTTCCCGTGTTCGCGGTCATCGGCGTGCTCTCCACGCTGGCGCACCTCGGACTGTTCACGCTGCTGCGGCCGGTGCTCGACGCGCAGCTCGCCAATCTGGTCGCGCTCTTCACCACGGCCGTGGCGAACACCGCCGCCAACCGCCGGTTCACCTTCCGGGTCCGCGGCAAGGAGGGGGTGGCCCGGCATCAGCTCCAGGGACTGGTGGCCTTCCTCGCGGGGCTCGCGCTCAGCAGCGGTGCCCTCGCCCTGGTGCACCGGACGGTGTCGGACGCGCCGCACGTGGAGATCGCCGCGCTGGTGGTGGCCAACGGGACCGCGACGATACTGCGCTTCACGCTGCTGCGCTGGTGGGTGTTCGCGAAGGCCGTCTGAGGGGGGCCGCACGAGGGGGCCGCCTGAGAGCGGCGCCTGAAACGGGCGCCTGAAACGGGCGAAGGCCTGTCGCCGCCTCCCCGTCGGGGCGGACGGGGTGGTGACGACAGGCCCGGGTTCCCCACGCCGTTGTGCGGAACCTCGCCGGTCTGTGGTGCTGTCACCGCGGCCGGCCGTGACGATATTGCTGGTCAGGGCTCGATCGGCAGCCGGCCGCGGCGTTCGTGGCGGGCGTCAGCCCAGGCGCTGCACCAGGGCGCGGTACTCGTCCCACAGCTCCTTCGGGGTGTGCTCGCCGAAGGTGTTGAGGTGCTCGGGGACCAGGGCGGCCTCCTCGCGCCAGACCTCCTTGTCGACCGTGAGGAGGAACTCCAGGTCGGCGTCGGCCAGTTCGAGGCCCTTGGTGTCCAGGGCCTCCCGGGTCGGCAGGATGCCGATGGGGGTCTCGACGCCCTCGGCCTTGCCGTCCAGCCGCTCCACGATCCACTTCAGGACGCGGCTGTTCTCGCCGAAGCCGGGCCAGACGAACGCGCCCTCGTCGTTCTTGCGGAACCAGTTGACGTAGTAGATCTTCGGGAGCTTCGCCTGGTCCTTGCCCTTGGCGACGTCGACCCAGTGCCCCATGTAGTCGCCCATGTTGTAGCCGCAGAACGGCAGCATGGCGAACGGGTCGCGGCGCAGCTCGCCGACCTTGCCCTCGGCGGCGGCGGTCTTCTCGGAGGCGACGTTCGCGCCGAGGAAGACCCCGTGGTTCCAGTCGAAGGACTCCGTCACCAGCGGGACCGCGCTCGCGCGGCGGCCACCGAAGAGGATCGCCGAGATCGGCACGCCCTTGGGGTCCTCCCACTCGGGCGCGATGATCGGGCACTGCGAGGCCGGGACGGTGAAGCGGGCGTTGGGGTGGGCGGCCGGGACGTCCGAGGACGAGGTCCAGTCGTTGCCCTTCCAGTCGGTGAGGTGGGCCGGGGTCTCCTCCGTCATGCCCTCCCACCAGATGTCGTTGTCGTCGGTGAGGGCGACGTTGGTGAAGACGGAGTTGCCCCACAGCGTCTTCATCGCGTTGGCGTTGGTGTGCTCGCCGGTGCCGGGCGCGACGCCGAAGAAACCGGCCTCGGGGTTGATGGCGTACAGCCGGCCGTCCTCGCCGAAGCGCATCCAGGCGATGTCGTCGCCGATCGTCTCGACGGTCCAGCCGGAGATGGTGGGCTCCAGCATGGCGAGGTTGGTCTTGCCGCAGGCGGACGGGAAGGCGGCGGCGACGTACTTGGACTCACCGGTGGGCGGGGTGAGCTTGAGGATCAGCATGTGCTCGGCCAGCCAGCCCTCGTCACGGGCCATGACGGAGGCGATGCGCAGCGCGTAGCACTTCTTGCCGAGCAGGGCGTTGCCGCCGTAGCCGGAGCCGAAGGACCAGATCTCGCGGCTCTCGGGGAAGTGCGAGATGTACTTGGTGGAGTTGCACGGCCACGGAACGTCCGCCTGGCCCTCCGCCAGGGGCGCGCCGAGGGTGTGCACGGCCTTCACGAAGAAACCGTCGGAGCCGAGCTCGTCCAGGACGGGCTGTCCCATGCGGGTCATGGTGCGCATGGAGACCGCGACGTAGGCGGAGTCGGTGATCTCGACGCCGATCGCGGAGAGGTCCGAGCCGAGGGGGCCCATGCAGAACGGGACGACGTACATCGTCCGGCCGCGCATCGAGCCGCGGAAGATGCCCTGCTCACCGGCGAAGATCTCGCGCATCTCGGCGGGGGCCTTCCAGTGGTTCGTGGGGCCCGCGTCCGCCTCCTTCTCGGAGCAGATGAACGTCCGGTCCTCGACCCGCGCGACATCGGTCGGGTCGGAGGCGGCGTAGTAGGAGTTGGGGCGCTTGATCGGGTCGAGCCGCTTGAAGGTGCCCTTCTCGACGAGCTCCCCGCACAGGCGCTCGTACTCGGACTCGGATCCGTCACACCAGACCACGCTGTCCGGCTGTGTCAGTTCGGCGATCTCGTTGACCCACGAGATCAGTTCCTGGTGGTTGGTCGGGATGACAGTGGGAGCCGCGATGTCGCGCGCCACGATCGCTCCTAGATGAGGGGTTTTTTGTTGGAGGCCCCGTGGGGGCTGCGGCCCGGATGCCCCGCGACTGGATCTTCAGCGCTCATCCGGTGCCGACCGCACTCATCTGATCATCCGACGCTCGCGCCCATCTGTCCAGAAGGCGTCACAGGTGAGCAGCGTGAGGATCGCCACGCATAACCGCGCCCTTTTGCGTCCACTTGACGTTCAGCAGAAGATTCTTTTGAGTGAACCTTCTCCGGCTCACGGTGCGGCACCGTGAGATGATGGCCACTCTTCGCCCCCGAACCTCCGAGACCGACCCGTAACTTACGGTTCCGTAGGTACGATTCGGCCCATGACTGCGCCCGTCCCCGACGCGCCCACCGACACGCCGGCCGACGGCCGCGGTCCCCTCGGGCTCCCCCTGCCGCACGAGATCAAGCCCAAGCTCCGCGGCTGGCTGCATCTCGGCATGTTCCCGGCCGCACTGATCGCGGGCCTGGTCCTCACCGCCCTCGCGGACTCCACCCGGGGCCGGATCGCCTGCGGTATCTACGCCCTCACCGCCTGTCTGCTGTTCGGCGTGAGCGCGCTGTACCACCGGGGCAACTGGAACGCGCGCATGGACGGCATCCTTCGCCGCCTCGACCACGCGAACATCTTCCTGATCATCGCGGGCACCTACACCCCGCTGACCCTGCTGCTCCTGCCCGACGGCAAGGGGCAGTGGCTGCTGTGGGGCATCTGGGCGGCGGCGCTCGCGGGCATCGCCTTCCGGGTCTTCTGGGTCGGCGCCCCGCGCTGGCTCTACACCCCCTGCTACATCGCGATGGGCTGGGCGGCCGTCTTCTTCCTGCCGGACTTCATGCGCACCGGCGGGATCGCGGTGCTGGTCCTGGTCGTCGTCGGCGGGGTCCTCTACAGCGCGGGCGGCGTGATCTACGGCATCAAGCGGCCCAACCCCTCACCTCGATGGTTCGGCTTCCACGAGGTGTTCCACTCGTTCACGCTCGCCGCGTTCGTCGTCCACTACGTCGGCATCTCGCTGGTGGCGTACCAGCACGCGTAGCGTCGGTTTTCAGCCTTCTCAGGGCCACGGCTTCCGAGCCGTGGCCCTTTTTCATGCCCGCACGCCCCCGCAGGCCCCCACACGCCCCCGCACGCTCCACAGGAATTGACACTCCCTCTGTTTTGAGAGTTACTCTCATTTCATGGCTACTGTCACGAACGCTTCCGAGGCGGGGCGCGACCCCCGCCGCTGGTGGGCCCTCGCGGCCCTGGTCGCCAGCATGCTCACGCTCGGCTTCGACATGACGATCCTCAACGTGGCGCTCCCGACGATGGCGCGCGACCTCGGCGCCTCCACCGGCGAGCAGCAGTGGATGGCGGACGCGTACGTCGTCGTCTTCGCGGCGCTGATGCTCCCCGCCGGCCTCCTCGGCGACCGCTTCGGCCGCCGCCGGATGCTGATCACCGGGCTCGGGATCTTCCTGGCCGGCTCCCTGGTGGGCGCGCTGGCCGGCGACGTGAACTGGGTCGTCGCGGCCCGCGCCTTCATGGGCGTCGGCGGCGCGCTCGTCACCCCGCTCGCCCTGTCCGTCCTGCCCTCGCTCTTCGGCCCCGACGAGCGCACCAAGGCCATCGGCGTCATCTCCGCCGCCTCCGCGCTGGGCCTGCCGCTCGGCCCGATCATCGGCGGCTGGCTCCTGGACCACTTCTGGTGGGGCTCGGTCTTCCTGGTCAACGTGCCCATGGCCGCGATCGGCGTCACCGCCTGCGTCCTGCTGCTCCCCGAGACCCGCGACCCCGCCTCGCCCCGGGTCGACACCCTGTCCACCGCGCTCACCGCCGGCGGCCTCGGCGCGCTCATCTACGCGATCATCGAGGCGCCCACCCGCGGCTGGGGCGACCCGCTGGTGCTCGGCATGTTCGGCGCGGCCGTCGCCCTGATCGCCGCCCTGGTGCTGCGCGAGCGGCGCGTCGAGCGGCCGATGCTCGACATGGCGCTGCTCGCCGACCGCGGCTTCCTGTTCAACACGCTCGCCGCGACCCTGGTCATGTTCGTCCTGTCCGGCCTGATGTTCGTCCTGCCCCCGTACCTCCAGGCCGTCCTCGGCAACGACGCCCTCGGCACCGGCGTACGGCTGCTGCCGCTGATGGGCGGACTGCTGGTCGCCTCCCGGGCCGCCCAGCCGGTCGTCGCCCGGTTCGGCCCGCGTGCCGTCGTCAGCGCCGGCCTGATGGTGCTGGCCTTCGCCGCGCTCCTCGGCACCCGGACGACGGTCGACTCCGGCTACGGCTTCACCGCGCTGTGGCTGTCGATCACCGGCTTCGGCTTCGGCTTCGCGGTCGTGCCCGCGATGGACGGCGCCCTCGGCGCCCTGCCCGCCGACCGGGCCGGCAGCGGCTCCGGCCTGCTGATGACCCTGCGCCAGGTCGGCGCCGCGATCGGGATCGCCCTGCTCGGCTCCCTGCTCTCGGACGCCTTCCGCGACCGCCTCGACGTCACCGGACTGCCCGCCGGGGCCGCCGGCACCGCACGGGACTCGGTCGTCGCCGCGCACATCGTCGCCGAGAAGGCGGGCTCCGCCCACCTCGCCGCCTCCGCGAACAGCGCGTATGTGCACGGCATGACCCTCGCCCTGCTGGTGTGCGGGATCGCCGCCCTGGTCTCCGCCCTCCTGGCGGCGGGCTTCCTGCCGGGGACGACGACGGCCCGCCGCACCGGCAGCCCGCAAGCCGACGTGGCAGCGCACACGGCGGATGCCTGAGAATGAACCCCATGACGGCCGCCCGCACCTCCTCCCCCGCCGACCGCCCCCAGCTGGGTCTGCGTGAGCGCAAGAAGATCAAGACCCGCGAGGCGATCCGCACCGCGACGTACGCGCTGATCACGGAGCAGGGGTACGACGCCACGACGATCGACCAGATCGCCGAGCGCGCCGAGGTGTCGCCGTCGACCGTCTTCCGGTACTTCCCGACCAAGGAGGACATCGTCCTCACGGACGAGTACGACCCGATCCTCGTGGAGGAACTGCGGCGCCGCCCGGCGGACGAACCATGGCCGGAGAGCCTCCGGTACGTGATGCGGGAGGCGATCCGCACGGGCGTCGAGGGGGACGCGGAGGTCGCCCGGCTGCGCACCCATCTGATGGTCCAGGTCCCCGCGGTGCGCTCACGGATGATGGAGAGCATGTCGGTCACCGGCCGCATGCTCTGCACCGCCATCGCCGAGCGCACCGGCCGCGACCCCGGCAGCCTGGAGGTCCGCGTCTACGCCATGTCCCTGATCGGCGGCCTCATGGAGACCTCCCTGTACTGGGCGGAGAACGGGCACCAGGACGACTTCGTGACTCTCGTCGACCGCACCCTGGGCGTCCTCGAACACGGTCTGCTCAAGGAAAACCCCTGAGCCGGGCCGGACCCACCGTGCCATCCTGACCGGGTGAACCCACCCGAGATCCACGTCGAAGTGGCCCCCGAGCTGGCCCTGTTCGTCCCGCACGCCCGCCGGACCGGCACCCACCCGCTCGCCGTCGACGGCGTCTCCACCCTCGGCCATGTCGTCGAGTCCCTCGGCGTCCCGCTGACGGAGGTCGGCACCCTCGTGGTCGACGGCCGCGAGGTGCCGGTCGGGCACATCCCGGCGGACGGCGAGCGGGTGACGGTCCGCCCGGTCGACCGGCCCCAGCGGGTCCCCGGCGCCCCACTGCGGTTCCTCCTCGACGTCCACCTCGGCACCCTCGCCCGCCGGCTGCGCCTGCTCGGCGTGGACACGGCCTACGAGTCCACCGACATCGGCGACCCGGCCCTCGCGACCCGCTCCGCCGCCGAGCAGCGGGTCATGCTCAGCCGCGACCGGGGCCTGCTGCGCCGCCGCGAGCTGTGGGCCGGCGCCTACATCTACAGCACCCGCCCGGAGGACCAGCTCCGCGACGTCCTCGACCGCTTCCGGCCCGACCTCGCCCCCTGGACCCGCTGCACCGCCTGCAACGGGCTGCTGCGCCGGGCCACCAAGGACGAGGTCGCCGACCAGCTCGAACACGGCACCCACCGCTCCTACGACGTCTTCGCCCAGTGCGCCTCCTGCGGCCGCGCCTACTGGAAGGGCGCCCACCACCAGCAGCTGGAGGCGATCGTCGAGGAAGCCCTGAGCACGCGCGCACAGGACACCTGAGTACGACGGCGCATCCCCGCCGCACCGGCGCGCGAGGGGATGAGGCCTCTGCGAGCTCTGTCAGTCGCTCAGCGCCGCGCGCAGCCGTTCCGGGTCGGTCGTGGGGGCGTCGCAGGTGAAGTTGCGGCAGACGTACGCCGTCGGTTCGCCGTCCCGCAGCGTCCGGTCGGCGAGCAGCGGGAACTCCTCGCTGCCGACCGTGCCGTACGCCACCACCGCCCCCGGCGCGGCACCGAGCAGCGCGGTGTGCAGCAGGGTCTTCGCCGCCGGGTCGTCGAACCCGGCCGCCACGACGGCGACCTCGCGCGGCCCGTCCAGCAGCGCCTCGGCCGCGGCGAGCCCCCATCCGATGAACCGGGGCACCCGCGGCCCCAGCGCCCTGACGACCCCGAGGGCCTTCTCGGCGGCGGTGCGGTGCGGCTCGGAACCGGTGTGCGCGGCATAGCCCAGCAGCGCGCCCGCGGCGGCGGTCCAGCCGGAGGGGACGGCGTTGTCGGTCGGGTCCTGGGGCCTGCGGATCAGCCGCTCGGCGTCGGCGGCCGTGTCGTACAGCGCCCCCGACCCGGGGTCGGCGAACCGGACGAGCACATGGTCGAGCAGGAACCCGGCGAACTCCAGCCAGACGCCCTCCCCGGTGACCGACGCGAGCGCGAGGAAGCCCTCGGCGACATCGGCGTAGTCCTCCAGCACCCCGGCGTTCGCCCCGGCCTGCCCGTCCTTGCTGGTACGGGAGAGCCGGGCCTGCTCGTCGAGATGCAGCCGTACGAGGAGATCGGCGGCGCCCACGGCCGCGGCCACCAGGTCGGGGCGGTCGAAGTAGGCGCCGGTCTCGGCGAGGGCGGCGATGGCGAGCCCGTTCCACGCGGCGACGACCTTGTCGTCCCGGCCGGGGGCGGGGCGCTCGGCCCGCTTCGCCAGCAGCCGTTCCCTGATGCCGGCGATCCTCTCCGCGTCGAAGACGCTGTCCTGCTGGGGCAGCCGGAGCACGGAGGCGCCCTCCTCGAAGGTGCCGTCCTCCGTGACCCCGAAGTAGTGCATGGCGAGCCGCGCGTCCTCGGCGCCGAGCACCTCGGTCAGCTGTGCGGGCGTCCACACGTAGTACGCGCCCTCGACGTGCTTCCCGGTCCCGTCGTCGCTGTCGGCGTCGAGCGCCGAGGCGAACCCGCCCTCCGCGGTGCGCAGCTCCCGCACCATGAAGTCGGCCGTCTCCAGGGCGACGCGCCGGGCGAGCTCGGAACCGGTGGCCCGCCACAGATGCGCATAAACACGACAAAGCAGAGCATTGTCATACAACATCTTCTCGAAATGCGGCACGGTCCAGTCACGGTCGACCGAGTACCGGGCGAAGCCGCCGCCGAGCTGGTCGTAGATCCCGCCCCGCGCCATCCGCTCACAGGTGTCCTGGGCCATCTGGAGCGCGCCCTCGGCACCGGTGCGGGCGTGGTGCCGCAGCAGGAACTCCACCACCATGGACGGCGGGAACTTCGGCGCCCCGCCGAACCCGCCGCGCTGCGCGTCGTACTCCCGGGTCAGCCCCAGCAGCGCCTGCGACAGCTCCTGCTCCCCCGGCGCCGTCGCGTCCCCGAAGGAGATCTCCCGCTCCGACAGATCCCGCACGATCTTCCCGGCGACCTCGGCGACCTCGTCCCGCCGCTCCGTCCACGCCTGCCGCACCCCCTCCAGCACCTGCCGGAACGACGGCATGCCGTGCCGGGGCGCCGGCGGGAAGTACGTACCGAAGTAGAACGGCTCCGCGTCCGGCGTCAGGAACACCGTCATCGGCCACCCGCCCTGCCCGGTGGCGGCCTGCACGGCCTCCATGTAGACGGCGTCCACGTCCGGCCGCTCCTCCCGGTCGACCTTGACACTCACGAACCCCTCGTTGAGCCGCTCCGCGGTCTCGACGTCCTCGAAGGACTCGTGGGCCATGACGTGGCACCAGTGGCAGCTGCTGTAGCCGACACTGAGCAGCACCGGGACCCCGCGCCGCCGCGCCTCCTCGAAGGCCTCCTCGGACCAGGGCCACCAGTCCACCGGATTGTCGGCGTGCTGGAGCAGATACGGGGACGTCTCATGGGCCAGTCGGTTCGGCATGGGGTCCATCCTGCCCCAGGACCCGGCGGCGGGCAGCGGGGCGAGGGCGGTGTCCGATCGGAAACCCTCCGTAGCCCTTCGCCCTCTCGCGCCACGGGAGGCGTCCGCCGCACACTTGACCGGACGAACGCCGTGCCGCCGGAGGGGGACGGGACATGCGGGACAGTCACAAGGCAGAGGCCGAGCGGTTGTTGGCGCGGGCCGTGGAGGAAGAAGTACGGAGGTCGGGCGGACGGACCGACCGGCAGGCGCTGATGACCAGGGCACGCGGAGCGCTGGACACGATGGCGCAGACCGCCGCCGCGGAGTACGAGGCCTACGCCCGCGCCCTGGACGAACGGGACGCCGGACGGGTCAGCTTCGCGCAGCGGTACGCCAAGGAGGCCGTTGGGCGGACTCCCTTACTGGTGGCCGGAGTTGCCGCCGTGACGACCGCGGTGGCCGACCTCGCGCTCGGAACCGGTCCCGGCACGGCCCTCGGGGCCGGGGTGGCGGTCGGTGTGGTCGGGGCCGCGACGACCGTGGTGAAGGTGGCCGGCGCGCATCTGCCGGCCGCGCACCACCAGGCCGGCCGGGCCGGACAGCCCGGCGGCGCCGAACAGTTGCGGTTGCAGTGGCTGACGGCGCTGGAGGTACGCGGGATCCGCCCGTTCCTGGACCAGCAGCGGGTGCTGGACGCGACGACCGGGCCCCGGCCGGTCCACAAGAAGACGCCCGGCCCCCAGTTGAAGGGCGCGGACAAGAGCGCGGCGGCCCGCGGGCGGACCGTGCTGGAGCAGTCGTTCGGGCAACTGCCCGAACCGGTGGGCCCGTTCGCGGGGCGAAGGGCGGAGCTGGCGCAGATCCGGCAGTGGGTGCAGTCGGCGCGGGCGAGCACCGAGACCAGACCCACGGTCGTCGTGCTGCACGGCCCGCCCGGCAGCGGCCGCAGCGCACTCGCGGTACGCGCCGCACACGATCTGCGCGACCAGTTCCGCGGCGCCTGTGTCGTCGATCTGCGCGGCGACAGCACGCAGGGCACCCCGCTGGCCACCAGGGACGCCCTGCTGCACCTCCTGAACCGCCTCGGCGCACCCCGCGAACAGCTCCTCTTCCGCGAGCGCTCGTCCCCCGACCAGCAGGTCAAACGCCTCGCCGACCTCTACTACCAGCACCTCACCGGCCTGCCGGTCGTCGTCCTCCTCGACGACGCCGGCGACCCCGAGCAGGTGCGCACCCTCGTCCCCGAACGCTCCGACAGCCTGGTCCTGGTCACCGCCCGCGACCCGCTGGACCTCCCCGCCGAGCTGTCCGCCTGGGCCCACCTGCTCCCCGTACGCCCCCTGGAGGCGGCGGGCGCGGAGGAGCTGCTGAGCGCCGCCGCCCAGGACACCTCCGCCCCGTACGACGCCGAATCCGCCGAACGGATACGGGAGTTGTGCGGCGGACTGCCACTGGCGCTGCGCATCGCGGGCTCGTCGCTGGGCCCGCGCTCACCGCGCCGACTGGCCACGGACCTCGGGGCGTACGGCCCGGTCGGCCCCGTCGAGCGCGCCCTGTGGCTGCGCTACACCGACCAGCCCGAGGGCACCCGCCGACTGCTGCGGCGGCTGGCGCTGGCCGGACGGGCCTCACTGGGCGCCGCCGCGGCCGCCGCCCTCCTGGCCACCGACCGCGCGGAGGCCGCCCGGCAGCTGACCGCCCTCGCGGACGCGGGCCTGGTCGACCGGGTCCGCGGCGACCGCTACCGGCTGCACGACCTGGTCCGCGCCTTCGCCCAGGCCCGGCTGCTCGACGAGGAGGAACAGGCCGAGCTCACGGCCGCGCAGGAACGCCTGATCGTCAGCTACGCCGAGCTCGCCGACTCCGTGCTGCGGCTGGTCGACGGCAACATGTCGACCCGCTCGGACCGGTTCACCCCGCACGGCTTCACCTCCCTCGACGAGGCCCTGCGCTGGCTGGACGACGAGTCGAGCTTCATCACCGCGACCCTGCGCCAGGCGGAAGGCGTGCACGAGACCGCCGTACTGAGTCTGCTGGGCTCGCTGTGCGACTACTGCCTGCTGCGCGGCGACCTCTACCGTCTCGGGGAGATCAGCGAGCTGGCCCAGTCGCTCGGCCAGGACCTGCTGGTGCGGTCCGTGCAGTGGCGTACGGGCATCGCGGCCCGGCAGCTCGGCGAGCTGGACAAGGCCCGCACCACCCTGGCCTCGGTCGTCGACCTGTACCTCCAGGCCCATCACGACGCGGGGGCGGCCCGCGCCCTGTGCTCCCTGGGCATCACCCTGCACCACCAGGGCAGCCTCACCGAGGCGGCGGCCAGGCTGCGGGAGGCGATGGACCTCCAGGCCGCGCCCGAGCTGGCCACGGACCGCGCCTGGACCATGCACGCCCTGGCCGCGGTGGAACGCGACCGGGCCCGGCTCGGCGAGGCCCTGGACCTGCTGACCCGCTCCCTCGTGCTGCACCGCGAGGGCGGTTCCGTGCACGGGGAGGCCTGGGCCCACTTCCAGCTCGGCCAGCTCAACCTGCGCCGCGGCGACGTCCCGGCCGCGGAGGCCGACCTCAACCGCGCCCTCGACCTGTACGGCCGTACCCGCGACGAACGCGGTGCGGCGTGGGCCCTGACCCAGCTGGCCCGGGCCCGCATGATCGCCGGTGATCCGGCGCCGGCGGTGGAGGCACTGCGTGCGGCGGCGGCCCGGCACCGCGGCAACGAGGACGCCCGCGGCGAGGCCTGGACCGTGTACTACCTGGGCCTCGCCCTGGAGGAGACCGGCGACCTGGACAGCTCGGTCCGCGAACTCGAACGCTCCCGCTCCCTCTTCTCCCGGATGCGCGACGTCTACGGCCTGGCCTGCGCCCGCCATCACTCGGCCCGCGTCACCCGCGACCAGCGCGCCGCCCAGACCGGCTCGCTGCGCAACTCCGGTTTCGCCCGGCAGCTGCTCGTCGACGCCCGCGCCGACTTCCAGCGCATCGGGGTCTCCCACGGCGAGGCGTGGACCTGTCTGGAACTCGCGATCATCGAGGCGGGCAACGCCCGCGCCCAGCAGGCCCTGGCCCTGTGCGACGAGGCGGCCGGACTGTTCTCCTCCTACGGCGACCGCCGCGGCGAGGACTGGGCCCGCTTCCTGCGCTGCACCCTGCTGCCGTACGGCGCACCGGGCGGCGTGGAGGTCGGCACGGCCGTGGCCCAGGAGGAACTGGCCCAGCTCGTCCGCACCGCCCACCCCTTGCGGGACACCAAACTCTCCGAATCCCTCGCCGCCTACACCGTCCTCCTGGAACGCGGCATCCGCCCGGAAACCGGCTGGCAGGCCTGGCGCCTCGGCCTGGTCCCGGGCCGACACGAGCGGGAGGTGATGGGGGTGGCGGTGAACGAGGCGTAGGCGGGACGGACCCGCGGGCTCAGGGACGGGACGCCTCGGAAACAGGACGGCTCAGGAACAGGAAAGCTCAGGAGCAGGCCGACTCGGGAGCAGGACGGTTCCCGCTCCCGAGCCCGGGCGCCCGGCCGCACATGGCAGGGCCGGCCGCCCGGGTGGCGCCTGGTTCCGGTCGGTCTCAGCCCTTGGCCGGGGAGGCCTTGCCCGTCGGGCCCGGGGCGGGGGCCTCCTCGGCGTCCGGGGTCTCCTTGAAGTCGACCTTGCCCATGTGCTTGTTCATCGACTTCATCAGGGCCCACACCGCCACCGCCATCGCCGCGAACACGATGAAGCCGAGGACACCGGGGGTGACCTTGTTCTCGTCGACCTCCTTGGCGAGGGGGACGAGGTGCGTCATTGCCAGGCTCACGCTTGCGCTCATGTCAGGCATTGTCCCGGACGCCCGCAAAGAGGTCGTCCTCGGGGATGGACGTATCGACGAGAGCCTTCGCGAGCTCGTACTCCTCGGTCGGCCAGACCTCCCTCTGGATGTCCATCGGCACCCGGAACCAGCCGCCGTCGGGGTCGATCTGCGTGGCGTGGGCGATCAGCGCCTTGTCGCGGATCTCGAAGAAGTCGGCGCACGGGATGTGGGTGGTGAGCGTGCGCTCCTTCACCCCGAACTCCTCCCAGCGCTTGAGCCACTCCCCGTAGGGCGACTCCAGGCCCCGGTCGAGCATCGCGTGGTGCAGCGCCTCGGTACGGGGGCGGTTGAAGCCCTGGTTGTAGTACAGCTTCAGTGGCCGGTACGCGGGCCCGAACTCGGCCTCCGGGTACTTCGCGGTGTCGTCCGCGCCCTCGAACGCCACCATCGAGATCTTGTGGGTCATGATGTGGTCGGGGTGCGGGTAGCCGCCGTTCTCGTCGTAGGTGGTGATCACCTGGGGACGGAAGGAGCGGATCTGCTTCACCAGCTCGCCGGCCGCCTTGTCGACGTCCTCCAGGGCGAAGCAGCCCTCGGGCAGCGGGGGCAGCGGGTCGCCCTCGGGCAGGCCGGAGTCGACGAAGCCGAGCCACTCCTGCTTGATGCCGAGGATCTCGCGGGCCTCGTCCATCTCCTTCTTGCGTACCTCGTGGATGTGCTCCTCGATGTACTTGTCGCCCTGAAGCTTGGGGTTGAGGATGGAGCCGCGCTCCCCGCCCGTGCAGGTCACCACCAGCACGTCCACCCCCTCGGACACGTACTTCGCCATGGTGGCCGCGCCCTTGCTCGACTCGTCGTCGGGGTGCGCGTGCACGGCCATCAGTCGCAGCTGGTCAGTCAAGACTCAATCCTCGGTAAGTCGGCGCCCGTGTGAACCGGCGCGATCGCAGGCTTCTATAGTGACCGAATCGGGGGGCGAATAATTCCAGGGCCCTGGCCTGCCGAGAGGACGATCATGAGTACGGCGAGCACGCGCGTGCCGGAAGGCCGCTACGGCCGTGCCTCGGACGAACGGGCCGACCGCACCCTGAAGATCGTGGGCGCAGCGCTGGGCGCGGTCCTGCTGGTGATCGTCGGATACTTCGCCTACCACTACGTCGGCCAGAACAAGATCAGCGCCGAGGTGATCACCTTCAAGGCGACCTCGGACGACGCCGTCGAGGTGCACCTGGAGGTCCGCAAGGACGCGGGGGCGAGCGGCTACTGCACGATCCGCTCCCAGTCGGCCGACGGCGCCGAGGTGGGCCGCGCGGACTTCCGTTTCTCCGGGTCGGACAGCCGGATCGACAAGGTGGTCACGCTCCGCACGACGGCCAAGGGCACCACCGCCGAGCTGCTCGGCTGTCACGCCGACTGAGGACGCCCTGTCCTCCGCATTACGTACGCGCTGACCTGCGTTGACGTAATTCTGATGGCTTATGTCCTCCCCCTTTGCCCGCGGAATTGTTAGGCTCGTGGTTTCGCCCATCCCCTGAGGAACATGCTTGAGGGTAGGGCGATGCTTTGTATTCCCAGTACCGACGAGGAGCACCCTGTGACCCAGACCAGCGAGTCCGTCACCTGGCTTACCCAGGAGGCGTACAACAAGCTCAAGGAAGAGCTTGAGCACCTTACTGGTCCTGCGCGCACGGAGATCGCCGCCAAGATCGCGGCCGCGCGCGAGGAGGGCGACCTGCGCGAGAACGGCGGGTACCACGCGGCCAAGGAGGAGCAGGGCAAGCAGGAGCTCCGCGTGCGCCAGCTGACCCAGCTCCTCGAGAACGCCAAGGTCGGCGAGGCCCCGGCCTCCGCGGACGGCGCCGTGGCACCCGGCATGGTCGTGACGATCGCCTTCGACGGTGACGAGGACGACACCATGACGTTCCTGCTCGCCTCGCGCGAGTACGCGAGCTCCGACGTCGAGACCTACTCGCCGCAGTCCCCGCTGGGCACCGGCGTGATCGGTCACAAGGTCGGCGAGGACGCGGAGTACGAGCTGCCGAACGGCAAGAAGGCCTCCGTACGCATCCTCAAGGCCGAGCCCTACAGCGGCTGAGCCACCACCCCCGACTCCTGACGAGCCCCTGGCGCCCGAGCCGCCGGGGGCTTCGCCATGTTCAGCCGGTCAGGTCAGGTCATTCACCAAGGAGCGGATCCGCTGCTCGATCTCGTCCCGGATCGGGCGGACGGCGTCGACACCCTGACCTGCCGGATCGTCGAGCCCGAGGTCAGCATCAGTGCGGCCAAGGCGGCATCCGGCCGCGGCTGCCAGGAGTGATCCGGACGCGACCCGAGTCCCCTCCCCGATCCAGGAGGGGCTCAAGTGCTCACAGAGTCCGCCCCGCAGCATCCGACAGCAGCGGACGGGGTGACTGTGATCAACCGGCCGCCCGGCGGTACTTGCGGACCGCGAGCGTGCGGAAGATCGCGACGATCACGATCGAGTAGATGATCGAGGCCCAGACGGGATGGGCCATCGGCCAGGCGTCGGACGGGGAGACGCCCGGGTCGCCGAAGAGCTTGCGGCAGGCCTGGACGGTGGCGCTGAACGGGTTCCACTCGGCGATCGGCTGCAGCCAGGACGCCATCTGCGAGGAGTCCACGAACGCGTTGGATATGAAGGTCACCGGGAAGAGCCAGATCAGCCCGCCGGAGGTGGCCGCCTCGGGGGTGCGGACCGTCAGGCCGATCAGGGCGCCGATCCAGGTGAAGGCGTACCCGAGGAGCAGCAGCAGACCGAAGCCGGCGATCACCTTGCCGAAGTTGGTGGGCTCCGCGTAACCGGGACGCCAGCCCACCAGGAGCGCGACGACGGCCAGGACGAGCAGAGTGAGCGCGGTCTGGACGAGGTCGGCCATGGTCCGGCCGGTGAGCACCGCGCCGCGCGCCATGGGCAGCGAACGGAAACGGTCTATCAGGCCCTTGTGCATGTCGTCGGCTATGCCCGCGCCGGCGCCCGCGGTCGCGAAGGTGACGGTCTGCGCGAAGATGCCGGCCATCAGGAAGTTCTTGTAGACGTCCGGGTCGGTGGAACCCCCGATGTTCATCGAGCCGCCGAAGACGTACGTGAAGAGGACCACGAACATGATCGGCTGGATCAGCCCGAAGATGACCATTTCAGGAATCCGGCTCATGCGGATCAGGTTCCTGCGGGCGATGACCAGGGAGTCGTTCATGGCGCTCACTTCACCGGCTCCTTCCATGAGGTGAATCCCGGCCGACACGGGTGAACAGGATGCGGAATCCGTGACATTCGGATCACGTTGCATTTCGCAACGACCAGGGAGGTTCGGGCGGACCGGCCCAGCGGTACGGCGGTCATACCGCGGCCTCGGCCTTCTCCTCGGCGATGTGGCCGGTCAGGGACAGGAAGACGTCGTCGAGGGTCGGGCGGCGCAGACCTATGTCGTCCATCTCTATGCCGCGGGTGTCCAGCTCCCGGATGACCTCGGCGAGGAGCTTGGCGCCGCCGGTGACGGGCACGGTGAGGCAGCGGGTGTGCTCCTCGACGGTGGTCTCGCCCTTGCCGAAGCCGGCGAGCACCTCGCGGGCGACGGGGATCTGCTCGCGCTCGTGGACCACGACCTCGATGCGCTCGCCGCCGGTGCGGGCCTTGAGCTCGTCGGAGGTGCCGCGGGCGATGACCTTTCCGTGGTCGACGACCGCGATGTCGTGCGCGAGGTGGTCTGCCTCCTCCAGGTACTGGGTGGTGAGCAGCAGGGTCGTACCGCCGGAGACGAGGCGCTTGATCACGTCCCACAGGAGCTGGCGGTTGCGGGGGTCGAGGCCGGTCGTCGGCTCGTCCATGAACATGACCGGCGGTGAGACCACGAGCGCCGCGGCCAGGTCGAGCCGGCGGCGCATGCCTCCGGAGTAGGTCTTGGCCGTGCGGTCGGCGGCCTCGGTGAGGTCGAACTGTTCCAGCAGTTCCTCGGCGCGGGCCTTCGCGGCCCTCGCCCTCATCTGGTAGAGCTGGCCGACCATCTGGAGGTTCTCGCGGCCGGTGAGGTATTCGTCGACCGCCGCGAACTGGCCGGACAGGCCGATCGAGCGGCGTACCTCGTTGGGGTGCTTGAGCACATCGAGGCCGGCGACCTCCAGCCGCCCGCTGTCGGGGGTCAGGAGGGTGGTGAGGCAGCGGACCGCGGTGGTCTTGCCCGCGCCGTTCGGCCCGAGGAGGCCGAGGACGGTGCCCTCCGGGACGTCCAGGTCGACGCCGTCCAGAGCCCTTACGTCACCGAAGGTCTTGACCAGGCCTTCGGTATAGATGGCGCCTGGCATAAAAGTTCTCCACGTCTTCGGGGATTCCTTCGAAAAGCCTAGGTTTGCGCTGTTTCGGACGCCCGACGGGCGCCCACACATTCACCATAACGCGATGTATCGCGACTCACAACGGAGTTCGCTCATATGAGTGAGTGAATGGGCTCCCACCTGCACGTTCACCGGATCCCCGGCGCTCGTGACGGGTCAGACGACGACCGTGTACCCCGCGTCGCGCAGGGCCTGACCGACCTCGGCGCAGTGCGCCGGCCCCTTCGTCTCCAGGTGCAGCTCGACCTCCGCCTCGGTCAGCCCGAGCCTCGGATCGGTCCGCACATGGCTCACGTCGAGAACGTTAGCGTCGACCACTGACAACACCCCCAGAAGCGTCGCGAGCGCACCCGGCCGGTCCGTCAGCCGCACGCTGACCGCCAGGTAGCGGCCCTGCGCGGCCATGCCGTGCCGCAGCACCCGCTGCAGCAGCACCGGGTCGACATTGCCGCCGGACAGCACCGCGACCACCGGGCCGTCGAAGGCACCGGGCTCGCTCAGCAGCGCCGCGACCGGACTCGCCCCCGCCGGTTCGACGACCAGCTTGGCCCGCTCCAGGCACAGCAGCAGCGCGGCGGACAGCTCGCCCTCCGACACCGTGCGCACCTCGTCCACCAGCTCGCCGACGATCCTGAACGGCACGTCACCGGGCCGGCCGACCTTGATCCCGTCGGCCATCGTCGCCGGCGCCTCGATCGACACCGGCCGCCCGGCCGCCAGCGAGGGCGGATACGCCGCCGCCCCCTCCGCCTGCACGCCCACGATCCGCACGTCCGGCCGCTGCGACTTCACCGCGACCGCGATGCCCGCCGCGAGACCCCCGCCGCCGATCCCGACGACGACCGTGCCGACCTCAGGACACTGCTCCAGGATCTCCAGGCCGACCGTCCCCTGGCCCGCGATCACATCGGCGTGGTCGAAGGGATGGATGAACACCGCGCCCGTCCGCTCCGCGTACTCCTGCGCGGCGGCCAGCGTCTCGTCGACCACCTGACCGTGCAGGCGCACCTCCGCGCCGTACTCCCGGGTCGCGCTGATCTTCGGCAGCGGGGCCCCCTTGGGCATGAACACCGTCGAGCGCACGCCCAGCAGCGACGACGCCAGGGCCACGCCCTGCGCGTGGTTGCCGGCGCTCGCCGCGACCACCCCGGCGGCCCGCTCCTCCGGCAGCAGGCCCGCGATCCGCACATACGCGCCGCGCAGCTTGAACGATCCCGTCCGCTGGAGGTTCTCGCACTTGAGGAGCACCGGCGCCCCGACGAGCTGGGACAGATGCCTGCTGCCCTCCATCGCCGTCATGCGCGCCACGCCCGAGAGCATCTTCTGTGCGCCGCGCACATCGTCGAGGGTGACGGGCCGCAAGGAGTCAGCCGTGCCATAGCTCATGACATCAGCATCGCAGTTCACAGGCGGGAACGGCCGCTGTGACCAACCACCGAGACTGGTTTCCGCAGCGCCGGTACGGCCCGGCTTCCGGCCGCGTACTCTGTCCCCCATTCCTGACAGCACCCCCTTCATGAAGTGAGCCCCCGGCCATGCCCACAACACCTGGAATGTCGATGGACATGACGACCGTCGGTGACACCGGTCTTCTCGACACGCTGCAGCACGAGGTCGCGGTCTTCGCACGCCGGGCCGAACAGACCCGCCTGGGCGGTGTCGGGCAGGTGCGCAACTCCATGGACCGCGCCGCGTACCTGCTGCTCAACCGTCTCGACAAGGAAGGCCCCATGGGCGTCAAGGCGCTCGCGGCGAGCATGGGGATCGACTCGTCGACCGTCACCCGGCAGGTGGCCCCTCTCGTCGACACCGGCCTGGTCAAGCGGACCTCGCACCCCGAGGACGGGCGGGCCGTGGTGCTCCAGCTGTCCCCGCGCGGGCAGTCGCGGCTGGAGGAAGTACGTTCTTCCCGGCGGCAGTTGATGGCGGAGCTGACCGAGGACTGGGCCCCGGAGGAGCGGGAGGCGTTCTGCTCCCTTCTCACCCGCTTCAACGTCGCCCTGTCCACCCGCATGGCCGCCCAGGGCGTCCCGGGCGCGGAACCGGCACCGGCCGCTTCCTGACCACCGGGGCACGCGCGCGTGCGTGGTTCTCGTACGCGGCATGCATACGGCGCGTGCGCGGCTCTTGACCGAAAGCCCACCCCTGGCCTCAGATGAGACCGGGTCCCTCCGGGCCGTACGCGGTGCCGCACCCGTGCTGCGCGGGGATCCGTTTCCAGGGGGTCGCCGGCAGGCGGGAGGCTCGGGATGCGAGAGAGGCGTACGGTCCAGGAAGCCCGCCGGGTCCGGGAGTTCGAGGCTTTCCTGGCCGGGGCGGGCGGACGGCTGCTGCGGACCGCCACCCTGCTCACCGCGGAGACGGCGGAGGACAACCCGCGCGCGCGGCGCCTGCTGACCCACGCCCTCGCGCACACGTACGCGTGCTGGGACCGGCTGCGCGGCGAGGATCCGTACAACCACGCGCGGGAGTGCCTGGCCGTTCGCTTCGAGCGAGGGTCCTGGCACCGGTACGGCGTGGTGCCGTTCGGCCGTGCGCGCGCCCGGCCCGCCGGCCCGCTGGCCGTGCTCTCCGCCCAGCAGCGGCTCGTCCTGGTCCTGCGGCTGCACGAGGGGGTCGCCGAGGAGCAGGTGGCGGCGCTGCTGGGGCTGCCCCCGGACCGGGTCCACCTGATCGTCGACCGGGCGACCACGCTCCTGCTGCACCCGCCGCGCGGACCGGCCCCCGCGCGCGTGGGCGCGAAGGCGGCCGCCTCGTGAACCGGCCCGAACGGGAGGCCGCCGTACGGCAGATGATGGAGCGGACCACGCCGCGGGTCCCGGCCGATCTCCCCGCGGACGTGCTCCGGCTGGGCGGCCGGATGCTACGGCGCCGGACGATCGCCCTGCGGCTGCTGTGGCTGCTGCTGTTCGCGGCGACCGTGGCGTTCGTGGTCTGGGCGGCCACGGCCCGTCCCTGGGTGGAGCCGCCCTCGGAGACGACTCCACCGGTCACCGGCTGGTGACCACCGCACGGCGGTCCTGACCCAGGCCTCGCCCGGTCCTGGCTCGGGCCTCGCTCGGGGCTACTGGCCCAGGGCCTGCTGAAGGTCCTCGAGCAGGTCGTCGACGTTCTCGATGCCCACGGAGAGCCGGACCAGGTCGGCGGGCACCTCCAGCGCGGAGCCCGCGACCGAGGCGTGCGTCATCCGGCCGGGGTGCTCGATGAGGGACTCGACGCCGCCCAGGGACTCGCCGAGGGTGAACACCTTGGCGCGGTTGCAGACCTCGACCGCCGCCTCCTCGCCGCCGGTGACGCGGAAGGAGATCATGCCGCCGAAGGACCGCATCTGCTTGGCCGCGACCTCGTGACCGGGGTGCTCGGGCAGACCCGGGTAGAGCACGTGCGTCACGCGCGCGTGGCGGGTCAGCATGTCGGCGACCTTGGTGGCGTTCTCACTGTGCCGGTCCATGCGCACCGACAGCGTCTTGGTGCCGCGCAGCACCAGCCAGGAGTCGAAGGGCCCGGCGACCGCGCCCATCGCGTTCTGGTGGAAGGCCAGCTCCTCGCCGAGCGTCTCGTCGGCGGTGATCAGCGCGCCGCCGACGACGTCGGAGTGGCCGCCCATGTACTTGGTCAGGGAGTGCACGACGACGTCCGCGCCGAGCGCCAGCGGCTGCTGGAGGTAGGGCGTGGCGAAGGTGTTGTCGACGACGAGGCGCGCGCCCGCCTCCCGGGCGATCTGGGCGACGGCGGCGATGTCGGTGATGCCGAGCAGCGGGTTGGAGGGGGTCTCCACCCACACGGCCTTGGTCTTCGGGGTGATCGCGGCCCGTACGGAGGCGGGGTCGCTGGTGTCGGCGACCGACCACTCGACGCCCCAGCGGGCGACGACCTTGGCGAAGAGGCGGAAGGTGCCGCCGTACGCGTCGTTGGGGATCACCACGTGGTCACCGGGGCTGAGCAGCGTACGCAACAGGCAGTCCTCGGCCGCCAGTCCGGAAGCGAACGCAAGTCCTCGGCGGCCGCCCTCGAGGGCCGCGAGGTTCTCCTCCAGGGCGGTGCGGGTCGGGTTGGCGCTGCGGCTGTACTCGTAGCCGCCGCGCAGGCCGCCGACGCCGTCCTGCTTGTAGGTCGAGACCTGGTAGATCGGCGGGACGACCGCGCCGGTGAGGGGATCGGCGGTGTTGCCCGCGTGGATCGCGAGGGTCTCGAAGTGCTGACTGATGTGCCTGTCGCTCATGAGCACCGAGGGTAGTGCGCTCGCGGGGGGGGGGGGCGGGCGCCCCCCCGCCCCCCCCCCCCCGGGGCCCCCCGCCGCGAGCCCCCCCAACCCCCACAGAAC
>NZ_JBEXXK010000042.1:0-111455 GCF_040630405.1 Streptomyces sp. NPDC005811
CTCGCACCAAGCAAAAACGACGTCCTCCGGACGGGCACCCCGCCCCATTTTCCCGGCCCCGGGGTGAGGCCGAAAGGCCTCGGGATGACTGGCTAGGACCTCGCCCTGACCAGCCCCGCGTCGTACGCCGTGATCACCGCCTGGATGCGGTCGCGCGCGCCGATCTTGGCGAGGACGCGGCCGACGTGCTTCTTCACGGTGGACTCGGTGAGGACGAGCCGTTCGGCGATCTCGGTGTTGGTCCAGCCCTGCCCGATGGCGACGAGGACCTCGCGCTCGCGGTCGGTGAGCGTCCGCAGCCGGGGATCCTCCGCCACGGGGGCTCCACCGGGCGCGAGGACCTGATGGGCGTAGGCGTCCAGCAGCCGCCGGGTCAGGCTCGGGGCGACCACGGCGTCCCCGGTCGCCACCGCGTGGATGCCCGCGACGAGCTTCTCGGGACGCGCGTCCTTCAGGAGGAAGCCGCTGGCACCGGCCCGCAGGCCGTCGTACGCGTACTCGTCGAGGTCGAACGTGGTGACGATGAGGACCCGGGTCCGGCCACCGCCCGCGACGATCCGGCGCGTGGCCTCCAGGCCGTCCATGCCCGGCATCCGGACGTCCATGAGGACGACATCGGGGCGCAGTTGCGCGGCCAGCCGGACGGCCTCGGCGCCGTGCGCCGCCTCCCCGACGGATTCCAGGCCCGGGGTCCCCTCGATCAGCATGCGGAAGCCCATGCGCTGCAAGGGCTGGTCGTCGGCGATCAGCACGGTGGTCATGACAGATGATCTCCCGGAGCCGATGGAGCCGATGGAGCCGATGGAGCCGATGGAGCCGATGGAGCCGATGGAGCCGATGGAGCCGATGGAGCCGATGGAGCGGATGGAGCGGAAGGTGCGGACGGTGTCGGCGGAGTCGGTGCGGGGGGAACGTCGAGCACCACGTCCACCAGCCAGCCGTGCCCCGCCTCGCGCGGCCCGGCGACGACGGTGCCCCGGTACATGGCGGCCCGCTGACGGATGCCGACCAGCCCGTGCCCGGGTCCGTCGTCGTCCCCCTCCGGCCACGTACGCGGCGGCGCCCCGGACGGTACGCCGGTGTCGGCCACCCTGATCCGCACCTCCCCGCCGTCCACGGTGACGGCGACCTCGGCCGAGGACCCCGGCCCCGCGTGCTTGAGCGTGTTGGTCAGCGCCTCCTGCACGACCCGGTACACGGTGAGCTGGACCCCGCTGCCCAGGGAGCCGGGATCGCCCACCGTCCGGTACGTCACGCCCACACCCGCCGCACGGACCCGGCCCAGCAGCGCGTCCAGGTCCCCGACCCCGGGCTGCGGCCCGAGCATCCGCACCTCGTCCCGCTGCTCCTCGCGCAGGACGCCCAGCACCCGGCGCAGTTCGCTCATCGCCTGGCGGCCGGTGTCCCCGAGGACGCGCAGCGCCTCCTGCGACCGCTCGCCCCGGCTGCCCGCGAGGACCGCGGCGCCGTCGGCGACACTCACCATGACGGAGAGGTTGTGGCCGACGATGTCGTGCATCTCGCGCGCCACCCGCGACCGCTCGGCGGCCGCCGTGAGCCGCAGCCGCTGCTCCTGCTCGATCTCCAGCCGCCGCGCCCGGTCCTCCAGCGCCTCCAGGTACATCCGCCGGATCCGCAGGGTCAGCCCGATCGCGACGGCCGCGGTCGCCGTGCCCAGCAGGAAGAACGCGGCGAACAGCGGGTGCTCCATCGGGACCAGGACGAAGACCGCCAGCAGCAGCTCCGTCACCGTCACCGCGACGGCCCACCCAAGCGTCCGCAGGGACCCCCGGCGGGCCAGGGTGTACAGGGCGATCAGCGCGGCCATCCCGGTCGGCAGCCAGACGCCCAGCGACCACTGGACCACCGACACCGACGCGATCACGAAGAAGGTGACGGCCGGGGCCCTGCGCCGCCACCACAGCGGTACGGCGAGCGCGGCGACGAGCAGGTACAGGACACCGTTCGCCACCTGGTCGTGGGCGTCGGTCTCGCCGAACGGCGACGTGCGCTCGCCCCGGAGCAGGTCCGGCAGGGTGATCGCCACGATGAACAGCACGACCGCGGTGTCGAGCACCCACGGGTGCCGCCGGTCCAGCCGCTGCCTGCGGCTCTGGTCGCGCAGCAGCCGCCCGAGCAGCGGATGCGCCCAGGCGTCGTCCAGCCCGGGGGACGACGGGAGGGCCGTCCCCCGGGCGGTGTCGGCGGCGGCTGCCGCGCGCGGCGCGCTCATGGACACCATTGTCCCCGGGCCGCTCAGACGTCGGACCTGACGAGCCGGTACGCCGCACCGGCCAGTGCCAGGGCCACCCAGCCGGCGAACACCGCGAGCCCCGCCCCGGGCGACAGGGCGTCCGAGGCCTGGTGCAGGGCGTAGACGGCCGAGCCCGCGTTGCTGGGGAAGTAGGGGCTGAGGGTGTCGTACCAGGAGTCCGGCAGCAGCGAGGCCAGCCCCGGCAGGATCAGCAGCACGCCGACCAGCACCGCGATGGCCCCGGCGGAGGAGCGCAGCAGCACGCCCAGTGCGACCCCGAACGCGGCCACCAGACCCAGGTAGACCCCGGCCCCGGCCAGCGCGCGCAGGACGCCGTCGTCACCCAGCGAGAGCGCGATCCGCTCGCCGTCCAGCCCCGGGGCGCCCAGCAGGAACGCGGCCAGCGCGCCGACGGTCGTCAGGACCAGGGCGATCGGGCCGATCACGGCCGCCTTGGAGAACAGCACGGGCAGCCGGCGCGGCACCGCCGCCAGCGTGGAGCGGATCATGCCGGTGCTGTACTCGCCTGCCGAGAGCAGCACCCCGAGGACACCGACGGCCAGCGAAGCGAAGGTCACACCGGTCAGCGCCAGGGAGACCGCGTCGCTGTCCCCGCCGCTCCCCGGCCCGGGCGGCCCGCCGGCCGCGGTGGCGTCGGGGCTGTAGGTGTAGCCGGCGATCGCCCCAAAGAGCACCAGCAGCAGGACGGCGACCCCCAGGGTGATCCAACTGGAGCGCAGCGACCAGAACTTGGCCCACTCCGAGCGCAGCACCCGGACACCGGTGACCTTGTGGTCCGTCGTACGGGCAGACGCGGGGGCGAGAGCGGTGACGGTCATCAGGCGGCCCTCCGTTCGGTGCCGGCGGGGCCCGCCGGAGCACTCTGGTACTCGACGACATCGCGGGTGAGTTCCATGAACGCCGCCTCCAGCGAGACGGACCGCGGGGTGAGTTCGTACAACGGCACCCCATGCTGCGCGGCGATCGCCCCGATCTCCCGGGCGTCCCGGCCGACGACCAGCAGTTCCTCCGCGGAGGCGGAGGTGAGGGTGACGTCCGGACCGGCCAGCAGCGCGCGCAGCCGTACGGCCTCCGTGCTCGCGACCTTCACCCCGCCGCCGCCGGCCTCCCGGGTGAAGTCCTCGACCGTGGTGTCGGCGAGCAGCCGCCCGCGCCCGATGATCACCAGATGGTCGGCGATCAGCGCGGTCTCGCTCATCAGATGCGAGGAGAGCATCACGGCCCGCCCCTCGTCGGCCAGGGAGCGCAGCAGATGGCGCACCCACAGCACGCCCTCCGGGTCGAGGCCGTTGACCGGCTCGTCGAGCATCACGATCGCCGGATCGCCGAGCAGCGCCGCGGCGATGCCCAGCCGCTGGCCCATGCCGAGCGAGAAGGAGCCCACCCGCTTGCCGGCCACACTGGTCAGCCCGGCCAGCTCGATGACCTCGTCCACCCGGCGGCGCCCGATGCCGTGGGTGTGCGCGAGCGCCATCAGATGACTGCGCGCGCTGCGCCCGGGGTGCACGGACCGGGCCTCCAGGAGACTGCCGATCTCGTGCAGCGGGGCCGTGTGCCGGGCGTACGCCCGGCCGTTGACCGTGACCGTGCCCGCGGTGGGGGAGTCCAGCCCGATGATCATGCGCATGGTGGTGGACTTGCCGGCCCCGTTCGGCCCCAGGAAGCCGGTGACCTCGCCCTCCTTCACCGTGAAGCTCAGCCGGTCGACCACCGTCCTGTCCCCGTACCGCTTGGTCAGCTCACGCGCTTCGATCATCGGACTGGGCCTTCCTGCCTCGCACTCGGCCGCGGCGGCACCGCGGCTGTGCATCCGACGGTAGGAGCGCGCGGGGCCCGGTCCCTGGGCCCCCGGGGGAATCTTCGGGACGTCCGTGGTACCCCGGTACCACGGACGTCACCGGATCCCGGCCCTCCTACGGATCCCGGCTGTCCTGCGGATCGGGACAGTCCTCGTCGGTGCCCTCGGCGTGCCTGCCGTCGGCGGTGGTGACGGTCACGGTCACCGTTCTGCCGTCCCTCCGGGAGACACGCAAGGCCCGGCCCGCCGTGCAGATGAGCTGCCGCTCCGCCAGTGCGGACGTCTCCATCGCCACGTCGTCCGGCAGGAAGACCGACACCCGGTGGCCCTCCGCCTCGGCCCGTACGGGCTCCTTGGCCGTCGCGGACGCGGAGGGAGTCGCCCTGGCGGCCGACTCCGCCGCCTCGATGAGGTCGTCCAGGTCCTGCGTGGCGGCCTCGGTCGGCAGCACGGACTCCGGCCCCGACGCCCGGGCCACCCATGTGGTCACCCCCCGGGACCGCTCCACCACGTCCGGACCTTCGAGCATCTCCTCGATCGCCACCGCGGCGTCCCCCGCCTCGGGGACCGCGCGGCGCACGGCGAACAGCGCCCCGTCCTGGACGAAGTAGAGCGGGGTCGTCGCGGTGATCCCGCTCGCCGGGCCGCCCGCCTCGACCACGCCCGTCGAGGGGATGCCGCAGGAGCAGAGCGCGAGCGCCGCGCCGGCGATCAGCAGCGCCGCACGGCAGGCCGGTCCCGTCACTGGTTCTCCCATGCCGACTCGTCCCGCCGCAGCGGCAGTTCCACCGTGAAGACGGCACCGCCGCCCGGACGGTTGGCCGCGCGAACCGTACCGCCGTGCATCCGTACGTTCTCCTCGGTGATCGCCAGACCCAGCCCGCTGCCCTCGGTACGGGTGCGCGCGCTGTCGGACTTGTAGAAGCGGTCGAAGACGTACGGCAGCACGTCCTCGGGGATGCCCGGCCCGCTGTCGGCCACCTCCAGGACCGCATGCCGCAGCGTGGCGTGCGGGCCGCCCTCGGACAGCGTCAGGTACACCGGCCGGCCGCCGTGCCGCAGGGCGTTGCCGACCAGGTTGGCCACCACCACGTCCAGCCGGCGCGGATCGACCCGGCCGCGCAGTTCGTCGGGGCCCGGCAGCCGCGCCTCGACGGCGTCCGACCAGCCCCGGGAGGAGACCGTGCGCCGGACCGACTCGGCGAGGTCGACCTCGTCCAGGTGCAGTTCCACCGCCCCCGCGTCGAAGCGGGAGATCTCCATCAGGTCCTCCACCAGCCGGGCCAGCTTCACGGTCTCCTCGCTGATCAGCCGTACCGCCGTCGCCGTGTCCGGATCGAGGTGGGCGGCCTCCTCGTCCAGCACGTCGGTGACCGCCGACATCGCCGCCAGCGGGGTGCGCAGCTCGTGCGAGACGTCCGAGGCGAAACGGCGGGCCCGCGCCTCCATGCCGCGCAGCTCGGCGACGGAGTGCTCCAGCGCCGCCGCGGTCTCGTTGAACGTGTGGGACAGATCCGCGAGTTCGTCCGCGCCGTTGACGTCCAGCCGGGTGTCGAGCCGGCCCTCGGCGATGCTGCGGGTCGCCCGGCGCAGCGCCCGCACCGGCCGCAGCACCCCACGTGCCGCGAACAGGGCGAGCAGCACGGCGACGCCGAGCGCCGACGCGGTCGCCCGTTCGATCGCCGTGACCAGCGCGTCGACGGACCGCTGTTCGTCGGTCTGGGGCACGGTCAGGAAGACCTGGATCCCGGTGGGCGTCCGGCTGCCCTCGCCGGAGGCGAACACGACCGTCATGCCGACGACCAGGGAGCTCCGTCCCTCGCTGCTCACCCGCTGGAACACGGTGGCCATACTGGAGCCGACGGCCTTGCGCAGGGCGGGCGACACCTCGTCGAAGCGGTCGCCGGGCGCCGAGGTCGCGCTGAGCCCGTCGTAGACGACGAGGACGCGCCAGGTGCCGGACGGTTCGGCGGCCGCCACGCTGGACGCGAACTGACTGAGCATCGGCTCGGTGGGCGGGTAGCCGACGCCCGTGGCGAGCCGGCTGACCTGGGAGCGCAGCTGGCGGATCACGGTGTCCTGGCTCTGCTGGAGCACCCCGTTGCGCGCCTCGCGGAAGGTCAGCGCCCCGGTCGTGGTGGTGGCCAGGGCCGCGACCAGTCCGAACGCCACCACCAGCCGGACCCGCAGCCCGCGCAGCACCACCCGGGACGGGGTGCGCGCCGCCTTCACGGGGGTGCTCCTCCCGTTCGCCGGGGTGCTCTTCCCGTGCTGCGGAGCGTGCGCCTGCCGCTCGGGAGCGGGCGTGCTCCCGGCCCCTCTTCCGCGGGTCCTCGCCCGCGTCGCGCGGCTCACCGCGACGCGAACCGGTAGCCGAAACCGCGGACCGTCTGGATGTAGCGCGGTTCGCGCGGCGGGTCGCCCATCTTGGCGCGCAGCCGTTTGACGCAGGCGTCCACCAGCCGGGCGTCGCCGTGGTAGCTGTGCTCCCAGACCGCCTCCAGCAGCTGCTGCCGGCTGAACACCTGCCCCGGCGAGGCGGACAGGGTCAGCAGCAGCCGCAGCTCGGACGGGGCGAGCTGGACCGGGGCGCCCCGCAGGGTGACGGACAGCCCGGCCCGGTCGACGGCCAGCTCCCCGTAGGTGTCGATCTTCGGCAGTCCGCCGTCGCCCGGGGCCGATCCGCCCGCCCGGCGCAGCACGGCACGGATCCGCGCGTCCAGCACCCTGGCCTGCACCGGCTTGACGACGTAGTCGTCCGCGCCCGCCTCCAGACCGACAACGATGTCCACGTCATCCCCCCGCGCGGTCGCCATGAGAATCGGCAGGGTCTGGTCGACGGAGCGGACGGCACGGCACACGTCCAGGCCGCTCATGCCGGGCAGCATCAGATCGAGGACGACGACATCGGGCCGGAAGGAGCGCAGCCGTTCCATGCCCTCCTCCCCGGTCGGGACGGCGGCGACCTCATGGTTCTGGCGGCGCAGCCCCAGCGCGACCCCTTCCCGGACGGCAGGGTCGTCTTCGATCAGCAGAACACGTGGCATGGGCTCAGTATCGGGACCGCCGGTCCCCGAACGGGGCGCTGTTACCGGATGATCACATAGACCGGATGATCACTCGTTACGCATCCGTTATTGTCTGACCCGGACCCGATCACATCAACTTCACAGTCTGGCTGACCATGAGCGAGCACAAGGCACCGTCCTCCACCACCGGCCGCCGCCGGAGTGGCCCCGCCCACGCCTCCGGGCGGCGCCGCGGGAAGGGCCTGCTGTGGGGAGGGCTCGCCGTGACGACCGCCCTCGGGGTCGCCGGCTTCGCCGCCGTCGCCTGGGCGCTGCCGGCCGGCAAGGACTTACTGGCGGGGGCGGGAAGCGCCGGACGCGCCGAGCCCGGTGCCCCGGAGGCGAGCGCCTCCGGGGCCGCCGCCTCCGGGACGGGCGCGGTCGGGTCGGGTGCCGTCGGGTCCGGCACGGCCGGGTCGGGTTCCGTCGGGGCGGGCGGCTCCGGGGCGGGCGGCTCCGACCCGACCGGGCCGGCCCCCGGCCGCACCACCCCGAGCCCCGGCGCGCCCTCCTCCGGCCCGTCCGGCGCGGCGCCGGAGAGCTCCTCGCCGAGCCCCTCCGGGACCACCGTCCCGCTGCCGAGCACCGGCCCGGGAACCTTCGTCACCGCCTCCGGCGGCGGCGACCCGGTCGGCAAGGGGAAGAAGCCCCTGCGCTACCGGGTCGAGGTCGAGACGGGGCTCCGGCTCTCCACCGCGGACGTGGCCGAGCAGGTGGACGCCATCCTGGCCGACCCGCGCGGCTGGACCGCCGACGGCGCCCTCGCCTTCCAGCGGGTCTCGGGCGGGACCGCCGACTTCGTGGTCAGGGTGGCCACCCCCGGCACCGTCGACAAGGTCTGTCTGGAGGGCGGGCTGGACACCCACGGCGACTTCAACTGCAACGTCTTCGACAAGGTCATGGTCAACCTGGAACGCTGGGAACTCGCCACCCCCGTCTACGCCCAGGACATCCCCTCCTACCGGGCGCTGATCATCAACCACGAGGTCGGCCACTACCTCGGCCACGGCCATGTCGGCTGCCCCGGCGCCGGCAAGCCCGCCCCCGCGATGATGCAGCAGATCAAGGGGATGAACGGCTGCGTCCCCAACGTCTGGCCCTACGGCGACGACGGCAGGGAGATCACCGGCCCCGCCGTGCCCTGACCCCCGCCGAGTACGATGACCAGGGCTTGCACACCCCCGCCGGGGCGGGCACATGGGAGGGTGGGTTCAGGTGGACGCTTCGGGCAGACAGCGGCCCACGATGGCGGACGTCGCCGCGAAGGCGGGGGTCTCGCGGGCGCTGGTCTCGATCGTGTTCCGCAACCAGCCGGGCGCGAGCGAGGAGACCCGCCGGCGGGTGCTGAAGGTCGCCGACGAGATCGGCTACCGGCCCGACAGCGCGGCCCGGCTGCTCGCCCGCGGCCGCAGCCGCACCCTCGGCGTGATGTTCACCGTGCAGCAGACCTTCCACACCAACCTCATCGAGGGCATCTACCCCGAGGCCGAACGCCTCGGCTACGAAGTCCTGTTGTCGGGCTCGACCCGCAGCCGCAGCGAGGAGAAGGCGGTCGAGGCGCTGCTCAGCCACCGCTGCGAGGCGCTGATCCTGCTCGGCTCCTTCGCCGAGCCCGCGTTCCTGGACGAACTGGGGCGTCGCACGGTCGCCGTCTCCGTCAGCCGCCGCATCCCGCACGCCCACGTCGACTTCGTGCACTCCGCCGAGGGCAAGGGCGTACGGCAGGCCATGGACCACCTCGTCGGACTCGGGCACCGCCGGATCGTGCACATCGACGGCGGCCACGGCCCCGGCTCGGCCGAACGCCGGCGCGCCTACCGGGCCGCGATGCGCCGCCACGGGCTGGAGGCCGAGGTGCGGGTGCTGCCCGGCGACCACACCGAGGTGTCGGGCATCGAGGCGGGCCGCGCCTTCCTCGCCGAGCGCGAGCAGGGCCGGCCGCTGCCTACGGCGGTCCTCGCCGGCAACGACCGCTGCGCCATGGGCCTGCTGATGTCCCTGACCCGGGCCGGGGTCGAGGTGCCCCGCGATCTGTCCGTCGTCGGCTACGACGACAGCCACCTCTCCCACCTCATGCCCATCGGCCTGACCACCGTCCGCCAGGACGCGGTGCTGATGGCGGAACACGCGGTGCGCTTCGCCGTCGAACGGCTGGAGAACCCCGGACTCGAGCCGAGGGAGGCGGTGCTGGAGCCGAAGCTGGTGGTCCGGGGGAGCAGCGGACCCGTGCCGCGGGACGCGGCCCGGGACGACGCCTGAGGCGACGCCTGGGACGACGTACGGTCCCGGGCGCCGGCCGGGCCGGTCAGCGGGTGCCGTTCGCCGCGAACTTCGCCACCGCGTCCACGTTGTCCTTGGTGATGAAGGCCGGTCCGGTCAGGACGGGCGCGGTGCCGCCGCCGCTGACGTTGCCGTTGTTCTTGTACAGCCACAGGGCGTCCACGGCCAGATAGCCCTGGAGGTAGGGCTGCTGGTCGACTGCGAACTCGACCGTGCCGTCCTGGGCGGCCTTCACCAGTGACTCGTTGAGGTCGAAGGTGGCCACCTCGGCCTTGGTGCCCGCGTCGGACAGCGACTGCACGGCGGTGAGCGCGATCGGGGCGCCGAGGGTGACCACCTGGTCGATGGAGCTGTCCTGCTTGAGCTTGGCGGTGATCGTCGACTTCACCGACGGCATGTCCGTGCCGTTGACGTAGAGGATGTCGGTCGTGCCGCTGAACCCCTTCTTCAGACCGGCGCACCGGGCTTCGAGGGCGACCTGCCCCTGCTCCTGGATGACACAGAGGGCGTGTTTCGCGCCGAGCTGGTCGAGCCGCTTGCCGAACGCCTGGCCCGCGATGTTCTCGTCCTGGCCGAAGTACTCCAGCATGCCGAGCGCCTTCCAGTCGTCGACGCCCGAGTTGAAGCCGACCACCGGGATGCCGGCCGCCGTGGCCTTGGCGACCACGTCCTTCATGGCCTCCGGCTTGGCGGCGGCGGCCCGCGCGCCCTTGCGGATCAGGTCCCAGAACGTGTCGCCGGGGGAGGCGTGGGTGACCATGGCGACGGTCATCCGGGGGGTGTCCGCCTTGCCCGCGGCGGCGCCGTTCGCGCTCTTCTCGGCCTTCTTCCCGCCGGAGCCGCTGGAGCAGCCGGCCGCGAACAGGGCTCCCGCGAGGGCGGTCGCGGTCAGAGCGGCGGCCCGGTGATGTCTGCGCATGTCCCTCGCACCTCGCTGTGCCGGTCGGGGTGGGCGTGGCCTGGCCGACGGCGGCGGCTCGGCCACTAGAGCGCGTCATTAGCGCGCTCTAGTGGCATGACTATGGTGCGGCCCGCCGGTGATGTCAACGGCGATGTCATGACGTTCCGACAGCGACAGCGGCTGCGGACTGCGGGCTGCGGCGTGCGGGCTGCGGGCTAGGTACCCGGGGCCGGATCGACGCCCCGGCCCCGTACCGTCTCCGCCGCTCGGCGCAGTTCGGCGAGGACCGTGCGCACGGCTCTGCGGGCGGCGCGCTCGGGGCGGTGCAGTACGTCGATGTGGCGGGCGGCGCGGATACCGCTGAGCGGGCGCAGGACCACCGCCGGATGGGGGCGGGAGGTCCAGCGCGGCATCAGGGCGACGCCGCCGCCCGCGGCCACCACCTCCGCGACCACCGCGATCTCGTTGATGCGATGGACGATCTCCACCCTGCGGCCGGCGGCGGCGGAGACGGCCTCGACGGTGGCCATCAGCGGAAAGCCGTCGTGCACCGTGATCCAGGGCTGATCGGCGACCTCCTGGGGCGTCAGCGCGGGCTTCGCGGCCAGCGGGTGGTCGGCGGGCAGGGCGATGTCCAGGGGCTCCCGCAGCAGCGGGGTGGCCGTCGCGGTCGCCGGCCAGGGCGGCGCGTGGTCGAGCCGGTGGGCGAGGACGAGGTCGTAGTGGCGGGTCAGCGGCGGGAAGTCGTCCTGCGCCACGTCCTCGTCGTGCAGGGAGACACGCGGCGACCCCGGTGTGCCGAGGCCGCGCAGCAGGAGCGGGAAGAACGCGGCGGCCCCGCTGTGGAAGGCCGCCACCGACACCGCGCCGTCGGGCCGCTCCACGAACGCGTCCACGGCGTGGCGCGCGCGGGCCAGCGCCGTCTCCACGCCGATCGCCGCGTCGGCCAGTGCCTGACCGGCGGCCGTCAGGACCAGCCGCCGGCCGTCCCGCTCGGTGAGCGGCACCGGGATCGACCGCTGGAGCAGCCGCAGCTGCTGGGAGATCGCCGAGGGCGTCACCCGCAGCGCCTCGGCCGCCGCGGTGACGCTGCCCAGCTCGCCCAGTTCCCGCAGCACCCGCAGCTGCCTCTCGTCCATGCCCTGAGTGTAGCTTCGCTTAAGCATGGCTTGAGCAACTCGTCGTTTACTTCAAAGTGCAGGTCCGCGAGGGTGGATCCCATGCCAGCCACCCGCCGCACGGACGTCGTGCTGCTGGCCGTCGCCGTCGTCTGGGGTTCCAGCTATCTGTCGGCGAAGACGGCCACGGCCACCACTCCGGTCCTCCTCGTCCTGTTCCTGCGCTACGCCCTCTCCGCCGCCGCCTGCGTCGCCGTGGTCACCGCCCTGCGCGCCAGGTCGGGGCCGCTCACCCGGGACGAGGCGGTACGCGGCTGTCTGCTCGGGGTCACCCAGGCCGCCGTCCTCGTCCTGGAGACGTACGGCGTCGCCCACACCAGTGCCGCGAACGCGGGCCTGATCATCAGCCTCACCCTCGTCCTCACCCCGGTGCTGGACCGCGCCGGACGCCCCGGCGGACCGCCGCCGGCCTTCTTCCTCGCGGCCGGCGTCTGCGTCGCGGGCGTGGGCCTGCTGGTGTCGGGCACCGGTCTGCACGCGCCCGGCGCCGGTGATCTGCTGATGCTCGCGGCGGCGGTCGTCCGGGCGGGCCATGTGGTGCTCGTCGGACGGCTCACCACGGGCCGGGCGGTACGACCGCTGCACCTGACGACCGTGCAGGTCGTCGTCGGCACGGTCCTGTTCCTGCCCTTCGCCGCGACCGGGCTGCCCGAGCTGGCCCGCATCGACGCCGTCACCTGGGCCCAGCTCGCCTATCTGGCCCTGTTCTGCGGGCTGTTCGCCTTCCTGGCACAGACCTGGGCGGTGCAGCGCACCTCGGCGACCCGCGCGAGTCTGCTGTTGGGCACCGAACCGGTGTGGGCCCTGCTGGTCGGCATCGGCTTCGGCGGCGAACACCTCACCGCACTCTCCGCCCTCGGGGCCACGCTGATCGTCACCGGCACGTACTGGGGCCAGGCCGTCGAACGCCGTACACGCGAGCCGCGCCTTACCGTCCCCCCGGGTGCGGAGGACCGGGCAGCTGCGCTGCCCGGCCCCGCGCCCATCAGTCGACGCTGACGACCTTCCACAGCTGGTTGGCGACGTCGCCGTCGGACGACTGCACGACGGACGCGCCGTCCGTGGTGGCGGCACCGGCGACCAGTTCTGGTTCAGGGCTCCCGAGTCGGTCCACTGGATGACGTCGAACGCCTTGGAACTGCCATCGAGGTAGCGCACGCCTTCGTGTCGTTCCCGGCCGTACACCTCGACCGGACGTTGGAGGACTACCGGCGGGAGATCCAGCGGCGCCTGTTCGGCTGACCGCCGCCGCCGGGGACCACTGGGAACGGGGACCGCGGCCCGCTTTCGAGCGAGCCGCGGTCGCGGGGGTGGGGGCGGGGGCTACCTGCCGTAGCCGGCCGCGGTGATGTTGGCCTGTACGGCGTTCTCGGTCGCGTCGGAGGGGTAGCCGGAGGTCATGACGCCTTCGTAGAAGGTGCCCGCGGCGCCGTGGCTGTTGTCACCGCCGATGCCGAGGATGATGGCGCCCTCCTTCTTCATGGGGTTGTAGCCGGCGACGTTGGGGCGGACGCCGTTGTAGAAGGTGGACAGGGACCCGCTCTGGGCGTTGCCGCCGCGGATGGCCCATTTGTTGGGGCCGCCCTTGACGACGGCGGTCAGGTAGCGGTGGCTGATGGAGGGGTCGCCCGGGTTGTAGCGCTGGTTGACGCCGGAGAACAGGCCGTTCTCCAGGTCGGCCATGATCCAGGGGCCGTTGCCGCTGCCGTAGCCCCAGACCTTGATGTTGCCGAAGTAGATGGCCTCCATGGTGCCGTTGCCGTTGTCCCGGCTGTTGGTCTCGGCGTTGCCGTAGTCGAAGCAGCAGCCGCCGTTGTGGTGCGTGCCGTCGAGCACGGCGTACATGCCCTCCGCCTGGTCTCCCTTGGCGACGCCGTTGGTGCGGTTGTTGCGGTAGCCGGTGCCGGGGGCGACGAAGACGCCGTAGGCCTTGTGGCCGGCGACCGTGACCGGTGCCGCGGTGGCGTTGGCGAGGTTGTCGTAGCCGCCCGCGGCCGGCCCGGAGAAGCCGCCGGGGGGCGCCTGGGTGAGACGGTTGCCCCGCCCCGACTGGTCGTAGACGACCGTGATGAGGCAGGAGGTGCCGGCGCAGAAGGAGTCCTGGGCGGCCGCGTTGGCGACGCCTCCCGCGTTCAGGACACCGATGTCGCGGGTGGCGTTGTCCGAGGCGCGGCGTACCCGGTACAGCGGGCCGTTGTAGGACGAGTACAGGGCGCGGGTGGTGCTGTGGGCGGCCACGCAGGGGGTGCCGCCCGCGGCGTACAGGTCGCAGGGCAGCGATCCGGCGGCGTGGGAGGCCGGGGCGGTGCCGGTGAGGATTCCGGTGGTCAGCGCGGCTGCCGCGCCCGTGGCGAGCAGCGCGTGCCGCACGGAACGGGCTCGCGGTCGTGTGGACATGGTTGAACTCCTGTGACGGTGGGGGGTGTTGTCCGGCCGAAGCCGGAGGAGGCCTCAGAACCGGGTGAAGAACTTCCAGACCTCGGCCGGCACCCAGGTCCTGGAGCCGCTGTCGCCGCCCGCGCCGTCCTGGGGCGCGGCGATGTGGCCCTCGTCGAACGCGGCCCACACGACGGGGTGCCCGGCCGAGCAGCCGGTGTAGGCGGTGACGCGGTGCGTCCGGCTGCCCTGTGCGGGTTCGGGGGGGGTTCTGCGCCGCGCAGCCGTTGTCGCGCACGAACCGGTCACGCAGGGTGCGTCCACCGGAGACGCCGAGGACCGAGTCGCGGATGCCGTGCACGCCGAGGTAGGCGACGGGCTGGGTGCCGCCGGCGCAGCCGCTGAGCAGTCCGCCGGACTGGACCGCGACCGCGCGGAAGACCGTGGGCCTGGCACAGGCCAGTGCGTAGGTCATGGCGGCGCCGTAGCTGAAGCCGAGGGAGAAGCGCCGGGTGGTGTCGACGCACAGGGCGTTGTCGATCTGGTTGAGCACGGCGTCGGTGAGCGCCACGTCCTCACCGCCGGAGTTGGCCCAGCCGTTGTTGAGGCCCTGGGGTGCGACGAAGATGGTGCTGTTGTTCGCCAGCCGCTGCAACCCGTAGTACGCCCAGGTGCCGTTCTCCACGGTGCGGCCCGTCGCCACGTCGTCGGCGGTGCCGCCGAGCCAGTGGAAGCCGAGGACCAGCCGGTAGGCACGGTTGCGGTCGTAGTTGTCCGGCACCTTCAGGATGTAGCTGCGGTTCTTGCCGTTGACTTGCAGGGTGTGGGTGCCGCTCGCCAGTCCGGGGGCCCTGCCGCACCCGGCTGTCGCCGCGGCGGTGTCGACGGCCGCCGGGGTGGTGCCCCGGCCGCCGGTGTCCGGGGCCGCGGCCGCGGTGGTCGCGACCAGGGCGAGAACCGCCGCGATCACGGTGGGCCATAACTTGGCTTTCTGCATGACATCACTCCTTCGATCGATCAACCGGGTGAGGGTGGGCGGCCGTGGGGGCTGAGTGGTGGCTCAGCGACGGCTCAGCGGTATCCGGCCGCGGTGATGTTGGCCTGTACGGCGTTGTCCGTCGCGTCGGAGGGGTAGCCGGCGGTGATGGCGCCCTGTTTCCTCATGGGGCTGTAACCGCCGGGCAGTGAACCCGCGTACAGCGTGGTCAGACCGCCGGACTGGGCGTCGCCGCCCTTGATCGCGAACCGGGAGGTCCCGTTGTTCTTGAGCATCGCGGTGACGAACTTGCTCGTGTAGGCGCGCTGGTTGGGGTTCCAGGAGGTGCTGCCGCCGGGGTACAGGCCCCACTCGAGGTCGGCCTGCACCCAGGGGCCGGTTCCGGAACAGCCGCCGAACCAGCACGACTTGCTGAAGTTGATGGCGTCCATCGCGCCGGGGCCGTCCGCCTTGCGGGTGGTCTCGCTGTTGCCGTAGTCGAAGCAGCAGCCGCTGTTGACGTGCGTGCCGCTGGTGACCATGTACATCCCCTCGGGCGCGCTGCCGGTGGGCACGCCCGTCGAGTGGCCGTCGCGCCAGTAGCTGTTGCCGGCGTTGATGTAGAGGGAGTAGGCCTTCCTGCCGCCGACGGTGAGCGACTCGCTCGTCGCCTTCGCCGCCGTGTCGGAGCCGCCGACCCCGCCCGGTCCCTGGTAGCCCAGATGGTTGCCGTGCCCTGACTGGTCGTAGACCCAGGTGATGACGCAGGTCGTGCCGGCGCAGAAGGAGTCCTGGGCCGCGGCGTCCGCCGGGCCGCCGGCGACGGTGACGCCGATGTTCCGGGTGGCGTTGTCGGACGCGCGCCTGACCTGGTAGAGGGGGCCGCTGTACGCGCCGTACAGGGCGCGCACGGTGCTGTGCGCGGCGATGCACGCGGTGCCGCCCGAGGCGTACAGGTCACAGGGGCCCGTGCCGGCGGCGGAGGCCGGAACCGGTGAGATCAGGAGGGCCAGCAGGGCGGCGCACAGCGCCGTCAGGCAGGCCGCCGCCCTGGTCGCCGAGCGTCGGACGTGCCTCCGGGCCTGCCGGGGGAGAAGCCTGTGCGCAGGGGGACAGGGAGCAGATGGGCATGGGCATGACAGTGCTGGAGCTCATGGCGAACTCCAGAGGGATTCGGCGGCTGGTCACGCTCGTCGGCGCGGGGCGCACAGGGGTACGTGTCCGAAATGTCGAACATAACTCGGAGTTTCGGACGCTTTGGATGATAGGAACGCCATGACAATCGTCAATGCCTGGCACAGGATTTTGTCTGGCGGGTTGACGAATTCGAGCCGCCGGCCGAGGAGGCCGGCGACACACCCGGAACACCCTTGGCGACGCCCCCGGCGGTGTCCCTCCCTACGCCAGCGCGCGCAGTGCCGCCACGCGTTCGGCCAGATAGGTACGGCACCAGGCGAGGTGGTCGCTGTCCTCGTAGCCGCGCGGGCCGCACTCCGCCACCACCAGCAGGCCCAGATAGAGGCCGTAGAGCGCCAGGCGGTGCCGGAGCGCGGGGGTGAAGTCGAGCCGGCCCCCGGCCTCCCGGTAGCCGGCGACGAGGGCGCTGTCCGGACCCACGTCCCCGCCGAGTTCCATCGAGACCAGCTCGGCGGCCGGATCGCCCCAGAAGGCCCGCTCGTGGTCGATGAGACCGGTGATCCGGGGGGTGGACGCGGACCCCTCGGCCCCCGTCGTGTCGGGGACGCCGACGAAGATGTTCCCCGGCCACAGGTCGAAGTGGACCAGGCACGGCCGGGTGACCTCGTCCAGCGCGGCCCCGCCCGCCGCCACCAGGTCCCTGATCTCCGCGTGCGACGCGCCGAGGTCGGACCCCCAGTGCTCCGCGTCCGCCAGCAGCGCCTCCACCATGGCGGTGAACGCCGTCCGCCAGTCGGGGGCGGACAGCCCGGACTCGGGAGCCGGGTACCCGAACCGGCCGTCCTCGGCGACCAGCGTGTGCAACCGGGCCGTGATCCCGCCGAGCTCCCGCCGCAGCGCGCTCTCGGCCGCGGCGGGCAGCCGGTCGGCCACCTTGTCCCACGGGGTGCCGTCCAGCACGGACACCGCGAGGAACTCCTCGCCCGCGTAAAGCAGTTCGGGCGTGGGCACCCCGGCACCGGCCGGGGACGCGAGCCGCCGGTACACCGCCGCCTCGGTCGCCATGATGCCCCGCTCGTAGCGCAGGACGGGCGTGCCGGCGGGCGGCGCGAGCTTCACCACCGCCGCGCGGCCGTCGTCGAACCGCACCCGGTAGGCGGTGTTGAACCAGCCGTCGGTCAGCTCCGTCTCCAGCCGGCACCCGACCCCCGTCGCCTCGCGCATCAGGACGTCCAACTCCTCGGCGGACACCCGTCGTTTGGTGAGGCTCTGCATACGGCGGCTCGCTTCCGGTCGTCGGCACGGGGGCTGGGAGCGCTCACATTCTGCGCGGTGCGCCGACCGGCGGTCCAGGACTTAACCGTCGACTTGATCGTCCGGGGCGCCGAACCACGCCGACAGCCTCCCGGCCAGCTCCCCCTGGTCCGCGCCGACCCACACCACATGGCCGTCCGGCCGCAGCAGCACCGCGGGCACGTCCAGCTCCTCGCTGACGTCGACCACATGGTCGACCCGGTCCGCCCAGCCCGCCACCGACAGCCGGCCGGTCCGGTCGAGCAGCAGCCCGCGCCCGCCGCGCATCAGCGGGTACAGCCGCCCCCGCTCCTTCAGCGCCACGTCCCGCAGCCGCCGGCCGAGCAGCTCATGGCCCTCGCCGACGTCGTAGCGGACCTCGACCGCGGTGATCATCCCGGTCACGTACCGGTTCACCTCCTCGATGTCCATCAGCCGCGAGAACAGCGCGCGCAGCGCGGTCGGACCCGGTTCCGCCCCCAGCAGTGTGATCGCCGCGCGGGTGTTGTCCAGCACCCGGGCGCCCACCGGGTGGCGTTCGGCGTGATAGCTGTCCAGGAGCCCTTCCGGGGCCCGGCCGGCGATCTCGGCGGCCAGCTTCCAGCCCAGGTTGAACGCGTCCTGGACGCCCAGATTGAGGCCCTGCCCGCCCGTCGGCGGGTGGATGTGCGCCGCGTCGCCGGCCAGCAGCACCCGCCCGACCCGATAGCGCTCGGCCTGCCGGGTGGCGTCGCCGAACCGGGACAGCCAGCGCGGCGCGTGCGCCCCGAAGTCGGTGCCCGCGACGGCCCGGAGCCGCCGCTTGAACTCCTCCAGCGTCGGCGGCGCCGTCCGGTCCTCGGCCACCCCGTCGGCGGGGACGACGACCCGGTACGCTCCCTCGCCGCTCGGGGCCGCGCCGAAACGCAGCTGGGTCCTGCGGACCTCCTCCACCACGGCGGCGATCCGCGCCGGGTCCTCGGCCAGCTCCATCTCGCCCAGCAGCGTCTCCACGGTGGCGGGCTCTCCGGGGAAGGCGATTCCGACCTGCTTGCGCACCAGGCTGCGGCCGCCGTCGCACCCGACGAGCCAGCGGGAGCGCAGCCGCGTCCCGTCCGCCAGCTCGGCGGTGACCCCCTCGTCGTCCTGGCTCACCCCGACCACGTCACAGCCGCGCCGGACCTCGGCGCCGACCTCGACGGCCCACTCGTTCAGCAGCCGCTCGGTGACCGGCTGCGGGGTGGCCAGGCCGTACGCGTGCGCCGTGTCGAGGCCGTCCGGCCACGGCTTCACGATGCCGCCGAACAGGCCACCCGCCGAGAACTTCCCGCTGACCGCGAGGAACCGCTCCAGCAGCCCGCGCTGGTCCATGATCTCCACGCTCCGCGCGTGCAGGCCCTGTCCCCGGGACTCGGGGGTCGGCTCGGTCAGCCGCTCCAGCACCACCACCCGCACGCCGTGCAGCCGCAGTTCGGCGGCCAGCATCAGACCGGTCGGCCCGCCGCCCACCACGATCACGTCGATGACATCGGCGGTGTCGCTCGTCGAAACGCCCATACGTCGCTCATCCCCCAGGTAGAGAGTCAATTACCGGGCACCACCTTGCGGCGATCGGGCACCATCCTCCGTTGGACGGCACACCGAGCCGTTTCCCCGACACCCCGGCCGTTCTCGCGGCCGCCCGTCCCGAGGGGCGCGTCCTCGAACGCGGCACCGGGACGGGGGAGGGGACCGCCTGGCTGCTCAGCGGGATGGGTCCCGCCGCCCGCCTGGTCACCGTGGAGCTGGAACCCGCCCACCAGGCGATCGCGCGCGAGGAACTGGCGGTCTTCGCGGACACCTGGCCGGGCAAGTTCACCCACCTCGACCGGGCGCGGGACCTCCTCGCGCCCGGCGGGACCCATCTGATCGACGACCTCGACCCGCAGCCCGGCTGGCCCGAGGGCCATCAGGCGTCCGTGGACGGGCTGTTGGCCGAGCTGGAGGGCCGCGCGGACTGCCGCTGTGCCTGGCTGGCCTGGGCCAGTGGGCTGCTGATGGCCGTGCGCACGACCGCGAACCGAGGTCAGTCCTCGACCGGTGACGGCACCGGTCCCCCGAACGCCCCGAGGATCCGCTCGGCCGCCAGGGTCGCCGTCAACTCGCCTTCCCTGACGCGCTGTTCGAGGTCAGGTGCCAGGGCCCGTACCGCGGGATCGGCGTGCAGCCGGCCCAGGAGTTCGTCGCGGACCATGCTCCAGGTCCAGCCGACCTGCTGGTCCCGGCGCTTGGCGGTGAGCCGGCCGGTCGAGTCCAGCAGCGCGCGATGCTGTTCGAGACGCTCCCAGACGGTGTCCAGGCCGGTCGCCTCCCGGGCGCTGCAGCTGAGCACCGGCGGGGTCCAGGCCGGGTCGGGGCCGTGCATCAGCCGCAGGGCACCGGTGAGTTCGCGGGCCGCGGCCTTCGCGTCGCGTTCGTGCGGACCGTCCGCCTTGTTCACGGCGATCACGTCCGCCAGCTCCAGGACGCCCTTCTTGATGCCCTGGAGCTGGTCGCCGGTGCGGGCGAGGGTGAGCAGCAGGAAGGAGTCGACCATGTCGGCCACCGCGGTCTCGGACTGGCCGACGCCGACCGTCTCCACGAGGATCACGTCGTAGCCGGCCGCCTCCATCACGACCATCGACTCCCGGGTCGCCTTGGCGACCCCGCCGAGGGTCCCCGCGCTGGGGGAGGGCCGTACGAAGGCCGCCGGATCGACCGCGAGGCGCTCCATCCGGGTCTTGTCACCCAGGATGGAGCCGCCCGTACGGGTCGAGGACGGGTCGACGGCCAGCACCGCGACCCGGTGGCCCAGCGAGGTGAGCAGCGTGCCGAAGGCGTCGATGAACGTCGACTTGCCGACCCCCGGCACCCCGCTGATCCCGATCCGCCGCGCGCGGCCGCTGTGCGGCAGCAGCGCGGTCAGCAACTCCTGGGCCAGTGACCGGTGCTGGGGCCGGGTGGACTCGACGAGGGTGATGGCGCGGGCGATCAGCGCCCGCTTCCCGTCGAGCACACCCTTCACATAGGCGTCGACATCGATCACAGCTCGTGCCCGAGGTCGGCACCCAGCCTCGCCACCAGGTCGTGCGCCGCGTCCGGGATGACCGTGCCCGGCGGGAAGACGGCCGCCGCGCCCATCTCCAGGAGCGTCGGCACGTCCTGCGGCGGGATGACCCCGCCCACCACGATCACGATGTCCTCGCGCCCCTCCTCGGCGAGCGCCTCGCGCAGCGCCGGGACGAGGGTGAGGTGCCCGGCGGCCAGGGAGGACACCCCGACGATGTGCACGTCCGCCTCGACCGCCTGCCGGGCCACCTCGGCCGGGGTCTGGAACAGCGGGCCGACGTCGACGTCGAAGCCGAGGTCGGCGAACGCGGTGGCGATCACCTTCTGGCCGCGGTCGTGCCCGTCCTGGCCCATCTTGGCGACCAGGATGCGCGGACGGCGGCCCTCGGCCTCCGCGAACGCGTCCACCAGGGCGCGGGTGCGCTCCACCGACGGGGACTCGCCTGCTTCGTTGCGGTACACGCCGGAGATCGTACGGATCTGGCTCGCGTGCCGCCCGTACACCTTCTCCAGGGCGTCCGAGATCTCGCCGACGGTCGCCTTGGCGCGGGCCGCGTCCACCGCCAGCTCCAGCAGGTTGCCCTCACCGCCGGCGGCCCGCGTCAGCGCGTCCAGTGCGTCCTGGCAGGCCCGCTCGTCGCGTTCCGCGCGCAGCCGCCGCAGCTTCTCGATCTGCTGGGCGCGCACCGAGGAGTTGTCGACCTTGAGGACCTCGATCTCCTCGTCGCTCTCCACGCGGTACTTGTTGACGCCGATGACGGGCTGCCGCCCGGAGTCGATCCGGGCCTGGGTGCGGGCCGCGGCCTCCTCGATGCGCAGCTTGGGGATGCCGGCGTCGATCGCCTTGGCCATGCCGCCCGCCGCCTCCACCTCCTGGATGTGCTGCCAGGCCCGGCGGGCGAGGTCGTACGTCAGCTTCTCCACGTACGCGCTGCCGCCCCACGGGTCGATCACCCGGGTGGTGCCGGACTCCTGCTGGATCAGCAGCTGGGTGTTGCGGGCGATGCGCGCCGAGAAGTCGGTGGGCAGCGCGAGCGCCTCGTCGAGGGCGTTGGTGTGCAGCGACTGGGTGTGGCCCTGGGTCGCCGCCATCGCCTCCACACACGTCCGCGTGACGTTGTTGAAGACGTCCTGCGCGGTCAGCGACCAGCCCGAGGTCTGCGAATGGGTGCGCAGCGACAGCGACTTGGTGTTCTTCGGGTCGAACTGCCGCACCAGCTTCGCCCACAGCAGTCGCGCCGCGCGCAGCTTGGCGACCTCCATGAAGAAGTTCATGCCGATCGCCCAGAAGAACGACAGCCGGGGCGCGAACGCGTCCACGTCCAGGCCCGCCTCCCGGCCCGCCCGGATGTACTCGACACCGTCCGCGAGGGTGTAGGCCAGCTCCAGGTCGGCTGTCGCGCCCGCCTCCTGGATGTGGTAGCCGGAGATGGAGATCGAGTTGTAGCGGGGCATCCGCTGCGAGGTGTACGCGAAGATGTCGGAGATGATCCGCATCGACGGCTTCGGCGGATAGATGTAGGTGTTGCGGACCATGAACTCCTTGAGGATGTCGTTCTGGATGGTCCCGGCCAGCTTCTCGGGCGGTACGCCCTGTTCCTCCGCCGCCACGATGTACAGCGCCAGCACCGGCAGCACCGCGCCGTTCATCGTCATCGACACGGTCATCCGGTCCAGCGGGATCCCGTCGAACAGCTGCCGCATGTCGTAGATCGAGTCGATGGCGACGCCCGCCATGCCGACGTCACCGGTCACCCGCGGGTGGTCGCTGTCGTAGCCGCGGTGCGTGGGCAGGTCGAAGGCGACCGACAGGCCCTTCTGGCCGGCCGCGAGGTTGCGGCGGTAGAAGGCGTTGGACTCCTCGGCCGTCGAGAAACCGGCGTACTGACGGATCGTCCAGGGCTGGTTGACGTACATCGTCGGGTACGGGCCGCGCAGATACGGCGCGATGCCCGGGTGGGTGTCCAGGAAGTCCAGGCCCTCCAGGTCCTGCCCGGTGTACAGCGGCTTGACCGCGATGCCCTCCGGCGTCTCCCAGAGCAGGTCGTCCCCGCCGGCCGCCTTCTTCACGGCCGTACGCCACTCGTCGGCACCGCCGTCGGCGGCCGGGGTCCCCAGCTCGATCCCGGAGAAGTCGGGGACGGAGGGGCCGGAAGGGGCGGTCATCTGGACACTCCCATGCGGTCGAGGGTGGCGGACAGGACGGCGACCGCGTCACAGCCCGCGAAGACGTACGCGTCCACATCCGGGTACTGCCGGGGACGCCCGGCGAGGAACACCTGCGTGGCACCCGCGGCCTTCAGCCGCGCCGCCTCCGCGCCGGCCCGCTCCTCGTACAGCGCGTCGCTGGAGCACAGACAGGCCTCGGTGGCCCCGCTCTCCTCGAACGTGCCCTCGGTGACCGGCTCGATGCCGCCCGCCTGGAAGAGGTTGGCGGCGAAGGTCAGCCGCGCGGTGTGCGCGGCGGCCGGGCCGAGCGCCGCCAGGAACACCCGTGGCCGGGCACCGGTCGCGGCGAGGTGGGCGTCCGAGCGGGCCCTCAGCTCCTCGAACGCCTCGTCGCGGCGCACCCGCGGCAGACCGCCGGAGCGGGGCGACGGCGCGCCCTCCCGGACGACCGGCTTCTCGGCGAGGAACGGGAACTCGCTGACCCCGGTGACGGGTTCGCGGCGCTTGGCGAGCCGCTTGGAGCGCTCCGCCCAGGTCGTCGCCAGGTCGGTACGGATCCGGCCGGAGCGGAGCACGGCCGCCTGGCCGCCGTCGCGCTCGATCGTGCGGAAGAACTCCCAGCCCGCGCGGGCGAGTTCGTCCGTGAGTCGTTCCACGTACCAGGAACCGCCGGCCGGGTCGATCACCCGGGCGAGGTGCGACTCCTCGATGAGGATCGTGGACGTGTTGCGGGCGATCCGGCGCGCGAACGCGTCCGGCAGCCCGGCCGCGTCGTCGAACGGCAGCACGGTGACCGAGTCGGCCCCGCCCGCCCCGGCGGCCAGCGTGGCGACGGTCGCGCGCAGCATGTTCACCCACGGGTCGCGGCGCGACATCATCACCGGCGAGGTCACCGCGTGCTGCACCTGCGCACCCGCGGCGGGCGCCCCGCACACCTCGGCCACCCGGGCCCACAGCCGGCGCGCGGCCCGCAGCTTGGCGATCGTCAGGAACTGGTCGGCGGTGGCCGCGTAGCGGAACTCCAGCTGGGCGCAGGCCTGTTCGACACTCAGCCCGGCCTCGGTCAGCGCCCGCAGATACGCGACACCCGTCGCCAGCGACGCACCCAGCTCCTGGGCGGCCGAGCCGCCCGCCTCGTGGTAGGGCAGCGCGTCCACCGTCAGCGTCCGCAGCCCCGGGTACTCCTCGGCGCACAGCCGCGCCAGCGCGGTGGCCGGCCCGAGGTCCGCGGTCCGCCCGGTACGGGCCTCGTGGCCGAGCGGGTCCGCGCCCAGACCGCCGCGCACCGCGTCCTTGGCGACGCCCCGCTCGGCGTACAGCCGCAGCAGCTCCCGCGCGGCCGGCTCGACCTCGGTCCCGGCGTCCAGGACGACCGGCGCCAGGTCGAGATAGACCCCGTCGAGGACCGTGGCGAGCGACGACACGGGGATCCCTGCCTCGCCGACGACCAGCCACAGCGAGGTGACGCCGTTCTCCAGGTCCGTGAGCACCGCACCGTTGCCGGCCACCTGGTGCCGCTGCCGTACGTCCCACCCCCCGAGCGTGTTCCCCTCCGGCCGGCCGGACCGGACGAAGGGGGCGAATCCGGGGAAACCCGGCTCGGGCGCTGTGTCGTGCGCGGTGTACAGAGGACGGGTGCGCAGCCCGTCCTCGAGCGCGGTGGACAGGGCTTCCTCGGCCTGAGCGCCCTCGACGTCCTTGCCCGACTTGCGCAGCACGCCCGCGACGAGGCGCTGCCACTGCTCGTGGGTGGAGTCAGGGAACTCGGCGGCCAGCTCAAGCCCGTCGTCAGGCAGGACCGTCATGCTCGGATGGTAGGCCAGAGGCGCAAAGGGGCAGCAGAGGGCACGGCTGTGACCTTTCCCTCCCCCTGAATGTGACCCCGTTCACCAGCCGCCGCCCGCGCTCCCACCCGCCTGGTCATTGGGCCGTTCGGCCCCCTTCCACAGGCCCGTCGAGGCCCCGGCTGGAACGTTGAACACTAGGGGATCACCCAGCCCCGGACCCAGGACCGGATCCAGGGGGAGTGGTGAGTGACAGCCAGCAGGCCACGCTGACCGGTGCGCGCGGGCCCGGCTCCCCGAGGACGGGCCGACTCCCGTGGCGGTCCCGGCCGGACACCGGCCCGCTCGCCGTGGCGTGCGCGTTCATCCTGGCCCAACTCCTGCTCGTACGCCCGGGGTTGGGGCTCGGCTGGGACGAGACGGTCTATGTCAGCCAGGTCTCCCCGCACGCCCCCACCGCGTTCTTCAGCGCCCCGCGCGCCCGTGGCGTCCCGCTGCTGGTGGCGCCGGTCGCGGTCTGGTCCTCGTCCGTCGTGCTCCTGAGGATCTATCTGGCGGTCCTGTCCGGGCTGGGGCTCTTCCTCGCCCTGCGCGCCTGGCGCGGTCTCTTCCCCGCCCGGGTGCTCACGGCCGCCGGCGCCCTGTTCGCCACCCTGTGGGTCACGCTGTTCTACGGCCCGCAGGCCATGCCCAACTACTGGGTCGCCGTCGGCGCCCTGGCCGCCGCAGGGTGCTTTTTGCGCCCCCGGGCCCGGCCCGCCCCGTGGGGTCTGGGGCTGAGCGCCGCGCTCATGGCCTGGATGCGCCCGACGGACGCGGTCTGGGCGACCCTGCCCCTGCTCGTCCTCCTGGTGGGGGTACGGCGGTGGCGGCGCCCGGCGCCGCTGCTTGCCCTGGTCGGCGGGCTCGCCCTCGGGGCCGCCGAGTGGGTGATCGAGGCGTACCTCTCCTACGGCGGACTGGCGCGGCGCCTGTCCGACGCCTCCCGCATCCAGGGCGGCCTCGGCTGGAACCCCGCCGTCGTGGACCAGGCGCGCGCCCTGTCGGGCCGTACGCTGTGCCGCCCCTGCACGGGAGACCTGCCCGCCCCCGGGATCGCCCTGTGGTGGTGGGCGCTGCCGCTGCTCGCCGCCGGCGCGGCCGTCGTCGCCGTCCGCGCCCGGCGCCCCGCGCTCACCCTGGTACCGCTGGCCTGCGCCGCGTCGGCGGCCTTCCCCTACCTCTTCCTGATCGGCTACGCGGCCCCCCGGTTCCTGCTGCCGGCCTACGCGCTGCTCGCCGTACCGGTCGCCGATCTCCTGGTGCACGCCGTCCGGGCGCCGGGGCGGGTCCGGCGGCGGCTGACGACGGTCCTGGTGACCCTCGCCCTGGCCGCGCATCTGACCGTGCAGTTCGTGGTGCTGGAGCACACCGTGCGGCGCACCACCGCCGCCCACCGCGAGTGGGCCCGCACCGCGGCCGCGCTGCACCGCCTCGGGGTCCGTCCGCCCTGTCTGCTCACCGGGTACCAGTACGTCCCGCTCGCCTACTACGCGGGCTGCGCGTCCGCCGCCACCGGCGGCCACGACGCCAACACCACGGCGGCGGCCCTCGCCCGCGCCGCCCGGAGCCGGTCCGTCGCGACGCTCGTCCCCCCGGGCGGGACACCTCCGCCCTACGCCCGCTCCTGGACCCCGGCCCGGGCCGGGATCCTGCTGGCGTACCTCGCGCCGGGCCCGCGCGCCGGGCCTCAGCGCACCGGGAAGCCGAAGGAGTAGCCCTGCTCCTTGAGCCAGGGCAGGATCCGGCGCAGCGCCTCGACGGTCTGGGAGCGGTCGCCGCCCGCGTCGTGGAAGAGGATCGTCGGCCCGTTGGGCAGTTCCTGCTCGACGGTGGTGACGATCGCGTCGGTTCCGGGGCGCTCGAAGTCCTTGGAGTCCACGTTCCAGCCCAGCGGGCGCATACCGCGGGAGGCGGCGAGCTTGCGGCTGTACGGGGTGAAGGCGCCGCCGGGCGCCCGGTAGTACATCGGCCGGACGCCCCCGGACGCCTTCGTGATCATCCGCTCGGCGTCGAGTATCTGCTGCGACTGGTAGGCCTCGGACTTCTTGTCCATGGTGGTGTCGTGCGACACCGAGTGGTCGCACAGCCGGTGCCCGGCCGCGACCACCTCCTTCACCAGGTCCGGGTGGGCCTGCGCCTGCGTGCCCACCATGCAGAACGTGGCCTTCACCCCGTACTCCTCCAGCACGTCGAGGACCTGCGGGGTCCACTGGGGGTCGGGCCCGTCGTCGATGGTGATGTTGACGCCCCGCGCCCCCTTGTCCGAGGCGTGGACGATGGTCACGTCCACCGGCTTGATGTCACCGCCCGGCTTGGCGGAGCTCGCCGCACGGGGAGACCCGGCACCCGTGGAACCGGCCTGCGCGGTCCACACCGAGGCCCCGGTGGCCAGCACGGTCACCCCGAGCGCCGCCCCCAGCACCTTGCCGTACCAGCCCCGCCCGCTGTGCCGCGCCATGTCCGCCCACTTTCCCGCAGTTGCCCGGCGGCCCTCGGCCGCCTCCCGATCACCTGGCAGGACGAGGAGCGGGGGGCGCGGGATCCCTTCGTTACGGATCGCGGACAATTCCGGGGGAGTTCCCGGACAACTCGGCGACCGGCGAACGGATTTCCGGGCGGAACGAGGCGGGGGCGCCGGTGCGGCGGCCTTCTCCGGCACCCCCCGACGGCGGCTCGGCAGCCCCGACGGCGGCTCGGCGCACCCGCGGCGGTCGGAGAGCGGCGCTGCCCCGATCGGCCGCGCCACCCGTGCGCCGGTGACTACTCCTCGTACACTATCATCACACTCCGTGATTGCAGGGGTGTGGTGTGTCCGCATCGTTGGTCTGACCGCTGCCGCCCTGGAGGCGATTCATGGCATCTGTGCCGCGTCGTGGAGTACTGAAGGGCCTGCCGCTCGCGGCCGGGGCGGTCGTCGCCGGGAGGGCGTCGAGCGCACACGCCGGCACCCCCTTCCCGCAGCCCCCGACCCGGACCGTCCGGCCCCGCCCGCGCCGGCTGGAGACCCGGCTGACGGTCGGGTTCACCGAGCAGCGGGTGCCCGGCGTCGGCACCGTGCTCACCCGCACCTACGACGGCTCCCTGCCGGGTCCGACCCTGCGGGTGCGCCCCGGGGACTCCCTGCACCTCACGCACGTCAACGCGCTCCCGCCGAACCTCACACCGGCCCACCACGACCTCGGCATGAACGTCCCGCACGGCTTCAACACCGTCAACCTGCATCTGCACGGCATGCACGTCGCCCCCACGGCCGACGCGGACAACGTCTTCCGCTCCTTCGAGCCCGCCGCCTCCGGGAAGGCCGCCACCAGCTGGAGCAGTGTCGTCGACATCCCGCTCAACCACCCGGCCGGCACGTTCTGGTACCACCCGCACCACCACGGATCCACCGCGACCCAGCTGCTGAACGGCCTGGCCGGAGTGATCATCGTGGAGGGCGACATCGACGCGGTGCCCGAGGTCGCGGCGGCCAAGGACATCGTCGTCTGCATCAACGAGCTGAAGGTGTCCGGCGGCAAGGTGCCCGACCTGACCTCGGAGACCACCTACGAGGACATCACGTCGACCTTCCTCGTCAACGGGGCGGCCAACCCCACCCTGACCATCGCCCCGGGCGAGGTCCAGCGCTGGCGGATCGTCAACGCCGGGGCGCTCACCACGCTCTATCTGACCCTGGACGGCCAGCAGACGCACCAGATCGCCGCCGACGGCATCACGTTCACCCAGCCCGTCCCCGTCACCGCCTTCCAGCTGCCGGTCGGCGGCCGGGCCGACCTGCTGGTCCGCGGCGGCGAGCCCGGCACCTACCGGCTCACCGCGGGCGGGGTGCCCCAGCCGCTGATGACCCTCAAGGTCACCGGCGCCCGCCGCACGATGGCCCTGCCCACCCGGCTGCCCGGCCGGCCCACCACCCTGCCCGAACCCACCCGCAAGCGCTCACTGATCTTCCGCAGCTACGAGAACGTCTTCTCCGGGGACTTCCGCAACGCCTACCGCATCCTGGGCGACGGGGAGACCCCGCCCGCCGACCCCCGGGCCGCGCGGACCGACCCCCAGTGGGGCCGCTTCCGGCCCGACTATGTCAACCACCGGGTGCGCCTCGGCCAGGTCGAGGAGTGGACCGTCACCAACGACTCCCACCGCCACGCCCACCACCCCCTCCATCTGCACACCAACCACTTCCTCGTGACCGCGGTCAACGGCCGCCCGCTGGCCACCCCCGTCTGGCACGACACCGTGGGCCTCCCGCCGCACGGTTCGCTCACCTTCCGGCTGCGCGCCGAGGACTTCACCGGCCGCTCGATGGTGCACTGCCACCAGTCCCAGCACGAGGACGAGGGCATGATGCAGATCATCGAGTACGTGCGCTGAGGGCACGAGGACGGCTCCCGGCCGGGGTGGCCGGGAGCCGTGGGGACGACAGCAGCGGGGGCTGTCCGGCGGGGCGCTACTCGACCTTGACCCAGTCGAGCGTGCGCTCCACCGCCCGCTTCCAGCCCGCGTAGCCCTCCGTGCGCCGGTCCTCCGACCACTGCGGCTCCCAGCGCTTGGACTCCTGCCAGTGGGTGCGCAGTTCGTCCTGGCTCTGCCAGAAACCGGTGGCGAGGCCCGCCGCGTAGGCGGCGCCGAGCGCGGTGGTCTCGGCGACCACCGGACGGCTCACGGGCACGCCGAGCACATCGGCCTGGATCTGCATGCACAGATCGTTCGCGGTGATCCCGCCGTCCACCTTCAGGACGTCGAGATGGACCCCGGAGTCCTGCTCCATGGCCTCGACCACGTCGCGGCTCTGGTAGCAGATGGCCTCCAGGGTCGCCCGGGCCAGATGCTCGTTGGTGTTGTAGCGGGCGAGCCCGACGATCGCGCCGCGGGCGTCGGAGCGCCAGTACGGCGCGAACAGGCCGGAGAACGCGGGGACGAAGTACATGCCGCCGTTGTCCTCGACGGCACGGGCCAGCGTCTCGCTCTCCGGCGCGCTGGCGATGATCTTCATCTGGTCGCGCAGCCACTGCACCGCGGACCCGGTCACCGCGATCGAGCCCTCCAGGGCGTAGATCGCCGGGCTGCCCTGGAACTGGTACGCCACCGTGGTGAGCAGTCCGTTCTGCGAACGCACCAGCTCGGTACCGGTGTTGAGCACCAGGAAGTTGCCGGTGCCGTAGGTGTTCTTCGCCTCGCCCGGCGCGTAGCAGACCTGGCCGACGGTGGCCGCCTGCTGGTCGCCGAGCACGCCGGCGATGGGGATGGCCTCGCGCAGCGGCCGGGAGGTCCGGGTGGTCCCGAACGCCTCCGCGTGCGAGGAGGGGTTGATCTTCGGCAGCATCGACCGGGGGATGTCGAAGAACCCCAGGAGTTCGTCGTCCCAGTCGAGGGTCTCGAGGTCCATCAGCATGGTGCGGCTGGCGTTGGTCACGTCGGTGGCGTGGATGCCGCCGTCGGGACCGCCGGTCAGGTTCCACAGGACCCAGGCGTCGGTGTTGCCGAAGATGGCGTTGCCCTGCTCGGCCGCCGCACGGACGCCGTCGACGTTCTCCAGGATCCACTGGATCTTCCCGCCGGAGAAGTACGTCGCCGGCGGGAGTCCCGCCTTGCGGCGGATGACGTCGCCCTTGCCCTCGCGTTCCAGGGCGGCGGCGATGGAGTCGGTGCGGGTGTCCTGCCAGACGATGGCGTTGTAGTACGGCCGGCCGTTGCGCGGGTCCCACACCACGGTGGTCTCGCGCTGGTTGGTGATACCGATCGCCGCCAGGTCGGTCGGGGACAGGTTCCCGTGCCGCAGGGCGTTCTGGATCACGGAGTTGGTGCGCTCCCAGATCTCCACCGGGTCGTGCTCGACCCATCCCGCCTTGGGGAGGATCTGCTCGTGCTCCAGCTGGTGCTTCGCCACCTCGTTGCCGCTGTGGTCGAAGATCATGAAACGGGAACTGGTGGTGCCTTGGTCCACCGCTCCCACGAAGTCCGCCATGGGATGCCGCCTCTTTCGTCGGGGGTGTCAGTCCTCGGGGGCCGGGATGCGGCCGGGAGGCTCCGCCTCGGCCGTGGGCAGGAACCGGCCGACGAAGACCTTGTACAGGAACGCGCCGAGCAGTCCGCCGACCAGCGGACCGAGGATCGGCACCCAGAAGTACAAGTTGTCGTACTGATCTCTCCAGGCTGTGCCGTACCCCGTGATGAAGCTCGCGAGTCTGGGGCCGAAGTCACGTGCCGGGTTGATCGCGTACCCCGCGTTGGTTCCCCATGCCATGCCGATGCCGACGACGATCAGGCCGACGATGAACGGGGCCAGATTCGCGCCGGGCGGATTGTTCAGCAGGTCCGTGACGGCCAGGATCAGCAGCAGCAGGATCGCGGTGCCGATGACCTGGTCGCGGAACGCGCCCCACTCGTGGACCGGCAGATTGGGGTTGCCGTTGGCCGGGAGGGTGGAGAACACGCCCTGGGACTTGATGGTGTGGCCCGGGTCGTACTTTCCCAGCGCCTCGGTGTAGTTCCAGCGCACGATGAGGGCCGCGACGAACGCACCGGCCGTCTGGGCCACGACGTAGGGTGCCACCTTCTTCCAGGGGAACCCCTTGAACGTGGCGAGGGCGACGGTCACCGCGGGGTTGAGGTGCGCGCCGCTCAGCCGTCCGGCGACGTAGACGCCCATGGTGACGCCGATGCCCCATGCCCAGGCGATGCTGTCGTGATTGCCCAGCCCGCCCGGGGGTGTCGTCAGTCCTCCGCCGGCCACGACCTGGGCCACCACGCCGCAGCCGAAGAGGATGAGAACCATGGTTCCGGCGAATTCGGCCGACACCTCGCCGACCAGTGCCGATCTTTTCAGCCGCTCAGCCATAGCAGCTCGATTCCCGCCGGCCTCAGGACCGGCCGTAGATTGCCCCGAGTCCTCACGAGATCAGAATAGGACGATCAAGCCCTTACCGCACATACAGAATATTTATCTGTGGTGGAGGGGGCGGTGTCACGGTGGCTGTTTCCCGGCGGTCCGGCGCGGATTCGGTGCAGAAAGTTTGGTTGAATTCTGTAGTTCGTAGGGAGAGGAACGGCGCGTGAGTGAACCGACTGGTCTGGTCTGCCCGGAATGCGGTGTGCCCAGGGCGGCGGACGGCAGTCCGGCCTGTTCCTGCGCCCGTCGCGCGGCCGACGCCCACCTGGAGACCCGGGCGGCGGAGGCGGCGGCCGCCGAGGACTTCGACCCCCTGCGGATACGTCCCTTCGCGGAACCGGCGGTCGCGGAGGAGGGCACCGGGGACTTAGCCGGCCCGCCCACCCCGGCCGCCGCCGCCGCGCCGGAACCCGTGGCGCAGGACACCGAGGGGACGGAAGCGGCCGAGAAGAGCGAAGAGCCCGAGGAGAGCGAAGAGGCTGGAGAGAGGCAAGAGGCTGGAGAGAGGGAAGAGGCTGACGGGAGTGAAGGGGGTGCCGCGGCCGGAGAGCGGTGGCGGCCCCGGCGGCTCGTGCAGCTCAGCGGGGTGGGCGCGGCCGCCGCGGTGCTGGTGACGGGCGGCGCCATCGCCGCGCTGTTCAGCTACCAGAGCCCCGCACGGGAGGACGCGGGCCCCGAGGACATCCGGGCGAGCGTCCCGGCCGGGGCCACCGGGACCGGTACGGCCGCCGCCGGACCGTCCGCCACGGCGTCCCCCACACAGACGTCCGCGAGCCCGACCGCCTCGCCGAGCGGGACCCCCTCCGAGAGCGCCTCCGTGCCCACCGGGTCCGCCGAGCCGTCGGTGTCCCCGACCGCCACCGGCGCCACCACCACCGCGGCCCCCGCGCCCAGCCCCTCCGGCGGAGAGGCCCCCGTGCTCCGCCCCGGCGACAGCGGAGCCGAGGTCACCGAACTCCAGCTCCGGCTGACCCAGGCCGGGTTCTACGACGGTGACGCCGACGGCCGGTACGGCAGCGAGGTCGAGAGCGCCGTCCGCCGCTACCAGCTCGCCCGGCTCGTCCTCACGGACGAGTCGGGCGTCTACGGGAAGGCGACCAGGGCCGTCCTGGAGTCCGAGACCTCGGAGCCCTGAGCCGGTCTACTCGCCCGAGGGCGCCGGCAGGGAGACGCCGAGGGCCACCGGGGTGCCGAAGTTCGGGGTGCCGTCGGCGTTCCAGGTGAACTTCTGCGCCCGGGTCGTCCGGTTCATGTCGCAGCCGCCGCTCGCCGAGGAGTTGGCGTGGTAGACCATCCAGTCCTCGGTCCCGTCGGGCGACTTGAAGAAGCCGTTGTGGCCGGGGCCGTACACCCCGTTGGCGTTGGACCGCTGGAAGACCGGATTCGCCGACTTGACCCAGGACGAGGAGCTGAGCGGGTCGCCGCCGTTGTAGGTGAGCATGCCCAGCTTGTAGTCGGGCGTGGAGCAGTGGCTCGCCGAGTACACGATGAAGGTCTTCCCGCCGTGCTGGAGGACCTCCCCGCCCTCGTTGACCGCGCCGCCGACCGTCTCCCAGCCGTAGGTCGGGGTGGACAGGACCCGGCGGGTGCCGCTCGCGGTCCACGGGTTCGACAGCGGCCGGATGAACATCGGCTGCGAGCCGTTGTAGAAGGTGCCGAGCAGATAGAGGTTCCCGTTCAGCTGGAGGATGCTCGGGTCCAGCTCCCAGGTGTTGTCCTGGGTGGGGTCGAGCAGGTCGGCCTTGAAGCTGTAGGGCCCCATCGGGTCGAGCCCGGCGCTCTCCAGTACGTGGATCCGCTGGGTGCCCAGGTCGTACGGCTCCCGTCCCGCCGTGTAGTAGAAGTACCAGCGCTTGCCGTTCGGCCCGTCGAGCAGATGGAACTCCGGCGCCCACATCGTGCCCGCGCCGTTGGGCCGGGTCAGGTTGAAGACGACCTGGTCGGTGGCGGTGGCGAGGCCGGCCAGGGTGCTCGCCTTGCGCATGGTGACCGTCGAGTTCCACGTCGTCGTGGCCAGGTAGTAGAAGCCGTCGTAGTACGTCAGCCAGGGGTCGGGTCCGTGCTGGGAGAGCGGGTTGGTGTAGGTCCCCGCGCTGGTGCCGCCGGCGGTGAAGCCGGGCAGCCGCCACACCCGGCCGCCCGTGGACGAGCACGGCAGCTGCACCAGGTTGGTGTTCGACGCGGACGAACCACCGCTCGGCGCCACGCACTTGCCGGAGGAGACGGAGACCAGGTTGAAGGTCTTGTCCGTCCCGGACACGGTGACGGGAACGAGCCGCCACTGCTGGTTCGTGCCGCCGTGGCAGGGCCACTGGATGATGGCCGCGTTGTCCGCGGTGGACGCCCCGTAGACGTCCACGCACTGACCGGACTGGGTGGTGATCGTGTAGGTGTCGCTCGTCCCGCTGACGGGGGTGTGGCCGAAGTTCTGGTTGGCGGCTCCGGAGGAGCAGGCGAAGGCCCGCAGCTGGGCTCCGGCGGTCGTCGAACTGCCGGGCAGGTCCAGGCAGTTGCCGCCGTTCTGGTTGACCCCGGTGGAGCTGAAGGAGACGGCGGCGGACGCGGGCGGTGCCACCAGGAAGGCCACCGCCAGGGTGAACAGCGCGAGCAGCGCGCAGAGGCATCTGGACCGGGTCACGGGCTGTACACCTTCGCTTCGAGGAGGCCGACGGAGTTGGAGCCGTTGCTCGTGAGCAGCACCCGTAGACGCGTGGTGCTGGTGGCGGTGAAGGTGACGCTGTCGTACTGGTTCTTGGCCAGCGGATAGCCGCTCGCGCCCGGCACGTCCACGTACGCACTGCCGTTCCAGTACTGGAGTTTCCAGGACGCCGGCATGTCGATGCCCTGGTCGTCGTCGAAGAAGTACACGTCGGCCCGGTTGACGGTCCTGGCGGTGGGCCAGGTCAGTTCGGCCCACTGCTGGCCCGTCTCCGGCCAGGTGCCCCAGCGCGGGTTGACGGTGTCGTTGGAGGAGGGCGGGTCGATGCCGTCGTTGACGGCCGTCACGGTCTCCCAGGGCGAGGTGTACGACGCCGAGGCGGTCGCGGACGTGGCCTGGTTGGCGGGTGGCTGGACCCCGCCCCGGTCGAACACCTTGACCTCGGTGAGCCCCGTTCTCGCCCCGGAGGCGTTCGTGGCCAGGACCCTGATCCGCTGGGCGGTGACCGCCGGGAACCTCACCAGGTTGTAGTTGGCCCTCGGGGCGGCGGGGCTCTTGGTCTGGCTCGGCACGTCCACCCAGGAACTGCCGTTGTAGTACTGGAGGGTGTAGGCGGAGGGCGCCCGATAGGTCGTGCTCGCGGGGCGGCTGTCCTTGAAGTACAGGCGGACCTCGTTGAGTTGGCGTGCTGTGCCGAGGTTCAGCTCGTACCAGTCCTGGGCGGCCGAGCCGCCCGCGCCCCAGAAGGGCTCGTTGGTCGGATAGCCGTCGACCGCGCCGGAGACGGCGGTGCCGGAACCGGTGGAGGAGGCGGAGACGGTCGCCCCGGCGGCGAGGTTCGCCGGATCGCCGGTCAGGTCGACGCCAGCCTTGGCGAGCATGTCGGTCATCCTGGCGCTGTCCTGCACGACCTGGTTCGGCGCCTGGAGGCCGGGGACGGCGGTGTGGAAGGAGACCGTGCCGCTCGTCGTCACCTCACCCGTGGCCGGGTCCCAGGTGAACGGCACCAGTGAGTTCACGGTCGCCGCCCGGCTGCCGTTGACGTAGATCGAGTAGCCCTCCGGGACCCCCGGGTAGCGCACCACGCCGTCGGCGGGGTCGTCCCAGACGATCGACAGATCGGCGTTGCGGTAGCGCAGGTTGTTGACCGTGAAGTGGCTCCAGCCGATGTCGATCGGGGAGAGCTCCACCTTCGCGTCGTTGCGCGGCCGCAGCCCCGCCGCGTCCTCGATCACCGTCCAGTTGCTGCTGCCCAGGATGTTGTGATGGATCCAGGAGCGGTAGGTGATCGCGCTGCCGTTCCAGTCGGCCCAGAACTCGTTGGCGTCCGGCCAGGCGGTGTTGCCGCCGACGTACTGCGCCCAGGTGTTCCAGTAGAGCAGCTTCTTGTAGTCGGTCGCCGTCATCCAGGAGTTGGGGTAGTTGCGCAGCACCGAGGAGTACAGCCGGAACTGGACCGTGGAGTTGATGGTGGAGAAGTTGTTGGAACCGGGCTCGCCCGCGTCGGCCGCCGCCTTCTTGTCGACCTGGTCGGCCGTGTAGAAGGGGAACACCGGGTACTGGGCCGGGTCGTCGTACAGCCGCAACGCCTGCCGGTAGGTGGCGGTGTTGGGGACCGCGCCGACCGAGAACGGGTAGTAGTTGTTGATCTCCTTCCAGGGCACCCATTCATTGGTCGACTTGAGCCGGTGCTCGAACAGCTGGCGGTTCGGGTTCCACAGGACGTTGACGATCGCGTCCTTGATCTGGCCGGCGAGCGTGCGCATCTCGGTCGCCTTGGCCGTGTTCCCGGCCGCCTCGTAGGCCTGGGCGGCGGCGAGCGCCCCGCTGTACTGGTAGGCGGACTCGGCGCGGTCCATGTTCCCGGGCTTCCAGTGGAAGGAGACCGCGTCGGCGTCGTTGCCGGTCAGCGCGCCCCAGTCGTACTCGATCAGCTTGTTGTTGTCGTGGTCGTAGTACGCCAGCTGCCCCTTGACGTCCCCCTCGGCGTAGTGGGCCAGACTGCCCGCGACGGCCGGCTGGCCGCCGTGGATCTGGTAACTGCGCCAGGCCGCCTCGGCGATGTACTGGGTGTAGCTGTTGGACCAGTTCTCCGGGTCGCCCGGGTTGTCGAGGAACCGTCCGCCCTTGGAGACCTGGCCGACGCTCAGCCAGTCCCCGTACGCGTAGGACGGATCGCGCAGGTACTTGAGGTCGTCGATGTGCATCGGCTGGGTCAGCGCGATCGCGTTGTTGTAGCCGAGGACGCCCTCGGTGGAGGTCGGGAACTGGAAGGTCTGCCCGGGGATGTCGGCGTCGAGGTTGTTGAAGCGCATCAGCCACCAGCGGTAGTAGATGTTCTTCTTGATCGCCGGTTCCGGTACGTCGATGTAGGGCACGTTCTTCGCCCACCACAGGTTGTAGGCCCGCACGTGCGTGGCGAAGGCGGTCGCGGCCGAGTAGCCCGCGTAGGCGTTGTACTCGGTGAGCGACTCGGGGATCTCGTCGGTGACGAAGCCCATGACCAGCTTGGCGGTGACGGTGGCCCCGGCCGCGACGGTGATCGAGCGGTTGAGGCCACCGCTGGACACCGTGAACCCGTCGCCGGTCAGCCGGGGCCGGATCGTCGTGAGGTTGTTGTACGCGTTGACCTGCCCGGTCAGTTCGCTCCCCGAGCCGGACGTGGCGTACGGCGAGGTCGCCCGCAGCTGGAGCGTGGTGGACGCGCTGCCGTTGTTCTTGATCGACAGGTTGGTGACGGCCACGTTGTTCTCGGTGATGAACTTGGTCTGGGTGACCGCGATCGAGCCGCTGGTGTGCACGCTCTGCCAGTTGCTGGGCGCCTGGCGGCGCTGGGCGACCTGCTCGGTGAAGGTGCCCGGGGTGATCGCGACGGTGTAGGCGTTGGTGTCGCTGATGCTCTCCCAGTAGGCGACATGGCCGCCGAAGCCCAGCACCGAGGGGTCGTGGGTCTTCATGAACAGCGCACGCCCCCGGCTCATCAGCCAGGGCCCGGCCGGGTCGTCACCGGTGCGGGCCAGCAGCCGGTCCATCCAGAAGTCGGTGCCGGAGCTCTCCGCGTCGTAGATGCTCCGCATCATGTCGCCCGGGGTGTAGGCCACGGGCGGGGCGGGGATCGCGGGTCCGCTGAAGGTGGGGAACCCGATGGTCTGCGCGGCATGCGCGGACGGGGTGACGAGAAGGGAACAGAAGGTCAGTAACAGGGCGACGAGCAGGGCGTGCGGTCTTCTCATCGAAGGCTCCCTGGGGCGGGGTGACGAGAGGCACGGAAAAGGGACCTGAAAGGTTTTCGGGCACCGTAGGAGCGTGCTGAGGGCATGTCAAGACGGTGCGGTGAGGCGGATGTCGGGGGACGGCGCGGTTCAGGACAGCGGGGCCGTGGAGCCCCGGATGACCACCCGGCAGCGCAGCGTCTCCACCCCGGAGCGCCGGGCCCCGCCGATCGCCCGCGACAGGGCCTGCGCGGCGGCCCGCCCGACCTGCTCCAGGTTCATGTCGACGCTCGTCAGCGGCGGACGGGAGGCGGCGGTCAGGACCTGCCAGTCGTCGAAGCCCATGACCGCCACGTCCTCCGGCACCCGGTGCCCGCGCTCCCGCAGCACGTCCATCACGCCACGCGCTATCTGGTCGCTGCCGCACAGCACCGCGTCGACCTCGGGATGCCGGTCGAGGAGCAGCGCGGTGGCCGCCCGCCCCCACCCCTCCGACCAGGCCCCGAAGCGCGCCTCGCCGACCAGGGCGAGACCGGCCGCGGCGAGCGCCGCCGCGGCGCCCTCGGCCCGGTCGTGGGCCGCGGCGTACCCCGGGTCGCCGGTGATGTGCGCGATCCGGGTCCGGCCGCAGGCCAGCAGGTGCTCCACCGCGATCCGCCCGGCGTCCACGTTGTCCGGGACGATCGACAGATCCTGCGGATCGTCCGACGGCGCGTACGCGTAGACCACCGGAACGGGCAGCTCACGGCCGAGCGACGGGCGGGGATCGGTGCGGCTGCCCACCACGATCAGCCCGTCGACCCGCCGCCCGAGCAGCGCCCGGACGTGGTGCTGCTCCCGGATCGCGTCGCCCCGGGCGTCACAGAGGAACACCGCGACCTCGCCCGCGCCGAAGGCGTCCTCCGCGCCCATCAGGATCGGGATGCTGAACCGGCCCTCCAGGTCGCTGGTGAGCAGACCGACCGTGCCCGAGCGCCCCACGAGCAGGCCGCGGGCGAGCTGGTTGGGCCGGAACGACAGCCGCTCGGCCGCCTCGATCACCCGCTGCCGGGTCTCGGCGCGCACCTGGCTGCGGCCGTTGAGGGCCTTGGACGCGGTGGCGACGGACACGCCCGCCAGCCGGGCGACGTCGCTCAGGGTGGCGGGATGCGAACGGGCGGAGCCGGCGGCCGGTGTCATGCGTAAACGGTACGCGAGAAGTTTCGGCATGACCCCGAAATCCGTTGCGGACGGGGGGATTGACGACACGTCAGACCGGTTCTAGCTTTCAGAAAGCCTTTTCGGTTCCTTTCTGTCGAAGTCCTTTCTGCCGAGGTCGTTTCTGTCGAGGGGGAACGTCATGGGGAGTACGACCCGATCACGTGGACCGATGAACCGGCTGGTCACCGGTGCCCTCGCGCTTCTGGCCGCCGCCGGTCTGGTGACGGCCTGCGGCTCGGGGAACGACAGCGGTTCCCCCGGCGGCGGCACCGCGGACGCCAAGGGCCTCGACGACGGCAGCAAGCTGACGATGTGGACCCGGGCCGCGACCCGGCCGCAGAGCGAGGCGCTGGTCGAGGCCTACAACGCGGGCCACAAGAACAAGATCGAGCTGACCGTCGTCCCCACCGACGACTACCAGGCCAAGGTCGGCGCCGCCGCCGGCTCCCGCGACCTCCCCGACCTGTTCGCCTCCGACGTGGTGTTCGTCCCCAACTACACCTCCAGCGGACTCTTCGCCGACCTCACCGACCGCATCGACGCGCTGCCCTTCGCCGACAAGCTCGCCCAGTCGCACATCAAGGCCGGGACGTACGACGGCAAGAAGTACGTCGTGCCGCACACCCTCGACCTGTCGGTGCTGTTCTACAACAAGGACCTCTACCGCAAGGCGAAGCTCGACCCCGAGAAGCCGCCCACCACCCTCGCCGAGTGGGACGCGCAGGCGCGGGCGGTGGACGCGCTCGGCTCGGGCGTCGACGGCACCTTCTTCGGCGGCAACTGCGGCGGCTGCGGCGTCTTCACCTGGTGGCCGTCCATCTGGGCCGCCGGCCAGGAGGTCCTCGACAAGGACGGCACCGCGGCCGACCTCGACTCCGCCACCGCGCGGAAGGTCTACGACACCTACCGGGGCTGGGTCCGCGACGACATCGTCGCCCCCGGCGCCAAGGACGAGACCGGCACCACCTGGACCGGCGTCTTCCCCAAGGGAAAGGTCGGCGTCATGCCCATGCCGTCCACCACCCTGGGCCTGATGCCCAAGGGCCTCGACCTCGGCGTCGCCCCCATCCCCGGACCCGACGGCGGGAAGTCCACCTTCGTCGGCGGCGACGCCATCGGTATCTCCGCCACCAGCAAGAAGGCCGACCAGGCCTGGAACTTCCTCGCCTGGTCCCTCGGCGAGGAGGCCCAGGTCGACGTGGTCGCCGCCCACAAGGACGTGGTCGCCCGCACCGACCTCGCCGCCAACAAGTACTCCTCCGCCGACCCCCGCCAGGTCACCATCAACCAGCTCGTCGCCGTCGGCCGCACCCCCTACGCGCTGAAGTTCGGCCAGACCTTCAACGACCCCAACGGGCCCTGGCTGACCCTCATGCGCGACGCCGTGTTCGGCGACGGCGGATCCCTGGAGAAGGACAACCAGGCCGTCACCGCCTCGCTCGCCGACTGACCGGAGGACGGCATGCAGAGGTCCCGCGCCCTCCAGGGACTCGGCTACGCGGCCCCCACCGCCCTGTTCGTCACCGTCTTCTTCCTGCTGCCGCTGCTGCTCGTCGGACAGATGTCCCTCAGCGACTGGCCGCTGCTCGCCGGCGACCGCGGCACCAACGCACCCGAGAACTACACCGACGTCACCGACGGCACCCTCTTCTGGCCCGCCGTCCGCTTCACCCTCCTCTACACCGCCCTCGTCACCGTCGTCCTCCTCGGCCTCGCCCTCCTCCTCGCCCTCCTCGTCCAGGAGGCCCGCCCCGGCTCCGGCTTCTACCGCACGGTCTACTTCCTCCCCGGCGCCCTCGGCCTCGCCTCCGCCTCCCTTCTCTTCTGGGGCCTGTACAGCCCCACCACCGGACCCCTCAGCCGCCTCCCGCAGCACCTCGGACTCGCCGACGGCCCGGTGTCCTTCCTCGGCACCCCCACCTCCGCCCTGCTCTCCACGGTGTTCCTCGTCGTCTGGAAGTTCGCCGGCTTCTACATGCTGATCCTGCTCGTGGGCCTCCAGCGCATCCCCCACGAGGTGTACGAGGCCGCCCGCATGGACGGAGCGAGCCGGGCCCAGACCTTCCGCTCGATCACCCTGCCCCTGCTGCGCCCCTCCCTCGCCCTGTCCCTGCTGCTCTGCGTCACCGGATCCCTGCTCGCCTTCGACCAGTTCTTCGTCCTCACCAAGGGCGGACCGGACAACAGCACCGTCACCGTCGTGCAGCTGATCTACCGGGAGGCCTTCCAGCGGATGGACCTCGGCACCGCGGCCGCCCTCTCGATCGTCGTGCTCGGCGCGCTGCTCCTGCTCAACGCCCTGCAGTTCCGGGGGCTGCGCCACGCCGACGAGTCATGAACCCCACCACCCGAAGGAGGGCACCCCGGTGCTCACCCGCGCCCTCGGCCGGACGCCCCACCACGTCCTCGCCGGAGGTCTCGCCGTCGTCTTCCTCTTCCCGCTGCTGTGGAACGCCTGGGCCTCGGTCAGCCCCCAGCCCGGCACGGCCCAGGAGTCCGGCCACGGCCTCGGCAACTACCGCACCCTGCTGGAGTACGACGCCGGCCTGGGGCGGTACCTCCTCAACAGCACGGTCGTCTCCGCCCTCACCGTCGCCCTGACCGTGAGCGTCTCCCTGTTGGGCGGCTACGCCTTCGCCCGGTTCTCGTTCCCCGGCAAGAACCTGCTGTTCCTGCTGACCCTGGCCATCCTCATGGTCCCGTACGCCACCCTGCTCATCCCGCTCTACGTGCTGCTCGGCAGACTCCATCTGCAGAACTCGCTGCTCGGGCTGAGCCTGGTCCTCACCATGTTCCAACTGCCGTTCGCCACCTTCATGATGCGGATCTCCTTCGAGGCGGTCCCGCGCGAACTGGAGGAGTCCGCGCTCGTCGACGGCTGCGGCACCGCGGGCGCGCTGCGCCGGGTGCTGCTCCCGGCGGTGCGACCGGGCCTGATCACCGTGGGGCTGTTCGCGTTCCTCGCGGCCTGGAACGACTTCATCGCCCCGCTGATCCTCATCTCGGACAGCGCGAAGGCGCCCCTGCCGCTGGCCGTCGCCACCCTGCGCCAGCAGAGCATGGGCGCCGTCGACTACGGGGCCACCGAGGCGGGCGTGGTGGTCCTCGCCGTGCCCTGCCTGCTGCTCTTCCTGCTGCTGCAACGCCACTACGTACGGGGCTTCATGTCGGGCGCTCTGAAGGGATGATGGCGTGAAGGAGAACACCGACGGGCACACCACGGGGCACACCGGGGGGCACACCGACGGGTCCGCCGTCCTGCCGGTGGCACCGAGCCGGGGACGGCTGCGGCCGCTCGGCCTCGACGAGGTCCGGATCACCGGCGGATTCTGGGCCCGGCGCCGGCACGTCAACGCCACCGCCACCCTGGACCACTGCCGCGACTGGATGGAACGCGTCGGCTGGACGGGCAACTTCACCGCCGCCGTCGAGGGCCGGCTCCACCGGGACCGGCGCGGCCGGGAGTTCGCCGACTCCGACGTCTACAAGCTTCTCGAGGCCATGGCCTGGGAGCGGACCCACCGGGGCGACCCGGCCCTCGAAGAGGCGATCGCCGCCGCGCAGGAACCGGACGGCTATCTGAACACCGCCTTCGGCCGCCCCGGTCAGCAGTCCCGCTACAGCGACCTCGAATGGGGCCACGAGCTGTACTGCTACGGCCACTTGATCCAGGCGGGCGTGGCCCAGGCCCGGGCGCGAGGCGAGGGCGAGCTGGCGAAGACCGCCCGCCGGGCCGCCGACCACGTCTGCGCCACCTTCGGCAGGGGCGGCGTCGAACGGGTCTGCGGACACCCGGTGATCGAGACCGCCCTGGTCGAACTGGCCAGGCTCACCGGCGAGCAGCGCTATCTCGACCAGGCCGCCCTGTTCGTGGACCGCAGGGGCCACGGCACCCTCGCCGACGGCGAGTTCGGCCGCGCCTACCACCAGGACGACCTGCCGGTGCGGGAGGCCCGCGTCCTGCGCGGCCATGCCGTGCGCGCCCTGTATCTCGCCGCCGGAGCGGTGGACGTGGCCGTGGAGACCGGCGACGACGACCTGCTCGCCGCCGTCGTCCGGCAGTGGGAGGCCACGGTCGCCCGGCGCACGTACCTCACCGGCGGCATGGGCTCGCACCACCGCGACGAGTCCTTCGGCGACGACTTCGTCCTCCCGCCCGACCGCGCCTACGCGGAGACCTGCGCCGGGGTGGCCTCCGTCCAGCTGAGCTGGCGGCTGCTGCTCGCCACCGGGGAGCCCCGGTTCGCGGACCTGGCGGAGCGGACCCTGTACAACGTCGTCGCCACCTGCCCCGCCGAGGACGGCCGGGCCTTCTTCTACGCCAACACCCTGCACCGGCGCAGCCGGGGCACCGCACCGGCGACGGACGCCGAGAGCCCGCGCGCCGAGTCGAGTCTGCGGGCGCCCTGGTTCGCGGTGTCCTGCTGCCCGACGAACGTGTCCCGCACCCTGGCCGCGCTGCCCGCCTACCTGGCCACGACGGACGACGGGGGCCTCCAGCTCCACCAGTACGCCGACGCGGAGATCTCCACCGGCGGCATCGGGCTGCGGATCCGCACCGGCTATCCCTCGGACGGCCGGGTCACCGTGCGGATCGAACGGTCGCCGGGGCACCCGTGGACCCTGTCCCTGCGGGTGCCGGCCTGGGCGGACGGCGAGACGGCCCGGCTGGTCGGACCGGACGGCGCGAGCCGCGCCGTCGCGCCGGGCACGGCCACGGTCACCCGTACCTTCCGTCCCGGGGACGAGATCCGCCTCGAACTCCCCGTCGCGCCCCGGTGGATCGCGCCCGACCCACGGATCGACGCCGTGCGCGGCACGGTCGCCGTCCAGCGCGGGCCGCTCGTGTACTGCGCGGAGTCCGTGGACCTCCCGGACGGCCACGAGGCCGACGCGATCCGGGTGGACACCTCCGACGCGCCGCGGAACGGGCCCGACGGCACCGTGGTCGCGCCCGGTGAACTCATCGCACCCCCCGCACGGAGCTGGCCGTACCGGCCGCTCGACCGGACCCCCTCACCCGTCGCCGCCCGCACCGGCATCGTCCTCGTGCCCTACCACTCCTGGGCGAACCGGGGCCCCGCGACGATGCGGGTGTGGCTGCCCACGACCGACCCGCGCTGACCTCCGATCGGAGCCCCCACATGAGCCGACCCCCCACCCGCAGAAAGCTGTTGGGCATCGCCGCCGGCACGGCCGCGGCCGCCCCTCTCGTCTCCCTGGCGACCCCAGCCCCCGGCGCCGCCGCGGCCCCGGCATCCGCACCCGCACCCGCCTTGGCACCGGCCACCTGGGCGGTGCAGCCCTTCCCGTTGGACCAAGTCGCCCTCGGTGACGGCGTGTTCCGCCGCAAGCGTGATCTCATGCTCGAATACGCCCGCGCCTACCCCGCCGACCGCATCCTGGCCGTCTTCCGGGCCAACGCGGGTCTCGACACCCGCGGCGCCCAGCCGCCCGGCGGCTGGGAGACCTCCGACGGCAATCTGCGCGGCCACTTCGCGGGTCACTTCCTCACCCTCCTCGCCCAGGCGTACGCCGACACCCGGGAGGCCGCCCTCAAGTCCAAGCTCGACCACATGATCGGCGCGCTGGAGGCCTGCCGGCAGGCCTTCGCCGCACACGGCTCGCCCCGGCCCAGCCACCCCGGCTATCTGGCGGCGTACCCGGAGACCCAGTTCGTCCTCCTGGAGAGCTACACGACCTACCCCACCATCTGGGCGCCGTACTACACCTGCCACAAGATCCTGCGCGGGCTGCTCGACGCCCACACCCTGGCCGGGAACGCCCAGGCGCTCACCCTCGCCGCGGGGCTGGGCGACTGGGTGCACAGCAGGCTCGCCCGGCTGCCCGCGGCCCAGCTGAACCGCATGTGGTCGATCTACATCGCCGGTGAGTACGGCGGGATGAACGAGGTGCTGGCGGACCTGTACGCCCTCACCGGCCGGGCCGAACACCTCGCCGCCGCCCGCTGCTTCGACAACACCGCGCTGCTGGACGCCTGCGCCGAGGACCGCGACCTCCTCGACGGCCGCCACGCCAACCAGCACATCCCCCAGTTCACGGGCTACCTGAGGGTGTTCGACCACACCGGGGAGGCCCGGTACGCCGACGCGGCCCGCAACTTCTGGCGGATGGTCGTGGGCCCCCGGACGTACAGCCTGGGCGGCACGGGCCAGGGCGAGATGTTCCGCGCCCGGGGCGCCGTCGCGGCCACGCTGGGCGCCGACAACGCCGAGACCTGCGCGACGTACAACCTGCTGAAGCTGGGCCGGCAGCTGTTCCTCCGGGACCCGGACCCGGCCTACATGGACCACTGCGAACGCGGCCTGACCAACCACATCCTCGCCTCACGGCGTGACGCCCGCAGCACGAGCAGCCCGGAGGTCACCTACTTCGTGGGGATGGGCCCGGGGGTGGTGCGGGAGTACGACAACACCGGGACCTGCTGCGGCGGCACCGGCATGGAGAACCACACCAAGTACCAGGACTCGGTCTACTTCCGCTCCGCCGACGGCGGCACCCTGTACGTCGACCTCCCCCTCGCCGCCACCCTGCGCTGGCCGGAGCGCGGGTTCGTGGTCGAGCAGACCAGCGCCTTCCCGGCGGAGGGCGTGCGCACCCTGACGTTCCGCGAGGGCACCGGCCCGCTCGATCTCCGGCTGCGGATCCCGTCCTGGGCGACGACCGGGGTGACCGTCACCGTCAACGGGGTACCGCACCCGGTCCCGGCCGTACCGGGCACGCATCTCTCCGTCAGCCGGACCTGGCGGCCCGGCGACCGGGTGGAGATCTCCACCCCCTACCGCCTGCGGATCGAACGGACCCCGGACGACCCCACCGTCCAGTCGGTGTTCCACGGGCCGGTCCTGCTGGTCGCCCAGAGCCCGGCCCAGGGGTTCCGGGCGTTCTCCTTCTACAAGGACTTCACGCTCCAGGGCGATCTCGCCGCCGCGGTCAGGCCGGAGGGGCGGCCGCAGTACTTCACCACCCACGGTCTGACCCTCGCCCCGTTCTTCGTCGCGGACGCCACCCGCTACCACGCCTACTTCCGGCGCTCCGAGCCCGTGGTCGTGTTCGGCACGGCCGACTCCGGCGTCCCCAACCGGGCCCGCGGGGACGGGCTGACCTTCCTCGACGTCCTCTGGGCGGGGGCGCCCTTCGCGTCGCAGGCCCGGTTCCTGGACGCGGTGCGGGCGCTCGCCGACGGCTGGCTGGCCGAGGGCCGCCTCACCCGGGCCGAGCGGGACGCGGTGGTCGCCGCCGCGGTCCGGGCGAACCTGCGGCGCTGAGGGCCCGGGCGTCGGCCGGGGACGGGGAATCAGCCCGCGGCCGGGGTCAGTTCGGCCAGCAGCAGGGTGCGGTCGTCGGCGCCGGGAGTGCCCGACGGCCGCTGGAGAAGCCGTGCGCACAGGGCGGGCAGCGTGCCGGGGTCACCGGTGTCGGCCGGCTCGGCGACGGCCTCGTCCAGCGCACGCGCCAGCCGGCCGATCTCCTGGTCTATGTCGGCCTCCCGGGACTCCACCAGGCCGTCGCTGTAGAGCGCGAGCAGGGCGGGCTCCGGCACGGTCAGCACGGTCGGTTCGTAGCTCCCCGAGCCGAGACCGAGCGGCAGGCCCGCCCCGGTCAGCGCCACCGGGGAGGTGCGCCCGTCCGGACCGCGCAGCAGTGGCGGCGGATGACCCGCCCCCACCAGGGAACAGGTGCGCTCCCGCGCGTCCCACTCGGCGTACACACAGGTCGCGAACGAGGCCCCGGGCGTCTCGCTGGCGAGCGCGTCCAGCCGGCGGATCACCTCCGCCGCCGGGATGTCCAGACCCGCCAGCGTGCGCAGGGCCGTCCGCAGCTGGATCATCGCCACGGCCGACTCCGGACCGTGCCCCATGGCGTCCCCGACGATCAGCCCGACCCGGTCGCCCGGCCGCCGCAGCACGTCGTACCAGTCGCCGCCGACCACACTGCCCTTCCCGGCGGGCAGGCAGCCGTGGGCTATCCGGCACCCCTCCAGCTTCTGCGCCGGACCCGGCGGCAGACTGTCCCGGATCGCCAGTGCGGTACGGCGCTCACGCTCGTAGCGCCGCGCGTTGTCCAGGGCCACACAGGCGCGGGCGGCCAGCGCCTCCACGGCGGCCACGTCGGAGGGCCGGAACCGCGCCCGCCCCGCGTCGCGCGTGCACGTCATGAAGCCGATCGGGACGCCCCGCAGCCGCAGCGGGACCACCAGGAAGGACCCCACCCGCAGCAGATCGTCGCGGCGCGCCTCGCCGTTCCCGGCGGCCGTCAGCCGCTCGGCCATGTACGGGTCCACCCGCTCCAGCACCTGGGCGTGCCCGGCGAGGAGGGCCTGCGCGTACGGCGTGTCGCGCGGGAAGGACACCATCTCCCCGACCGGCAGCACCCCCTCCCAGTCCTCGGCGGCCCCGGGCCCCACCCGCAGCGCCAGCCGGCGCGCCTCGACGCGCGGGGTGTCCGAGGCCGGCGGCGCGTCCTCCTCGCGCCGCCAGCGCTCCAGCACGAACAGTGAGGCCGCGTCGCAGAATCCGGGTGTCAGCGCGTGCACGACATGGCTGCCGGTCAGCCGCAGATCGAGTTCCGAGCCGATGACGTCGGCCGCGGGCGAGAACACCGACCGGCGGGGCGAGGACAGGGGGTCGAAGGAGTCGGAGCCGCGGCTGTGCGGGTCGTTCCGCAGGGTCGTGCCTTTCGGGTGGGGCGGCCGCGTGGCGGGGACAACGGATCACCACGCGTAGTCGGCCACTATATGATGAAGCGTCAAGTCACGTGGTCCCACGCGAAGTTGGCGGCCGTCAGCGGCGGCTTCCGGCCGATGTCAGAACGGTTCCGCTCCGCCGGCCTGCCACTGCCGGTAGGCGGCCACCGCGGTCGGCAGCGTCGGGAAGATCAGCTCCTCGCCGACGGACTTCGTCAGGCCGTAGGCGTCCAGATCGCCCCGCAGGTCCTGTTTCACCCGCGCCAGCGCGAACACCACGTCACGCCGGGCCAGTTCGCGGCGCAGCTCGTCGACCGCGTCCAGCGCGGTGATGTCCACCTCCACATTGGCCTCGGTGTTCAGCACGAACCACCGCACCGGATCCCGCTGCCCGTCGACCGCGGCCAGCGCCCGGTGCCGGAAGTTCTCCGCGTTCGCGAAGAACAGCGGGGAGTCGTAGCGGTACACCAGCAGCCCCGGGATCGTGGTGGCCTGCGGATAGTCGTCGATGTCGTGCATCCCGGCCAGACCGGGCACCAGTCCCTCCACCGCGTCGTGCGGCCGGGCCACCCGGGTCAGCAGCTCCGCCACCGACAGGCCGACGGCGACCAGCACGCCGTAGAGGATGTCCAGAAGCAGTACACCGGCCAGACAGCCGAGGGCGAGCAGGAGTTCACGGCGGCGGAAGGAGGCCAGCCGGCGGAAGCCCGCCAGGTCGATCATGCGCAGCGCGGCGTAGACCACGAGCGCGCCGAGCACCGCCGACGGGGTGTCGGCCAGCAGCGGCCCCATGAAGAGCAGCACCGCGAGCACCACCGCCCCCGCGCACAGCGAGTACGCCTGGCTGCGGGCGCCGGCCGAGGAGGCGAGGGCCGTGCGGCTCGCGCTGCTGCTCACCGGGAAGCCGTGCAGCACGCCCGCGCCCAGATTGGCCGTGCCCAGGGCCAGGAACTCCTGGTCGGCGTCGAGCTCAGGGCCCTCCGTCCCGGGGTCGGCGAAGGCGCGCGCGGTGAGCACGAAGTCGGTGTAGGCCACCAGCAGCACGCCCACCGCGGGCAGGACGAGCTGCGGCAGGTCCGACAGGGACGGGAAGGACAGGCTCGGCAGACCCGAGGGGATCTCGCCGATCACCTTCAGGTCGTAACGTTCGTCCAGGTCGAACAGGGCCACCGCCGACGTGGACAGGACCACCGCCAGCAGCGGTCCGGGCAGCCTGGGGAACCAGCGGGTCACCGCGAACAGCAGGGCGAGGATGCCGGCCGAGAACAGCAGCGTGGCGAGATGGAGGTCCGCCAGGTGCGTCAGGAACGACCACACCTGCGGGAAGAACTTCGAGCCCGTGATCTCCACCCCGGTCAGCTTGGGCAGCTGGTCCACGATCATGATCAGCGCCACGCCCGCCAGATACCCGATCAGGACCGGCCGGGACAGCAGATCCGCGACGAAGCCCAGCCGCAGCGCCCATGCCGCGAGACAGAGCAGGCCCACCGTGACGGCCAGCGCGGCCGCGAGCACGGCGTAGCGCCCGGTGTCACCGGCGGCGAGCGGGGCCACCACGGTGGCCGTCATCAGCGCCGTCGTCGACTCCGGGCCCACCGACAGCAGCCGCGAGGAGCCGAACAGCGCGTACAGGCCGAGCGCGGGCAGGATCGCCCACAGCCCGGCCACCGGCGGCAGCCCGGCCACGCCCGCGTACGCCATCACCTGCGGCACCAGGTACGCCGCGACCGTCACCCCGGCGAGCAGGTCGCCGCGCAGCCACGCACGACGGTATCCGGCCAGGACCGCGAGCCCGGGCAGCGGGCGGAACCTCGGCGGGGCTTGCGACATGGATCTCCTCCTGCGGACACCGTCGGCGGCACCCCTGGGTGGAGTGCTCGCGACAGCATCGCAGGAGGCCGCGACCGGGCGGGACACGACGGCTCCCGCGTGCCGCCCGTCCGCACCCGGCCGGTGCGCGACGTCCCGGCACGCGGGGCGCGGGTGGGTCAGGCCCAGCAGCCGTTCACGGTCGCGGCCAGGCCGTCCATGGCGTCCTTGATGTCGCTCGCGTTGGCGGTGGAGCCGTTCTCGATGAAGGAGAACACCTTCCACTTGCCGTCCTTGCCCTGGGTGAGGCCGCTCAGCGCGATCGCCCCGGTCAGGGTGCCGGTCTTGGCGTGCACCTTGCCGACGGCGCACTTCGAGTTCACGTCGTCGAAGCGGCCCCACTCCGGGCCGAGGGTGCTGCCGGCCTCGCCGGAGACGGGCAGGCCGTCCAGGATCGAGCCCAGGGTCTGCGTGTAGCGGTCCTGCGTCAGCAGCTCCAGGATCTCCGCGAGGGTGGCCGCGGGGATGCGGTCGGCGCGGGAGAGGCCGCTGCCGTCGTACATCTCGAAGCCGGTGAGGGACACGCCGTACCGCTCGTTCAGCACCTGGCGCACCACCGCGGTGCCGTCCTCGAAGGTGGCCGCGCGGCCCGCGCCGAGGGCGGTCATCCGCAGCAGCGTCTCGGCGATGTTGTTGTCGCTCTGCTTGAGCATCGTGTGGACGATGGCCGACAGCGGCGCCGAGGTGTGCCGGGCCACCGGCACGTCGTGCGCGCTCGCGGTGGCGCGGGTGACGGTCCCGTCGACGGTGACGCCGTTCGCGGCGAGCTGCCGGGCGAAGGCCTGCCCGGCGTCCAGCGAGGTGTCGTCCACCCCGTTCCCGTCGACGACGAGGGCGCGCACGGGGGCGACCGAGTCGGGGTAGTAGCCGGTGTTCCAGCCGTTGGCCAGGCTCGGCGCGGGGAAGAGGCTGTCGTCCACGGCGACCTTCACGGAGGTCAGGCCCGCCGCCTTCAGCCCGGCCACCGCCGTCTTCGCCAGTTCGGCGAGGTCCGCGGTGGTCAGGGTCCGGTCACCGCCGCCGACCAGGGTCAGCGTGCCGTCGCCGTAGACGACGTTCGTGGTGAAGCGGTGGTCCGGGCCGAGGATCGTGAGGGCGCCGGTCGCCGTGGCGAGCTTGACGTTGGACGCGGGCATCAGCGCGGTGGCGCCGTTGTGGTCCCAGAGGGTGGCGTCGGACTCGGCGTCCAGGACCACGCCGCTGACGTTGGAGCCCAGGCGCGTGTCGACGACACGGGTCTCGAGGTTGGTGACCATCTGCTGGTCGTCGGCGTCCAGCGTGGCGGTCTTGGCCGTGGCGGCCATGTCCTTGCCGGCCGCGAAGGCCGAGGGGCCCGACAGCGCCACCGAGGCGACGGGCACGGCCAGGGCGAGCACGAGCGCCCGGCGCATGCCGGTGCCGTGCTGCCGGGGCTTGCGGTGCCGGCGCAGGCCGCCGGGCTCGAAGGGGTCGGCGGCGGTCTGCGTGGTCATGTCACTCATGCAGGTGCAGGTCTTTCTTGTGGGGGCCCTGTGCAGCGAACTCCGGCGCACACTACCGGAATTGATCGTCCGATCGGGTGGCCGACACAGGTCTGCCCGCAGGCGTGTCCGCCCGTGCCCGGGGGGACATCTCCGGCGGGCCGGTGGGGCGTCCTGGCTTTTCGGTACGCTGTACCGTACGGTGACTCGTATGCCCCGCCGCACCCCCGCCCTGGACCGGGCGACACCGGACCGGATCGCCGAGACCGCCCTCCTGCTGATGGACGAGGACGGTCCCGAGGCGCTGACGTTCCGCGCCCTCGCCACGCGGCTCGACATCTCGCTGGCCTCCCTCCAGCGCCGCTGCACCGATCTGTCCGGGCTGCTCGACCTCTGCCTCGACCACCTCGCCGCCCGGCTGCCCGAGCCCACGCCCGGCGGCGACTGGGCGAGGGCCACCGAGGCCCGGTTCACCGCGCTGTACCGGCTCCTGGTGGCCCACCCGGGACTGCTCGTCCTGCGCGGCTCGCGCCCCTGGCTCGGCGGGAACCTGCTGGCCCGGCTGGTCGAGCCGCAGCTCGCCGACAGCCTCGCCGCCGGGATGAGCGCCGAGGAGGCGATCACCGCCTACCGCGGGATGTATCTGCTGACCCTCGGCAGCGCGAGCTTCGTCGACCACCGGGACCCCCGCTCCGCCCGCGCCCTCACCCGCGGCGCGCTCGCCGCCCTCGACCCCGAGGAGTTCCCGGCGCTGACGGGCCATCTGGCCGCGATCGTGCCCGCGGTGACCGGCCACGACGTGTACTACGGCGCACTGCGCCAGCTGATCAGGGCCGCCGACCCGACCCCGGCCGCCACCGACACCCCCTGAGGACCTTCATGACCACCCCCGCACGCATCTTCAGCAGCGACAACGCCGCCGGCGCCTCCCCGGAGATCGTCGAGGCCGTGACCCGGGCCGCCGCCGGCCAGGCCCGGCCCTACGGCGCGGACGACCTCACCGTCGGCGTCCGCCGCCGGCTGGGCGAGATATTCGAGCGCGAGGTCGACGTGCTGCTCGTCTCCTCCGGCACCGCCGCCAACGCCCTCTCCCTCGCCGCGCTCACCCCGCCCTGGGGCAGCGTGCTCTGCCACCGCGACAGCCATATCAACAACGACGAGTGCGGGGCGCCCGAGTTCTACACCGCGGGCGCGAAGCTGGTCCCGCTCGGCGGCGAGGACGCCAAGATCGACCCCGAGGAGCTGCGGGCGGCCGTCCGGCACAAGGCCGGGGACGTGCACAGCGTGGAGCCCTCGGTGGTGAGCCTGACCCAGGCCACCGAGACCGGCGCCGTGTACACCCTCGACGAGATCGGCACCCTGGGCTCGCTCGCCCGGGAGGCCGGGCTGCGGCTGCACATGGACGGGGCCCGGTTCGCCGGGGCCGTCGCCGCGCTCGGCCGGACCCCCGCCGAGCTGACCTGGCGGACGGGCGTGGACCTGCTGTCGTTCGGCGCGACCAAGAACGGCACGATGACCGCCGACGCGATCGTCGTCTTCGACCGCTCCCTCACCCCCGAACTCTCCTTCCGCGCCAAGCGCGCCGGGCAGCTCGCCTCCAAGATGCGTTTCCACGCGGCCCAGCTGGACGCCTATCTCACCGACGGCCTGTGGCTGCGCAACGCGGCCCACGCCAACACCATGGCGGCCCGCCTCCAGGACGGGCTGAAGGCGCTGCCCGAGGTGGACCTGCTCGGGGTCGCGGACGCCAACATCGTCTTCTGCCGGCTGCCCCGGCAGATCACCGAGGGGCTCCTCGGCGAGGGGTACGTCTTCTACCACGACCGCTGGGAGCCGGGGGTGACCCGCTTCGTCACCTCCTTCGCGACGACGCGGGCGGACGTGGACGGTCTGCTGGAGGCGGTCCGCCGGTACGCGGGCTGACCGGCCTCAGCCGACCACCCGGCCCAGTGCGATCCGGGCGATGTCCGGGGCCGGCCCGTCCGCGCCCGTGAACGTCACCGTGTTCACGCCCGCCGCCAGGTCGACGGGGACGGCCAGCGTCCAGAAGTCGTCCCCGCTCCAGGTGTTCTTGAAGGTCGCCCGCAGCGGGGCGCCGCCGCCCACCGAGAGGTCCGCCGTCCGCGAGACGATGTCCGTGTTGTAGGCGTGGCCGTTGTCGCGCCGGTCGTCGTGGGCGTAGTGCACGACCAGCAGATGACGGCCCGGCCGGGACACGTCCACGCGGAACCGGGCCGTCCCGGCGCCGTCGCCGCCGAGTCCCGTGAGGCGCAGACCGCCCGGGGCGTGGGCGCAGTCGACCGCCCGGGCCCCGCCCGCGAGTTCGGCGCCGCCGGCCCCGAGGACCAGGACACCGTCCTCGGAGCCGTCGCCGGAGACCTCCAGGGCGCGCAGCGCGGCCTGCCCCGCGGTGGCGGTGACCCGGTTGTTGCCGGCCGCGAGGTACAGCCGCAGCGGCCGGCCGGGCGCCGCCGTCACCGTCGCGCCGTGCAGGGCGAGGTCCACCTCCGCCGAGGCCCGGGTGACGCATGTGTAGTAGCCGTCGCGCGGGGCGTACACGTCGAAGACCGCCGCGTCTCCCGGACCCAGCACGAGCGCGCCGGTGCCGGTCCCGGCCGAGGAGGCGTAGTCGTACGACGGCGCGCCGGCGGTCTCCGCCAGGGTCGCCTCGTACGCGGTGGCCGGGGGACCGCTGCGGGCGGTCAGATCCAGGCGGTCGAGGGTCACCTCGCCGTCACCCGCGGCCAGGGTGAGGACGTGGGTCCCCGCCGTCAGCTCCACCCGGACCTCCTTGCGGCCGCCGTGGGCCGCGTTCTGGGTGGACGGGTACGTCACCGTGACCGGGGCGCCGCCGTCGACCGACAGCCGCTGGGTGGCGGGGCCGCCGGATCCGTTGCCGTACAGGACGGCCAGGTCGTGGCCGCCGTCGGCGGGGACCGTCACCGTGAAGTCCACCCTGCCGCCGGGGGAGCCGAGCGACTCCACGGCGCGGGTCCCGGAGGCCGCGTAGCCGTTGGCGTCGCTCACCGTGCCGTGGGTGCGGACCCGTCCGCCGGTGACGGCCGCGTCCTCGGCCTCGTACGACGCCGACCAGGGGACGGGGGCGGGCGCCGGGGTGCCCCGGCCGGCCGGGACGAGGACGATCCGGTAGGCGGACATCCGGCGCAGACCGCGCAGCGGCACGGTCACCGAACCGTCCGCGTCCACCCGCACCCTGGTCCGGGCGAGCACCCGGGGCGCCGCGTGCGGCCCCTCGTACCCGGACCAGCCGGCCTCGGCGACGATCGCGACGACCGTCCGGCCGAAGACGTCCCGCGGGACGTTCTGTACGACGACGTCGGCGTCCCCCGTCGAGCCGCCGAGCAGGACCTGGGCCTGGCGGCACCCGGTGTCCAGGGAGGCGAGACCCTGGAGGGTGTCGACGGTGTGCGGCTCGGGCGGTGTCACCCGCACGGTGTCACCGGTCAGCCCCGCGTACCAGCGGAAGAACCACCAGCCGCCGTTCGGGATGTTCATACGCACCACGTTGCCGCTGAGATTGCCGGCGGCGTCCCAGTAGGCCTGCTGGGCGTACACCTTGTTCCGCTCGAACATCGCGACCCACTGCACGAGTTGGCCCGGCACCGACAGGTCGCGGCGGTTGGCGTACTCGTCGATGTTGACCGTCAGCGCGGGGACGCCCACCTCCCGCTCGATCGCGCGGTAGGCGTCGTAATGGGCCTGGAAGTCCCGCAGCGAGGAGGAGTCCAGCTCGTGCCAGGTCATCACCTGCGGCAGCACGTCCTCGCGCCGCGCGAAGGCGAGGAAGTCGGTCAGCAGGCGGGCGTGGAAGGCGGCTTCGTTGGGCCCGGCGATCCGCGCCCCCGGGTGGAGCGCCCGGATGCGCCGGTGCACGGTCCGCCAGTCCCGCAGGAACCGGTCCCGGCCCGCCGCGTACTCCGCCGGGTCGGTGGCGTCGAGGCGGTACCAGATCTGGTCGGGTTCGTTGAACGGCACGTAGACGAACCGGTCCCGGTCCGGGCGGGCCGCGATCTCCCGGACGATCCCGTCCACCCGGGCCAGATAGTCGTCGATGCCCAGGTCCTCGTACGGCCACTGCGCGTAGACGTCCTGGAGCAGCACGTTGATCTCGCCGCCGCCGTTGCGGAAGAAGGACTCCGCGACGGTGAGCGCGTCCCCGTTGGGATGCTGGGCGCCGCCCTCCGGTTTCTGCGAGATGCCGGTGATCCTGAGGGGGGCGAGCACGGCGTCGCCGGGGACCCCGTCGTCGCTGAGCCCGTACAGCGCGCCGTTCGCGCCGTGCAGCACCGGGCCCTCGGACGCGGCCAGGTCGACGGTCAGGCGGTGCCGGACGGCGGCGGGCGCGGGCGGCGGCCCGGAGCTCTCCCGGACCAGCAGCCGCGGCTCCTGGACGGGGTACGGGTGCGGCGGCGCAGGCTCCCCGGGCGTGGGCGCCGTCTCCTCCAGCGCCGCGTGCAGCCGGGCGAACGCCGCCCGCCCCAGGCCGGCGAAGTCCAGCCGTACGGTGGTCAGGCGCGGGGTCAGGAAGGCGGCGTGCGGGGCGTCGTCGAACCCGGCCACGCTGACCTCGCCGGGCACCGCCCGGCCGCTCTCGTGCAGGGCGCGCAGCACCCCGAGCGCGAGGTCGTCGTTGCCGCACAGGACCGCCGTGACGGCCGGGTCCCGGGCCAGCCGGAGGCCCGCGGCATGTCCGGCCTCCGGTCCCCATCCGCCGTGCAGGGGACGGGGCTGCGGGGCTCCCGCGTCCCGGAGCGCCTGCCGCCAGCCGCTGGTGCGCGGGCCGGTGCGGCGGGCGCCGGAGGGGAGGGCGACGTAGTGGACGGTCTCATGGCCGAGGGAGAGCAGATGCCGGGTCGCCTCGTAGGCCGCGCGGCGGTCGTCGGTCCACACCCAGGGCCGGCCGTCGCGGGGCGGGCTCGCGGGCGTCTCGGTCACGGCGACGAACGGCAGTCCGGGCGGAAGGCTGTCCAGCGCCCGTACCCCGGCGGGGTCGTAGGCGATCACGATCAGTCCGCCGCCGTTGTCCGCCGCCCGCCGCACCTCGGCGGCCACGACGGCCTCCTCCGCCGACTCCAGGACCCCGATCCCGACGGAGTAGGAGGCTGCGCGGGCGGCCTCCTCGACGCCCCGCAGCACGGAGGCGTACCCGTAGTGGGTGGTGTCCGAGGTCAGCACGGTGACCGCTCTGCGCCGTCCGCTGGCCAGCGCGAACGCGGTGGGGTTGCGCCGGAAGCCCAGCGCCTCGACCGCGGCGAGGACCCGCTCGCGGGTGTCCGGGCTCACCCGTGGATGATCGTTGATCACCCGGGAGACGGTCTGGTAGGAGACTCCGGCGGCGGTGGCGACATCCCGGATGCTGGCGGGCCGCCCGGTGTGACCGGTCACATGCATGACGGGATTGTTACCGGTCACATGGGGGGCGTCAAGAGGTGCCCGTGGTCGGACTACCAGGTGTGCGCGACGTCCACCACGAGATGGCCGTCGAGCTGGAGCACCCGGAAGGGCAGCCGGGCCCGCACGCCGAGGCCGAACTGGGTCTGCCCCTCGAAGCTGCCGCCGAACCGGGTGTCCCGGAAGGTGCGGTAGCCGGTGAGGTCCACACCCGGGAGGTGCTGCCCGACCCGGGCGGGGTAGGTGGACGCGCCCGTGTCCCCGTCGTAGGCGGGCGCCCGCACGATCACCTCCAGGATGGCGCCGCCGCCCACCGGGATGGGCTCGCCCGACGGGTCCCCGATGAGCTGGTCGACGTAGTGCACGGTGTACCCGAGCCGGGTGGCGGTGGCGCCCGGGACGTCGACGACGAACCGGTCGTAGCAGTCGTGACGGCCGGTCCTGACATCGGTGATGGACGCGGACGTGCCGGCCCAGCTCGTCTTGTCGAGGCTGCCCCAGCCGGTGGGGCAGGCGGCCGCCGCCCGGGGAGCGGCGGCCGGGGCGGCCACGGCCGGAACGGCGGCGGCACCCAGCGTGGCGGTCAGCAGGAGAGCGGTCGCCCAGACGGTCTTGCTTCGTACCATCTTGTTCCCCCAAGAGTGTGAGTGTCTGGTATCAGGGGAGACAGTCTGGTTGGCCCGAAGGTTGCACCCGCTTTACCCGAAAGCGGGGAAATTCCGCTTTCTGTTCTACGACAGGCTCGTCGTGGTGTAGGCGCACTCCGTGTAGATGTACCCGGACTGCAGCTTCGCCGTGTCCGAAGCCGGCGAGGCGAGGCTGTCGCCGTTCGGCTTGTGCACGAAGTACGTGGTGCCGACCGGCAGGCTGATCGTGCGCTCGGGGTAGTTCTTGTTCGCGTTGCAGGGCTTGAAGCCGATCGAGAGCGTGTCGGCGAAGGTGTACGCCTTGCAGCTGCCGCAGCCCTTGAGCTTGAAGCTGCCGGTCACCGGCCCCGTGTACATGACCGTGATGTCGTCGGGGCTGTCGTTCTGCACGGTCACCGAGATGCTGCCGCCGGAGCGGGTCGTGGGGAGCTTCTTGCCGGCCGCCGGAACCGTCTGGGCGACCTCCGCGGCGATCGCGATCTTCTTGGCCAGGGCCGCGTTCTTGGCGCTCTTGTGGGCGGAGGCGTACTCCTCCATGGTGGTCTGCGCCTTGTCGAAGTCCCCGTCCTTGTACTGGTCGACGCCGCAGTTGTACGTGCCCGTGTCGGCGCCGGCCGAGGCCCGGTCGGCGTCCTTGGCCAGCGCGCCGGTGACGCTCCCGTCCTCGGCCGAGATGGTCTGGATCTGGCCGCTGAGGGTCTTGAGCTGCTCGACGGCCGTGCACGGGTCGTTGCCGCCGAGCCCCTTGACCTTCGCGGAGACGGCCGAGCCCACGGCCGGCTCGACCTTCGCGGCCTGCGCCGAGTCGGGGAACGTGGTGAGCAGCTCACCGAACTGCGCGGCCCAGGTGGACTGCCCGCCGGTGAGACCGTCCGAGGCGCACTCGTAGAGCGAGGTGGCCAGCCGGTCGTCGGGCCAGGTCTTCAGATCGCTCAGGTCGGTCTCGGGCATCTTCTTCGGAACGGAGCGCAGATAGTCGAGCGGGGCGATCGCCTCGCAGTAGTCACCCTTCTCGTAGACGGCCCCGACGGTCGCGTAGTACGTCTTCATCCGCGCCGGCACCTTCGCGGCCGCCCGTGAGTCCGGGTGGTCGGCGCTCAGGCTCTCGTAGGCCTCCAGCGCCTCGCGGTAGTCGGACTGCGCCGAGGAGAACGCCCGCTCGCCGGCCGCCTCCACCTGCCGGTCGGCCCGGTCCAGCCGGTCGAGGAGCATCTGCTGCGTCGCCTCGTCCCGCGCCCCGTCGTACGCCACGACACCCCCGGCCGGCGCGACCAGCAGCACCAGTCCCAGCGCGAGCGCCAGCGGCGCGGACGGCGGCCAGGCGAGCCGGGTCCGCAGGCCCACCACGGCGCCGTGCGCCGCCACCGCGACGAGGAACAGGACGTACAGCACCAGCGCGAACGCCGGGACGCCGTCCGGGTCGGCCGGCAGCGCCACGAACAGCAGCACGGCGGTCGCGGCCAGACACGCCAGCATCGGCACCCAGCGGCGCACCAGCGCGTAACCGAGGCCGAGGCCGCTGAGGTTGAGCACGGCCACGGCCACGGCCCGCACCCCGTCCGCCGGTGCGGGCGGCGGCGCCACCGGCATCGGCGGCATGACGAATCCCTGGTCGTATCTGCCGTACTGGTCCCCGGACATGGCGGCCTCCCCCGTCAACTGCACCCGCGTAGCTCTGATTTGTCAGTCTATCGGGGGAAGAAGAGCCACCGACAGGCCGTTTTGCCGATCGGACGGACGCGTGCCGGACGAATCAGCCGTTCGTGACGTTCGCCGTGAGCAGGCGGAGGAGCTGCTTGGCGAGGGCGTCCTGCTGCGGGGTGAGCCCCATGGCGTCGCCGATGGCGAGCGGGACGCCGGTCGCGCGCTCGCGCAGGCGGGTGCCGGCCTCGGTGAGGCGCAGGGCGACCGAGCGCTCGTCGTCGGGGCGGCGCTCGCGCAGCAGCAGACCCTGTGCCTCCAGGCGCTTGAGGAGGGGGGAGAGGGTGCTGGACTCCAGCTGGAGCGCGGCGCCCAGCTCACGGACGGAGACCGCGTCCTGCTCCCAGAGCGCCAGCATCACGAGGTACTGCGGGTAGGTGAGGCCCAGCTCGTCCAGCAGCGGACGGTAGCGGGCCGTGACCGCGCGGGACGCGGCGTACAGGGCGAAGCAGAGCTGGTCGTCCAGGAGCAGGGATCCGTCGGTCGGTGCGGCGGCTTCGTCCACCGCGCTGCTCCCGGTGTCTGCGCTGGTCATGGCGGCATCACCCTCTCGTTGAAGTCCTCTCGATTCTATCGTTCCCCAATTGATCGAGGGCTTATTGGTTGTGCACGATTTAATCGCGGGCTACTGTTCTGGATGTGCCGCCGCTCCCGACCGCGACTACCGTCGGGAACTGCCCGCGGCACCCAACCGAGGAGGTCGTCATGACCGACACAGCCGCTCAGCGCCCCGTTCTCGAACCCGCCGCCCAGTCCTTCGTCGAGGCCACCGCGAACCCGCCGTACCTGTTCGACCTCGGCCCTGTCGAGGGCCGGAAGACGGTCGACGAGGTGCAGTCCGGTGACATCGTCAAGCCGGTGGTCGACGAGGAGTGGATCACCGTCCAGGGCGGGCCCACCGGGAGCGTGCGAGCCCGGATCGTGCGGCCGACCGGCGTCGGCGGCGTGCTGCCGGTGATCCTCTACATCCATGGTGCGGGGTGGGTGTTCGGCAACGCGCACACGCACGACCGGCTGGTGCGCGAGCTGGCGGTGGGTGCGCAGGCCGCGGTGGTGTTCCCGGAGTACGACCTGTCGCCCGAGGTGCGCTACCCGGTGGCGATCGAGCAGAACTTCGCGGTGGCGCGGTGGGTGGTGGAGGAGGGTGCCTCGAAGGGGCTGGACGGTGCGCGGATCGCGGTGGCGGGTGACTCGGTCGGCGGGAACATGGCTGCTGCTCTGACGCTGATGGCGAAGGAGCGGGGTGGTGTTCCGCTGGTGCAGCAGGTGCTGTTCTACCCGGTGACCGATGCCTCCTTCGACACCGCGTCGTATCACCAGTTCGCGGAGGGGTACTTCCTGCGGCGCGACGGGATGCAGTGGTTCTGGGACCAGTACACGACCGACGAGGGCGAGCGGGCGCAGATCACGGCGTCCCCGCTGCGGGCCACGGTGGAGCAGCTGAGGGACCTGCCTCCGGCGCTGGTGATCACGGGTGAGGCGGACGTCCTGCGGGACGAGGGCGAGGCGTACGCGAACAAGCTGCGTGAGGCCGGTGTCCCCGTCACCGCCGTCCGGTTCCAGGGCATCATCCACGACTTCGTGATGCTCAACGCCCTGCGCGAGACGCATGCCGCGCAGGCGGCCATCACGCTCGCCGTCGGCACCCTGCGGGACGTCCTGCACCAGTGACACGGCGGTCATGGGGCCGAGAGGCCGAAGGCCAGCGTTCCGCCCTTCGCGGGGAAGGAGTCGGGGAGCCACCGGGGGTCCGTGGGACGCCCGTCGAGGCGGACCTCGCGGACGCGGGAGTACGTGTCGGAGGCCTGCGGGGCGACGACGGTGATGGTCACGCCGTTGCCCCGGTGGATCCGGGTCCGCGGGAAGAGCGGGCTGGCCAGGGCCAGTTGGGAGCTGCCCGGGATCTGCGGGTACATGCCGAGGGCGGCCCAGACGGCCCAGGAGGACATGGCGCCGAGGTCGTCGTTGCCGACCAGCCCGTCCGGGCCGTCCCCGAAGAGCGTGACGAGGATGGACCGCACGGTGTCCTGGGTGCGGTCGGGGCGGCCCAGGTAGTCGTAGGCCCAGGGCGTGTTGAAGGACGGCTCGTTGCCGAGGTAGGCGTACGGCAGGTCGGCGCCCGCGTTGTAATCGGTGAAGAACGTGTCGAGGCGGGCGGTGACGGCCGCGTCGCCGCCCATCGCCGCGAACAGGCCGGGCAGGTCGTGCGGCACCATCCAGGTGTACTGCGCCGCGTTGCCCTCGACGTAGTCCCGGCGCTGCGTCGGCCTGAACGCGGGCCAGGTGCCGTCGGCGCGGCGGGGCTGGAGGTAACGGCTCCCGGGATGGAGCAGGTTGCGCCAGTTGCCCGAGGCGCGCTCCAGCTCGGCCCGGGTCTCCGTGTCGCCGAGCCGGCCGGCCAGTCGGGCGAGGGCGGCGTCGGACACCGCGTACTCCAGGGTGGTGGCCGCCGCGCCCCAGACGCCCTTCGTCCCCGCGGGGATGTAGCCGAGCGTGTCGTAGAAGGTGTGTCCGGGGCGCTGCCGGTCGTCCCGGCGGCCGGCGACGGCCGTGCGCAGCAGCTCGCCGGCCTCGAAGTCGGTGCCGCCGAAGGCGTGGACGGAGGCCGCCATCGCGGGCAGCGGGTCGCCGACCATCACCCCGGTACCGCCGTTGGCGAGCGTCCAGCGGTCGAAGTAGCCGCCCTGGCGGCCCTGTTCGAGGATGGACTGGGCGACGTCCGATGCCTCGCGCGGGGCGAGCAGCGCCAGCAGCTGGATCTGGGAGCGGTACACGTCCCAGCCGGAGAAGTTCGCGTACTGGACATGCCCGGGCCGGGTGCGGTGGACCAGGCCGTCGAAGCCCCGGTAGCGGCCGTCGGCGTCGCTGAAGGCACCGGGGTGCAGCAGGGAGTGGTACAGCGCGGTGTAGAACATCCGGCGCCGCGGCTCGCCGCCGCCGAACACGGTGATCCGGCCGAGCCAGCCGTTCCACTCCCGGCGGGCGGCCCGCCGTACCGCGTCGAGGGAGCGGCCGCGCTGCTCCACGAGGGTGTTGCGGCGGGCGGCGTCCTCACTGACGAAGGAGATGCCGACCCGCACGGTCACCTCGCGGGTGCCGGGCGCGAACGACACGTACGCCCCCGACGTCCGCCCGTCCAGCGGCTCGCTGTACGCGAACGGCCGGTCGAACTCCGCGTGGAAGTAGAGGCGGTAGTGCACGGACGTACCGCAGAAGCCGCCGCTGTCCGTGAAGCCGGACAGGGTCCGGGCGCCGACGGCGACCGAGCCGGTGGCCTTGTTCCAGGCCCGCCCGGCGTCGACGGTCAGCCCGGCCGGCTCCGGGGCGTCCGCCGGGAAGGTCAGCCGGGCGACCCCGGACCGCCGGGTGGCGGCGAGTTCGGTGCGGATCCCGTTGTCGAAGTCGACCCGGTAACTGCCGGGCGCCGCCCGCTCGGCGGTGTGCGAGAACGTCGCGTACCGGGCCTCCGGGTCGGCCACGGGCCGGCCCGTCAGCGGCATGAACGGTACGTTCCCGTAGTCGCCGCAGCCCGCGCCGGACAGGTGGGTGAGGCTGAAGCCGCGGATGCGGTCGTCGGTGTAGGCGTAGCCGCCGAACTGGCGGGTGACCGTGTCCGGGCTCCACTGGATGCCGCCCAGCGGTGCCGACGCACCGGGGAAGGTGTTCCCGCCGCCGCCTCCGTGGCCCCAGTCGACCCCGCCCGGCCTGGTGCCGACGAAGGGGTTGACGTAGCGGGCCGGGTCGGTGAGGGACGGCAGGGACGTGGCGCCGGCCCGCGCGGGCGGGGCCAGCAGCACGACCGCCGCCACGGCGGCCCCGAGAGGTGACAGGCGCAACGAGTTCTCCTTGCGTCGCGGGAGGCCGGCGGAGCGCACGGCGCGGGAGAGGCCCACTGTCACCTCGCCGACCGCGCACACCGAGGCGCCGTGCCGGACGACACCCGGAAGTCAGGCACACGGCGCAGTCCCGGCCGGCCGTGACCCCGGTGAACAGGGCGGACGTCCGGTTCGTAACTCTGGGTAACTCGGCTGGTGACGTAAGGTCTAAGCGGGGCCGGGACAGGAAGGGGAGGGGATCGCGTGCCGCCGCAGCCGGTGCGGTTCATGGTGCTGGGCGCCCTGCGGGTGTACCGCGGGGAGACGGAGCTGGACGCCGGCGGGCCGCAGGAGCGCGCCTTCCTGGCGCTGCTGCTGGCCAGACCGGGCCAACCGGTCGCCATGAGCGAGATCGTGGACGTGCTGTGGGGCGCGGAACCGCCGCGCAGCGCGGTCAACGTCGTCCGGCGGCACGTGGGTTCGCTGCGCCGCCTGCTGGAGCCCGGGCTCCCCGCCCGCGCCGCGGGCAGTCGGCTCGTCCGGGACGCCGGCGGCTACCGACTCGTCACCGACGGTGACCACGCCGACCTCCCGCGGTTCCGCGCCCTGCGCGAGACCGCCCGGCACAGCACGGACACCGCACCCGCCCATGCGGCCGAACTCCTCACCGAGGCCCTGGGGTTGTGGCACGGTCCGATCGGCGACGGCATCCCCGCGCCCGCCCGCAGCCACCCCCTGTTCGACGCGATCGAGCGGGAACGGCTCGCGGCCGCCCGGGAGCTGGCCGACGCGGCGCTGCGCGCCGGACTGCCGGAGCCGGCCCTGCCGCCCCTGCGCCGGGCCGCCGCCGACCATCCGCTGGACGAACCCGTCCACGCCGGCCTCCTCCGGCTGCTCGCGGCGGCCGGGCACCGCACCGAGGCGAGCGCCGTGTACGAGACCGTACGGGCCCGCCTCGCCGAGGAGCTGGGGATCGACCCCGGCCCCGAACTGAGGGACGCCCACGCGGCACTCCCCGGCGAACCCGCCCCGGCCGGCGCCCTCCCGCACGTCCCCCCGTCGCAACTGCCGTACGACCTGCCCCTGTTCACCGGCCGGGAGGCCGAACTGGACGAGGCCCTCGCGCTGTTCGACGCGGACCAGCCCCGTCCCGGAACCGTGGTGATCGGCGCGGTCGGCGGCATGGCGGGCGTCGGCAAGACCACCCTCGCCGTGCACTGGGCGCACCGGATCGCCGACCGGTTCCCCGACGGGCAGCTCTATGTGAACCTGCGCGGCTTCGACCCGTCCGGCGCGGTCATGGACCCCGGAGAGGCCGTCCGCGGGTTCCTGGACGCCCTCGGCGTGCCGCCCGAACGCGTCCCGCACGGGACGGCCGCGCAGAGCGCGCTCTACCGCAGCACCCTCGCGGGACGGCGGATCCTCGTCGTGCTCGACAACGCCCGCGACACGGACCACGTGCAACCGCTGCTGCCCGGCTCGCCCGGCTGTCTGACGCTCGTCACCAGCCGCGACGAACTGCCCGGCCTGGTCGCCGCCCACGGCGCCCGCTCCCTGATCCTGCGCCCCTTCGACGAGGACCACTCCCGCGCCTTCCTCGCCCGCCGGCTCGGCGCGGCACGGGTGGCCGCCGAGCCACGGGCCGCCGACGAGATCGGCGCGCTGTGCGCCGGGCTGCCCCTCGCCCTCGCCTGTGTCGCCGCCCGCGCCGCCGCCCACCCCCACTTCCGGCTCGCCGACATCGCCGGCGAACTGCGCGCGGCCCACGGCAGCCTCGACGCCTTCGCCCGCGCCGACGCCTCCGTCGACGTCGGCACGGTCTTCTCCTGGTCCACGGACGCCGTGTCCCCCGACGCGGCGCGCCTGTTCCGCCTCCTGGCCCTGCACCCCGGCCCCGACGTCACCCTCCCGGCCGCGGCCGCCCTCACGGGCCTGACGGAGCGCCGCACCCGCCGACTGCTCGCCGAACTGACCGGCCTCCACCTCGTCGCCGAACACAGCCCCGCCCGCCACTCCCTCCACGACCTGCTGCGCGCCCACGCCGGCGAACTCCTCCACGAGCACGAGACCGAGGCCGAGCGGGACACCGCCCTCGACCGGCTCCACCACCACTATCTGCACACCGCGCACACCGCCGACCGCCTCCTCGCGCCCACCTCCGACCCGCTGCCCCCACCGCCCGCGCCCGAGGGCGCCCGGCCCGAGCCGCTCGCCGACGACCACCGCGCCCTGGCCTGGCTCACCGCCGAACACGCCGTCCTGCTGGCGCTCGTGAGTACCGCCGCCGCCTCCGGCCGGCCCGCGCGCGAACGCCTCGCCTGTCAACTGGCCTGGTCCCTGGAGCCGTTCTTCGACCGGCGCGGCCACTGGCACGACGCGCACACCGCCCAGCGCACCGCACTCGACACCGCCCGGCGGCTCGGCGACCCCGTCCTCCTCGCCCGCGGCCTGCGCGGACTGGCCCGCATCGAGGGCCGCCTCGGCCTGCACACCCGCGCCGTCCCCCGCCTCGAACAGGCCCTGGACCTCTTCGCCGGACTGGGCGACGACACCGGCCGCGCCCACACCCACCGCAGCCTCGGCTGGGAGTGCGACCAGCAGGGCGACCTGCCCGGCGCCCTGCGCCACAACCAGCTCGCCCTCGCCGTGTTCCGCGCCCTCGGCGACCACGCGGCCCAGGCGAGCGTCCTCAACTCGGTCGGCTGGTACCACGCCCTGCTCGGCGAGTACCGTCCGGCGCTGGCGCACTGCCACGAGGCGCTCCGCATGCTCCAGGACCTCGGCGACCGGTACGGCCAGGCCGCCACCTGGGACAGCATCGCCTACGCCCACCACCACCTCGGCCGCCACCCGCACGCCCTCCTCGGCTACCGCAACGCCCTCGCCCTGCTGCGGGAACTCGGCGTGCCCTACCTGGAGGCCGACATCCTCACCCGCGCCGGGGACACCCACCTCGCCATGGGCGACGAGCCGTCGGCCCACGAGGCGTGGACGCAGGCACTGGAGCTGCTCCGCGGGCTCGGCCACCCCGACGCGGACGCGGTCGAGACGCGGTTGAGGGGCGGGGAGGGGCGGGCCGGTGCCTGCTGAACCGACCCGGTTCCAGGTGCTCGGTCCCGTCCGGGTGCGGCGCGGCGCACAGGAACTCGACCTCGGCTTCCCCCAGCAGCGCGCCCTGCTCGCCCTGCTCCTGCTGCACACCGGCCGGACCGTGCCGACCGCCGAGATCCTCGACACCCTCTGGCCCGAAGGGCCGCCCGCCAGCGCGCCGAACGTCGTCCGCCGCTACGCCGCCGACCTGCGCCGCCTCCTGGAACCCGGACTGCCGCCCCGGGCCCCCGGCAGCCGTCTGCTGCGCGGCTCCGGCGGCTACCTCCTCGCGGCGGAGCCGGACGAGGTCGACCTGCTGCGGTTCCGTGAACTCACCCGGCAGGGCAAGCGGGCCGCGGCCACCGGACGGGCAGAGACAGCGGCCCACCGCTTCGTCCGGGCGCTGGGGGAGTGGCACGGCCCGCTGGCGATGGGCATCCCCGAACCCGTCCGCGCCCACGTCCGGTTCACGGCTGTCCACCGTGAACTCCTCGACACCGCCCGTCTCGCGGCCGACGCCGCCCTGCTGTCCGGCCACGCCGACGACGTCCTCCCCGCCCTGCGCGAGGCCGCCGCGCGCGAACCCCTCGACGAGTCCCTGCACGCCCGTCTCGTGCTCGCCCTCGCCGCCTGCGGCCTCCAGGCGGAGGCGCTCGGCACGTACGACGACATCCGCCGCCGTCTCGCCACCGACCTCTCCCTCACCCCCGGCACGGAACTGACGGCCGCCCACACCCGCGTCCTGCGCCAGGAGGTGCGCCGCTCGGGAGCCGCGGGACACGGAGGACCGCCGGGCGGGACCGCGCCGTCCGCCGGCCCGGCCCTCTTCGTGGGGCGGGAGGACGAGTCGGCGCGGCTGTCGGAGCTGGCACGGGGCTCGGGCGTGGTGCTCGTCGGGGGGATGCCCGGGGTGGGCAAGAGCGCCCTCGCCGCACACTGGGCGGACCGGGCGGCGGCCCGGTACCCGGACGGCCGGCTGGAGGTGGACCTGCGCGGATCCGACCCCGGCCGGCCCGCGCTCGAACCGGTCGACGCACTCCGGGAGTTGCTGACCGCCCTCGGGGTGACCGACCGGCGCATGCCCGACGGGGTCGCCGCCCGGGCCGGGCTGTACCGCACGCTGCTGGCGGAGCGCCGTGCCCTGGTCGTGCTCGACGACGCCCTCGGCACCGAACAGCTGCGCCCGCTGCTGCCCGCCGCACCGGGTGCCCTCACCCTCGTCACCAGCCGGGGCGCCCTGCCCGGACTGGTCGCCGCGGGGGCCCGCCCGCTCCGGCTCGAACCGCCGCCCGTCGCGGACGCCCACGCGATCCTCGCCCGCCGCACCGGCCCCGCACGGACGGCCGCCGAGCCGACGGCCGCCGCCGAGATCCTCGCCCACTGCGGCCGGCTGCCGCTGGCCCTCACGGTCGTCGCCGCCCGCCTCGCCGGTCACCCGCAGCTCTCCCTCGCCGCCGTCGCCGCCGAACTGCGCGCCGCGCACGGCGGCCTCGACGCCCTGTCCGCCCTGCGCCCCGCCCTCCTCGCCTCCTACCGCCGGCTGCCGGACGACGCCGCGCGGCTCTTCAGGGCGCTGTCCCGCCACCCCGCACCCCCCATCACCCCGGCGACGGCAGCGGCCCTCACCGGACTGCCGCCCCGCACGACCCGCCTCCTCCTCGGCCGGCTCGCCGAGGCCCACCTCCTTGCCGAGCCCGCACCCGGCCGCTACACCCTGCACACCCTGCTCGGCGCCCTGGCCGGCGAACTCACCTTGACCGGCGAACGCCCCGCGCCGGACCCCGGCCAGTGACAGCGCCCGCACCCCGCCCACACGCGACTGTCACTCTTTTTGCACATCCGCCGACCTACCGTCCGGACACGTGACCACCATCATCACCGTCCGTACGCCCCTGGGCGTCGAGATCCTCACCCAGGACCACGGCGAGCAGCCCCGCAGGCCGCTGCCCGCCGAGGGCCGCCCCCATCCCGCGCACCGGCTCCGGGCCCGGACCACCGGCGAGTACCTCTTCGTGGGCCTGCGGGGCGGCACGGCGGAGCCCGACCCCCAGCCCGTCACCCTCCCCCTCACCGCCGGGGACATCTGCTTCTACGACGTCCGCCACGCCCCCGTCCTGGACTTTCCCGAGTGGTTCCGCGCCACGGTGTTCCTCGTGCCGGCCGATCTCCTCGGGCTCACCGAGGCCGACGCCGCGCGGATCGCGCGCACCCCCGTCGCCCGGGCCTCGCGCCTGGGCACCCTGCTCTCCCCGCTCCTGTCCGACCTCGCCCGCGCGGCGGCCGAGGCACGCCCGCCGGTAGGCGAGATGCTCGCCTGGAACGCCGTGAACCTCCTGTCCACCCTCGCCGTCGAGCAGCTCGGCGCCCGGGGCCCCGACCCGGCGTCCCCCCGTTCGCCGGTGCTGACACGGGTCCTGGAGTACGTCGAACTGCACCTGACCGAACCGGAGTTGTCACCGGAGGTGATCGCCCGCGCCCACCATGTCTCGGTGCGCTACCTGCACAAGCTGTTCCAGGACGAGGGCACTTCGGTGGGCCGCTGGATCCTGCGCCGCCGACTCGACGAATGCCGGCGCGACCTGATGCGCCACGGCCGCGGCAGCCGTACCATCGCGGCCGTGGCCGCCCGCTGGGGCTTTCTGAGCGCCACCCACTTCAGCCGGGTCTTCCGCGCCGCCTACGGCATGTCCCCCAGCGAATGGCGCGACACGGCGGCCCGCGCCGACCGTCGCCGTGCGCTGTGAGGACATCGCCGGTGCGCTCGCGGGCAACGCGCGGCGACCCGGGGGACCTAGCGTCCCGTGAGGAGAACAACGCACATCCAGACACAGCAGGAGATGCCATGTCCGACGTCGTAGAGCCGGTCGTGCCGGTGCTCGAACCCGAGGCCGCGGCGTTCGCCGAGGCGACCGCCAACCCGCCCTACCTCTTCGACCTGCCCCCGGCGGAGGGCCGCAAGGCCGTCGACGAGGTGCAGTCCGGTGACATCGTCAAGCCGGCGGTGGACGAGGAGTGGATCACCGTCGAGGGCGGTCCGACGGGGAGCGTGCGGGCGCGGATCGTGCGTCCGGCCGGTGCCGAGGGCGTGCTGCCGGTGATCCTCTACATCCATGGTGCGGGGTGGGTGTTCGGCAACGCGCACACGCACGACCGGCTGGTGCGCGAGCTGGCCGTCGGCGCCGAGGCCGCCGTGGTCTTCCCGGAGTACGACCTGTCGCCCGAGGTGCGCTACCCGGTGGCGATCGAGCAGAACTTCGCCGTGGCGCGCTGGGTCGTCGAAGAGGGTGCCTCGAAGGGCCTGGACGGTGCGCGGATCGCGGTGGCGGGTGACTCGGTCGGCGGGAACATGGCCGCTGCTCTGACGCTGATGGCGAAGGAGCGGGGTGGTGTTCCGCTGGTGCAGCAGGTGCTGTTCTACCCGGTGACCGATGCCTCCTTCGACACCGCGTCGTATCACCAGTTCGCGGAGGGGTACTTCCTGCGGCGCGACGGGATGCAGTGGTTCTGGGACCAGTACACGACCGACGAGGGCGAGCGGGCGCAGATCACGGCGTCCCCGCTGCGGGCCACGGTGGAGCAGCTGAAGGACCTGCCTCCGGCGCTGGTGATCACGGGTGAGGCGGACGTCCTGCGGGACGAGGGCGAGGCGTACGCGAACAAGCTGCGTGAGGCCGGTGTCCCCGTCACCGCCGTCCGGTTCCAGGGCATCATCCACGACTTCGTGATGCTCAACGCCCTGCGCCCGACCCACGCCGCCGAGGCGGCCATCACCCTCGCCGTCGGCACCCTGCGCGACGCGCTGCACGTCTGACCTGACCCCAGGAGAGGATCACCATGTCCACCACCCCCACCGTCGTCCTCATCCACGGCGCGTTCGCCGACGCCACCAGCTGGTCCGGCGTCATCACGGAACTCCAGGGCCACGGCATCCCCGTGATCGCCCCGCCCAACCCCCTGCGCGGCCTCGCCTCCGACGCGGCCTACGTCGCCTCCGTCGCCGCCCAGATCGACGGCCCCGTCGTCCTGGTCGGCCACTCCTACGGCGGCGCCCTGATCACGGTCGCCGGTGTCACGGAGAACGTCGTCGGTCTCGTCTACGTCGCCGCCTACGCGCTGGAGGAGGGCGAGAGCCTCGGTGAGCTCCAGGGCCGCTTCCCGCTCTCCCCGCTGGTGAGCAACCTCAAGGAGTGGACGTACCCCACTCCGGGCGGCGAGACCGCCGTCGAGGTCACCATCGCCGAGGACGCCTTCCCGGGCGTGTTCGCCGCCGACGTCCCCGCGGACGTCACCAAGGTCCTCGCCGCGGCCCAGCGCCCGCTGGCCGCCGCCGCGTTCGAGGAGAAGGCCGCCGCGGCCGCCTGGCACACCAAGCCGTCCTGGGCGCTGATCGCCGCCGCCGACGAGGCCATCAACCCCGACGTGGAGCGGTTCGGCGCCGAGCGCGCCGGGGCGACCGTCGTCGAGCTGGAAGGCGCCTCGCACGCGGTCGCGGTCTCGCGGCCGAAGGAGGTCGCCGAGCTGATCCGTGACGCGGTGCGCGCCACGAGCTGACGCTCACCCGAACGCCGCGCGGACACTCCCCCCTGTGCGCGTCCGCGCGGCCCCGGGCTGCCGGCCCCGGTGCGCTACCAGGTCACCGGCAGCTCATGGACGCCGTACACGATCCCGTCGTCCTTGAACGGGATCTCCGCCGGCTTCGCCGCGACCCGCAGGCCGGGTACCCGGCGGAACAACGTGCCGTACACCACCTGGAGTTCGATGCGGGCCAGCGGCTGGCCCAGGCACTGGTGGATGCCGAAGCCGAACGCCATGTGACGGCGGGCGTCGCGGCGCACGTCGAGCCGGCCGGGGTCGGGGAAGCGGTCCGGGCTCCAGTTGCCGGTCGCGCCCGGGATGATGACGCCCTCCCCGGCGCGGATCCGCTGCCCGCCGACCTCCAGGTCCTCCAGGGCGAGCCGCCGCTGACCGCTGTGCACGACGGTCAGATAGCGCAGCAGTTCCTCCACCGCGCCCGCCAGCACCTTCGGGTCGTCGGTGTCGCGGACGGCGGCCAGCTGCCCGGGGTGCTCCAGCAGCGCCAGCACGCCCAGGGAGATCATGTTGGCGGTGGTCTCGTGCCCGGCGCCGAGCAGCAGCACGCCCAGCATCGCCGCCTCGTGCCGGGTCAGTTCTCCGGCGGCGGTGCGGGCGGCGAGGTCGGAGAGCATGTCGTCGGCCGGGTCGGCGAGCTTCACGTCGAGCAGCCGCTCCAGGTACCGGTAGAGCGCCAGATTGGCGGCCCGGGACTCCTCCGCGGTCGACTCACGGCTCACCCCGACCTTGCTGTGCCGCTGGAAGAAGTCGTGGTCCTCGTAGGGGACGCCCAGCAGTTCGCAGATCACCAGGGACGGCAGCGGCAGCGCGAGGGCGTCGACCAGGTCGACCGGGTTCGGCCCCGCTAGCATCGCGTCGACCAGCTCGTCCGTGATCCGCTGGACCGCGGGCCGCAGGGCCTCCATCCGCTTGATGGTGAAGGGCGCGGTGACCATCCGGCGGATCCGGGCGTGGTCGGGGTCGTCCATGTTCAGGAACGACGGCGGGGTCTTCCCCGCGGTCTCCTTGAACCCGGCGCTGAGGTAGGGGAAGCCGGCCCGGGTGACGTCGACGCTGAGCCTCGCGTCGCCGTACAGGGCGCGCTGGTCGTCGTAGCGGGTGACGAGCCAGTGCGTACTGCCGTCCCAGAGGCGGACCTTGGAGACCGGCCGCTCGTCGTGCAGGCGCATCATCTCCGGGGGCGGCGCGAACGGGCAGGCCGGGTCCCTCGGCATGGGGAAGTCGGGGACGGACTCGGACGGGTCGGGCGCGAGCATGGGGGTCATGGCACTCCTGGTGGGGGGAACGTCCCCGGTCATGCAACCGCAGCGACCTGACAACTTCCCGTCAGAAGACTGACGTTCGCCTGTACGTGACCCACGTCACGGCGTCGGCGGGCGCTGCCGGCGGCGTCGTACGAGATCCTCGGCGGCCCCCGGCCAGTGCGGGTGGCCGAAGGTGAAGCCCGCGGCGAGGAGCCGGCCGGGGACGACACGGCGGCTCTTGAGGAGCAGTTCGGTGTCCGAGCGCAGGGCGAGGGCGCCCAGCTCCGCCATCCACTTCGTCGCCGGCAGCCCCACCGGGACGCCCCACGCGGAGCGCAGCCCCCGCATGAGGGCGCGCTGCGGCAGCGGCGCGGGGGCGGCCAGGTTCACCGGCCCGGCGAGGTCGTCGCGCTCCACGAGGAACTCCACGGCGCGCACGAAGTCCCGGTCGTGGATCCACGACACGAACTGCGCGCCGCCCGCCACCGGTCCGCCCATTCCCAGCCGGGCAAGCCAGGACAGGACGTCGAACACCCCGCCCCGGTCCGGGCTCATCACCATCGCGGAGCGCAGCGCCACCTTGCGGGTGTGCGGGGTGGCGGCCGTCTCCAGTTCGCGCTCCCAGGCGGTGGCGATGTCGACGCTGTAGGCCCAATGGCCCGGCACATCCCTCTCGTGGCCGCCGAGCACCCCGGTGTCCTCGTCGTGGGCCGCGTCGAAGCGGTGGGCGTAGATCGTCGCGGTGCTCATCTGGAGCCACACCTTCGGCGGCCGCGCGGCGGCGGCGATCGCCTCGCCCACGACCCGCGCCGAGTCCACCCGGGAGTCCATCATGGCTTTGAGGTTCTCCGGGGTGTAGCGGCAACTCACGCTCCGCCCGGCCAGGTTGATCACGGCGTCGCTGCCGTCGATCTCCTCGCACCAGGCCCCTCGGGTCCGCCCGTCCCACGCGACCTCGCCCGGTCCGGACGGTCGCCTGCTGAGCACGACGACCTCGTGCCCGCCCGCCGTCAGGGCCCGCCGCAGCACACTTCCGACCTGCCCGGTCCCCCCGGGCAACACGAACTTCACGACAGGCTCCCCTCGCTGTGTGCGGAGGAGCCTACCCGTGTTTTGAACGTGTTCAAAACATCGTGTCTACCAACAGGGCTTGAAGGAGCTGATGCGGTCGTTGGCGCCCTCCACCAGGACGCCGGCGGCGGAGCGGGCGGGGACCCACATCAGCATGTCCCCCTGGTAGTCGATGTTCTGGTAGAAGCAGATGTCCCGGTCGGTCCGGTTGACGATGGAGCTCGTCCGGTCGTTCATGTAGTCGCCGATGTTGGACCGGTACGGATCGGTCTGGCCGACCATGCGTCCCTGGAAGTAGATGTCCTGGAAGACGCACACCATCGCCGCGGGACAGTCGCTCTCGGCGGCGCTCGCCGAGGGGGCCGCGGCCAGTGTGGCGCCGACCAGGGCGGCCGTCATCGCGGCGGGTACGGCGGCGCGTCGGACGATTCGCTGGAGCGTCATGGGGTTTCCGTCCTTCGTTCAGGAATGTTCCGGAAGGAAGGGAATCACCGTCCGATTGTTCAACTGTTGTCCACCGGCGCGGAGTTCATCTCGGCCGCCACTTCTCCCCGCTCATCAGGTCAAGCGTCCCGGACTCTTGACTCGCAAAGGCGTCAGTCCGCATTCTCGACCCACTATCTTGCGTCGGTCATGACAACCCCAAGGGCGTTCAAAGCGTCCTCGTCGACCGCGCGACCCCGCCGACCGAGGGACGTGGGCTGTGACCATGACCGGACGCCCGTACCGCAGACGCCGCGACGTCACCGTCGTCTCGCTGCTCCTTCTCGTACTGGCCTCGATCCTCGGCCCCGCGCAGAGTTCGGCGGCCGGGACCGACTGGTGGACGCCCACCTCCCGGCCGTCCCCGGACTCCCAGATCAATGTGACCGGTGAGCCCTTCACCGGCACCAACTCCGCCGGGGAGGTGCGCGGGTTCGTCGACGCGCACAACCACCTGTTCTCCAACGAGGCCTTCGGCGGCCGGCTGATCTGCGGCAAGGTGTTCTCGACGTCCGGGGTCGCCGACGCGCTCAAGGACTGTCCCGAGCACTACCCCGACGGCACCCTCGCGCTCTTCGACTACATCACCCACGGCGGTGACGGGAAGCACGACCCGGTCGGCTGGCCGACGTTCGCGGACTGGCCGGCGTACGACTCGATGACCCACCAGGCGAACTACTACGCCTGGGTGGAGCGCGCCTGGCGCGGCGGACAGCGGGTGCTGGTCAACGACCTCGTCACCAACGGCATGATCTGCTCCATCTACCCCTTCAAGGACCGCAGCTGCGACGAGATGACCTCGATCCGGCTCCAGGCCAAGCTGACGTACGACCTCCAGGCCTACATCGACGCGATGTACGGCGGCACCGGCAAGGGCTGGTTCCGCATCGTCACCGACAGCGCGCAGGCCCGTGACGTGATCAAGGCCGGCAAGCTGGCCGTGATCCTGGGCGTCGAGACCTCCGAGCCGTTCGGCTGCAAGCAGATCTTCGACATCGCCCAGTGCAGCAAGGCCGACATCGACAAGGGCCTCGACGAGCTGTACTCCCTCGGCGTGCGCAGCATGTTCCTGTGCCACAAGTTCGACAACGCGCTGTGCGGCGTCCGCTTCGACGAGGGCGGCCTCGGCACGGCCATCAACGTCGGGCAGTTCCTGTCCACCGGCACCTTCTGGCAGACCGAGAAGTGCACCACCGCGATGCACGACAACCCCATCGGCACCGCCGCCTCCGACGCCGAGGCCGACCTGCCGGCGGGCACCGAGGTCCCCGAGTACGACGACAACGCCCAGTGCAACACCCGCGGACTCACCTCCCTCGGCGAGTACGCCGTGCGCGGGATGATGAAGCGCAAGATGATGCTCGAGATCGACCACATGAGCGTCAAGGCCACCGGCCAGGCCCTGGACATCTTCGAGGCCGCGAACTACCCCGGCGTGATCTCCTCGCACAGCTGGATGGACCTCAACTGGACCGGGCGGGTCTACTCCCTCGGCGGGTTCGTCGCCCAGTACATGCACGGCTCCACGGACTTCGTCACCGAGGCCAAGCGCACCGAGGCGCTCCGCGACCAGTACGGCGTCGGATACGGCTTCGGCACCGACTTCAACGGCATCGGCGACCACCCCGCCCCGCGCGGCGCCGACGCCACGAACAAGGTGACGTACCCCTTCAAGAGCGTCGACGGCGGCTCGGTCATCGACAAGCAGACCACCGGCTCCCGCACCTTCGACTTCAACACCGACGGAGCCGCCCAGGTCGGCATGATCCCCGACTGGATCGAGGACATCCGCAAGGTCGGCGGACAGGACGTCGTCGACGACCTCTTCCGGGGCGCCGAGACCTACCTCGACACCTGGGGGGCCACCGAGCAGCACCAGGCCTCCGTCAACCTCGCCAAGGGGCAGACCGCCACGGCCAGTTCGTCCGAGTCCAACCCGTTCACCAGCTACCAGCCGGGCCGGGCCGCGGACGGCGACGACTCCACCCGCTGGGCCAGCGACTGGAGCGACGACCAGTACTGGCAGGTCGACCTGGGCTCCACCAACCTGGTCTCCCGTGTCACGCTCGACTGGGAGCGCGCCTACGGCAAGTCGTACCGCATCGAACTCTCCACGGACGGCAGCACCTGGACGACCGCCTGGTCCACCACCTCCGGCGACGGAGGCCTGGACACGGCCAAGTTCACCGGCACCCCGGCCCGTTACGTCCGGGTCCACGGCCTCGACCGCGGCACCGACTGGGGATACTCGCTGTACGAGGTGGGCGTCCACAGCGCCTGACGGACGACAACGGGGGACACGCATGGCACGGATGCCGTCGGCACAGCGGCGCAGACAGCTGACGGAAGCGGCGATCAGGGCGATGGCCCGGGACGGCGTCCCCAGGACGACCACCCGGTCCATCGCCGCCGAGGCCGGGGTGTCCCTCAGCGTCTTCCACTACTGCTTCGACTCCAAGCAGGCCCTCGTCGAGTCCGTCATCACGACGCTCACCGCCCACTCGGTGAGCGTCGTGACGGAGGCGCTCCTGCCCAGGGCCACCCTCGGGGAGACGGTCCGGGCCGGGTTCCAGGCGTACTGGGACCACGTCCGCGCCCACCCCGACGAGCACATGCTGACCTACGAACTCACCCAGTACGCCCTGCGCGAGCCCGGCTTCGCCCACCTGGCGCGTCGCCAGTACGAGCTCTACGAGGAGGCCTACGCCGGGCTCATCGGGGAGCTGTGCCGGGGCATGGACCTCGAACTCGGTGTCCCCGTCCCGGTCCTGGCCCGCTATCTGGCCGCGATGACCGACGGGCTGACCCTCAACTACCTGGTCCTCGGCGAGGCGGCCACCGGGACGGACGTCCTCGACATGGTCACCGCCCATGTCGCCGGGCTGGTACGGGTCAGCGCGCCTTGACCTGCGCCACCAGCGCCTTGAACTCCGCCCACTGGACCGGCGGTTGCGCCAGCCCGCGGCGCTCCAGGTAGCGGGCGGTGGCCCGCCGGGTGTGCCCGAGGACCTTGAACGCGTCGGTGGGACGCCCCGAACCCATCGGCTCGACCACCCGCTCCGGCACCAGCAGCCAGGACTCCCCGGCCCTCCTCAACTCGCCCCGGACCAGGGCGTTCTGCATGTTGTTGATCTTCTCGTCGTGCCGGTGCGCCAGCAGCGAGGCCGGGCCGGGGACGGCGGCGCAGTCGGCGGGGACCGCGACGGCGAAACCGCCGTCCGCCGGGACGGGCCGGGTCCGCGCCAGCACCGGCGCCCCGGAGGCGTCCCGCGCGGCCAGCACCGCGCTCGCGTACCGGGCGAGCCGGTCGGCGCCCAGGAGTCCGGCGGCGGGGACGGGGGCGCCCGAGGGGACGAACGGCTCGCGGACGACCACCTGTTCCGGCGTGACCGTGATCAGCAGCCGCAGGTAGTACCAGGCCATCATCCGGCGCAACGGCACCGACACGTACGCGCGGCTGTGCGGCTGCCGCTCGAAGAGCATCCGCCAGTAGTCCTCGGCGCCCTGCGGACCCGTCCTGATCTCGTCCGGGCACACGGCCCGGCCCCCGACGAACACCTCCGGGGCCGAGTCCAGACCGCTGCCGGTCGGGTCGGAGAAGAGCAGCGCCACCCGCCCGTCACGCCGGATGTTCAGCGCCTTCTGCGCGAACGCCAGGGACGTGGACAGCAGCAGCGTCCCGTCCGGGCGCCGCTGGACCGCCGTCGGCCAGACCAGCGGGGTGCCGTCCTTGGCGAGCGTGACGAACTCGCAGGTGCGGTAGGCGTCCAGGACGTCGAGCGGGGCGGAGTCGAGTACGGCCATGTCCCTACCGCCCTTCCAGCGGACCGCGGATCGCGCGGACGGCCGCGGCGTACTGGCGTCTGCCGACCACCGCCCACAACAGTCTGCCCAGCAGCGGCGCCTTGCCGAGGAAGAACCGCCGCTCCTGCGGGGTCGCCTCCTCCAGCAGTGCGCCGAGGGCGATGAACAGCTTGTTCTTCGGTATGCGCTCCAGACCGCGCGTGCCGACCAGATCCCACTCGGCCACGGACAGATGCTCCGCCACCAGCGGGAGCACCGACTTCTCCTCGTCGTCCAGGTGCTCCAGCAGGACGACCCGGTGCGCGTCCAGCGCCAGGGCGAGTTCCTCGCCCGCGATGCGGTCCGCCGCCCGCTCCCAGACGGGCGCCCACTCGGCGACCGCCTCCAGGGTGCGGTCGATGCGCCCGTGCTGCTCCTCCATCCGGTCGACGAGCGCGCCGTCCCGCTCGGCCCGTGCGTGCAGCAACGGCCAGACCAGCTCGTCCTCCAGCGCGTGATGGTGGTGCAGGCCGTCCACGTACTCGCGCAGATGCCCGGCGACCTGCGCCGCGCGGGCCGTGCCGCCGTCGGGCACCGCCCGCACCAGCCGGGGCAGCAGCGCCGACTCGCGGCGGAAGACACGGTGGACCACGACCATCTCGTGGGTGTACGGCCGCTCGGCCGGGGGAAGTTCGTCAGTCGTACTGCTGGGGGACACGCTCGGGGCTCCAACGCTCAGGTACCGATTACGGCCTCCCAGGGTCCCGCCGCCGCTTGGCGTCCGCTTGGCATCCGCTTGGTGCGTTTGTCGTCCGTTGACCGGATCACGCGGCCGCACGGGCAGATTCCCGCGGCGTGCTGCGTATGCGAGTCCTGGGTTCACTGGGTGCCGAGGTCGGGGGCACACCGGTCGGACTGGGCGCGCCCCGTCGGCGGGCCCTGCTGGCCGACCACCTCTACGGCCTCGAACTCGACTTCCGCTCGCAGCTCGCCGTCCTGCGGGCCGACCACACCACCGCGGCGGCGCTGATCGAACGGATGCTGCCGTTCCGGGACCAGCTCGCGGGCGCGGCGGGCGCGGCGGGCACGGCCTGCGCGAGCCGTCCCGTCGCCCACGCCCTCGGCGATCTCCACCGGCTGCTCGGCGAGGACCGGTCGGCCGCCGAGCACTACGCCCTCGCCGCCCGCACCGCCGAGGCCTGGCGCTCCCCCACCTTGCCGCGGACGCCCACCGGGCGGCGGCCGGCCTGGCGGCGGCCCGCGCCGCCCGGCCCACCGTCGTGCCGTAGAGGCGTAGGGGTACGGGGGCGCGGGGCGTACGCCTTGCCTGCCGCCCGCGCCCGGCGCACGCTGGTCCTATGGCTGGGCAGGACGGGCCCACGCTCATCACGTCCGTGCAGCGGGCCTTCCGGCTGCTCGAGGCGGTGAGCGCGCACGAGAACGGCGCGCCGGCGAAACAGCTGGCGCGGGAGACGGGTCTGCCCCTGGCCACCGCCTACCACCTGCTGCGCACCCTGGTCCACGACGGATACGTGCGCAAACTGGAGGACGGCGGCTTCGTCCTGGGCGACAAGCTGCGCACGCTGCACACCACGGGGCGGGGACAGGCCCTGCTCAGCCGGGTCCGGCCCACCCTGGCCGCGTTGCGGGACGAACTCGCGGGCGCCGCCTACCTCACCTTCTACGAGGAGGGCGAGATCCGCGTCGCCGAGATCGTCGACGGCCCCCGGACCCCCCGCGTCGACCTCTGGGTGGGCTTCGAGGACGCCGGACACGCGACGGCGCTGGGCAAGTCCGTGCTGCGGGAGATGGACGAGGAGGCCCGCAACGACTATCTCTCCCGCCACCATCTCGCCGATCTCACCCCGAGGACGATCACCAGCATGCCGGAGCTGCTGCGACAGCTCGACGCCTCGCCCGTGGCCCCCGCGGTCACGGACCTGGAGGAGTACGCCCTCGGCACGGTCTGCGTCGCCGTCCCCGTCTACAGCGGTGACATCCTCGGCTCGCTCGGCGTGTCCCTGCCCGCCGACCGGCTGCCGCGGCTCCGGGAGGTCCGCGACCGGCTGATCCCCACGGCGAACCGCGTGACCAGGGGCCTGTCGCTCACTATCTGAAATCCCGCACCTTGTGACACCGGTGTCGAACCCGTTTTCCTGTATCAAACGGACATTCCGGAGCACGGGCGACGACGCCGAGCACCCACGCCGACTACAGACGAGGACTGCGGACGCACATGAACCAGGCCCGACACCGTGGCGCCGACCACGGGCCGACGTACCTGTTCCGGCATGTGGTGGCGGGACCCGTCCTGCCCGTGCTGATCGTCCTCGGCGTGATCCTGGCCGACCTCGTCGGCGGTGCCGGGCTGACCTGGCTGCCCCTGCTCGCGGCCGGCCCCGCGCTGGCCGCCACCACCAACGGCCCGCGCGGTGTCCTGTACGTCGGTCTGCTCGCCGGCGTGCTCGGCGCGGTGCTCGGTGTCCGCAACGCCGTCCCGGCCCGGGAACTCGTCGCCGTCCTGTCCGCCCTCGCCGCCGTCACCCTGGCGAGCGGGCTGGCCAGCGAACTGCGCGGACGCCGGGAGCGTGTCCTCGCGGCCGTCCGCTCGGTCGCCGAGGCCGCCCAGCACGCGCTGCTGCTGCCCGTGCCGGAGACCGTCGGCCCGTTCCAGGTGGCCGTCCGCTACAGCGCGGCCGCCGCCGAGGCCCGGATCGGCGGGGACCTCTACGCCCTCGTCTCCACGCCGTACGGCGTCCGGCTGCTGGTCGGCGACGTGCGCGGCAAGGGACTGCCGGCCGTCGGGACGGCCGCGCTGGTGCTCGGCGTCTTCCGCGAGGCCGCCCACGACGAACCCGACCTCCTCGCCGTCGTCGACCGCATCGAGCGGAGCCTCGCGCGCAACCTCGGCCCCGACGACTTCGTGACCGCCGTGGTCGCCGGACACCCGCGCGACGGCGAGCTGGAAGTGGTGAACTGCGGACACGCCCCGCCGCTGCTGGTCGGCGCCGCCGGGACCGTCGCCCCGGTCGAGCCCACACACCCCGCACCGCCCCTGGGCCTGCGCGCCCTCGCCGGCGAGACGCCCGCCCTCCAGGTGCTTCCCTTCGACGACGGCGACCAGCTGCTGCTCTACACCGACGGGGTGACCGAGGCCCGCGACCACGGGCGGGAGTTCTATCCGCTCGTCGAGGGACTGGGCCGCCATGTCACCGACGAGCCCGCCCGCACCCTCGACGCCCTCCAGGACGAGCTCCTCGCGCACGTGGGCGGCAGGCTGCACGACGACGCGGCACTGCTGCTCATCCGCAAACCGGCCGCCGGGGCTCCGGTTGTCCCCCAACCCGCTTGCGGGGGACTGGTGTTGGGCGACCGGCCGGTGTGACCAGCGAGGGTCCCTGCTGTGTGACCGCTGTGACGGGTGTTGCAGACTGGGCGCATGATACGCATGAGGAAGTTCGCAGCCGCGCTGTTAGCCACGGCGGCCGCGCTGCTCGCGACACCCCCCACCGCCTCGGCCACCCCCACCCCCCACCGCCCCTTCTTCCGGGAGACGTTCGACCGGCTCCCCCTCGGCCCGGTCACCGCCGGACCCGGCTGGACCTCCGACACCTCCCACGGCTCGCTGACCGTCGCACCCGGTTCCGGCGGCCATGGCCGTGAACTGCGGCTGCGCACCGAGGGCAACGGGCGCGCCTTCCTCGTCCTGGACGACCTCGCCCCCGCCGGCAACAGCTTCTGGGCCCGGCTGCGGCTGCGCGTGGACACCTTCCCCACCGCCCCCGACTGGGCGCACTGGACCCTCGCGGAGGCCTCCGGCTCCGACACCCCCACGCTCGTCCGCCCCCTCGGCGGCCAGTACGTCCCCACCGAGAAGGCCAACTTCTGGGGGGTCGGCTCCGACCTCGGACCGACCGGGGACTGGACCGCCTGGAAGACCTCCGCCCCGGCCGTCGCCGGCCGGTGGCAGTGCGTGGAGTTCCATCTCGACGCCACCGACAACCGTGTCACCGTCTACCTGGACGGCGTCGAACGGCCCGAGCTGACCGTCTCGACCCAGGAGCACGGCGGCACGGCCGGCGACTTCGTCTTCCCCTCCTTCGACCGCCTCAAGCTGGGCTGGCAGCTCTACCAGGCCGACCCCGCGCCCACGTCGTACGACCTCCGTATGGACGACGTGGCGCTCGGCACCCGGCGTGTGGGCGGGTGTGCCGCATGAGCCGGGGCATCTCGCGCCGGGCGCTGCTCGGCGGGGTGGCGGGCGGACTCGCCCTGCCACCGGTCGTCGCCGGTCAGGCCGCCGCCGGGCCGTACGCCGCACCGGCCGCCCGCGAGCCCGTCCGGGAGCCCGTCCTGGAGCCTGTCCGGGAGGGGTATGTCCCGTTCGCCGTCGGTGCCGGAGGCGGCCCGGCCGGGACGGACCGGGTGCATGTGCTCAAGGTCGGCTCCGACTCCGCGCCCACGGCGCTGGTCCTGGTCCCGGGCATGTTCGGCGCCGCGAACGACTTCCGGCTGCTCGCCCGCGATCTCGTCGCCGCCGTGCCCGGTGTCCAGGTGTGGGCGTTCGACCGACGTGAGGAGAACCTGGCCGACCGCTCCGGGTTCGCGGGCGCGGACCCGGCCGCGTACTACCTGGACGGCCGCTACCGGGCGCAGGACCCCGCCGGCTCCGCCTTCGCCGCGCACTGGGGTCTGGCCCGCACCCTGGAGGACCTGGACACCGTGGTCCGGGCCGCCGCGTGCGGCGGCCGGCGCCGGGTGGTGCTGGGCGGTCACTCCTGGGGCGCGACGACGGCGATGGCGTACGCGGCCTGGGACTTCGACGGCCGCCCGGGGCACCGGGGCCTCGCGGGCCTGGTGCTGGTCGACGGCGGGGTGCGCGGCGCGTTCGACGGCACGGGGGCGCCCGTGGCCGACGCGCCGGACGAGGTGCGCCGGCGGCTCGCGGCGATCGACGGCGGCGCCGTCTTCGACCTGACCCTCAGCGGGGTCGGACTGGGCGCCCGCGCCGAGTCCACCCAGATCTGGTACCAGCTCGCCGGCTGGTACGCGCACCACGACCCGGACGGCCGCTCGGTGCTCCAGCCCCGGATGCCCGAGGCCCTGCGCCCCTCGGTCCCGGTCACCAACGCCGCCCTGCTGGGCGTCCTGGTGGACGCCGGATCCGGCTGGCCGAACGACATCAGCGTGCACTCCGGACACCTCACCGGGAGCGGCGAGGTGCGCGGCTGGGCCGACGAGGGCATCACCCCGCTCGCCCGGGTCGCGGAGGCCTACGCGGGCGGGCCCGCGCCGGGTGTGTGGGAGTGGTACTGGCCGGCCCGGCTGTCGGTGGATCTCGACGTCACCGACGCCTACGCCGACACCGGCCTGGCCCGCTCGCTCGGACTGCGGCTGCGGCACGGCACGGGTCTGGACGTCCCGCTGTACGCCTTCGGGACGAGCTACGCCCGGGGCACGATCGAGTCGTCCGCCCGCCGGGTCGTCGCCGACTCCCGGATCCCGTACGCCGCGTACGCGACCGACGAGGGGATGAACCACCTCGACCCGCTGTTCGCCGCACCGCCGCACAACACGCTCACCCGCACCCTGACGCCGTTCCTCGCCGGACTGGGCTGAACGGCCGCGCGGGGCTGGGCCGCGGTGCCGGGCTGGGCTGCGGTGCCGGGCCGAGGGGCCGCGCAGGGTGGTGCCTCAGACCCGGTAGCCCCGCAGCTTCCGGTACAGCGTGGCCCGGGCGATGCCCAGGGCCGCCGCCGTCCGGGCCTTGTTGCCGCCGTGGGTGTGCAGGGCCTCCAGGATGGCGGCGCGCTCGGCGTGCTCCATCGGGCTGAGCGGCCGGGCCGCCGGACCCTCCCGTACCGGGTCCGGCAGCTCGGCCCGCCGGACCGGCCCGGTCGCCCGCCGGTGCTCGGCCAGCGCCCGCACCAGATGGGCGAGTTCGGTGACGTTCCCGGGCCAGGGGTGCCGCTCCAGGGCGCGCAGGGCGTCCAGGGTCCAGGTCAGCGGGGGCTGCCCCGGCGCGGGCCGGGGCGCCAGGGCGGTGACCAACTCCCGGATGTCCTCGCGGCGTTCGCGCAGGGCGGGCAGGGTGACCGAGCGGGCGGCCAGGGTGTCCAGGAGCCGCTGGAGGCAGGGGCCCGGGGGCGCGCCCGGGGTGTAGGTGACCAGCAGGGGGACGCCGGGCCGTTCTTCGAGGAGTGAGTTGAGCGCCGCGGTGCCCGACTGGGCCAGCCGCTCCACATGCCGGACGAGGAGCGCGCGCCCGTTCAGCAACTCGCCCACCTCCCGGCCGAGTTCGTCCTCCGCCGCGTCGACGGTCGCCACCGGGACCGGCACCAGCTCCCGGGCGAGCGAGGTCTTCCCGGTGCCGCGCTCCCCGACCAGCAGCAGCGGCTCGGGGTACCGGGTCAGCTCCGACGCCCGCCCCACCGCGTGCCGCCAGGGCACCGACCGCCCGGCCAGCCCGACGGCGGCCCGCACGGCCGGGGCCGGCCTCGGGGCGCCCCCGGGCGGCTCCAGCACGGCCACCGCCCCGACGACCTCGCCCAGACAGGTCACGGGCGTGAGCTCCGCCCCGGGCGCGGCCTCGGCGTCCGCCCGCCGGATCAGGGCGACCGCGTCCCGCTCCAGCGCCGCCAGCCCTTCGGGCGACAGCAGCCGTTCCGCCGCCTCGCTCACGAACCGGTTGCGTCCGTCGAGGGCGACGACGGCACCGCCCCGCTCCCGCAGCGCCCGCAGATAGGCGTCCAGCAGCACCCGTTCCGGCGCCCGCGCCTGGGCGAGCAGTCCCGCCTCGACGGCGCTCGCGGCCGCCTCGGCGAGCGGGGCTCCCGGATGCGGGGCGCACTCCGCGCACAGCCGCGCGGTCACGGTGACCGTGCCCAGCGGCCGCCCGGTCCCGGGCGCCCGCACCGGCACGCTGACCGCGGACACCTCCTGCCAGACGTCCAGGAAGTGCTCCGGTCCGTGCACCTCGGACCGGCGGCCGGTGCGCAGGGCGAGGGCCGCGCTGTTGTGGCCGACGAGCTGTTCGGAGAGGTCGGGGCGGAGCAGCTCCGGCGCGCAGCCGTGCTCCCACAGCACCCGTGGCCGCTCGTCGGTGAGCAGCAGGGCCGTCCGGCCGGCGTCCAGCGCCGCGGCGACGCGCTCCAGGACGGGCCGGGCCGCGGTAAGCAGGGGGGAGTCGGACGGCCGTACGGCGGGCGCCGGGCCCGCCGCGTCGTGCCGTACCCCGTAGAACCGGGCGCGCTTCCACGCGGCGAGCACCTCCTCCGGTACCCCGTCCGGGAGTTGACGCCCTCTCAGGAACAGCTCGCGGGCCCTGCGCACCGAAGCGAGTGCAGGGCGGGCGGCGGCGTGTTCTGCGGTGGTCACGGCGTCCGTCACCCTACCCGGAACAGTTGAACACAGAACAACTGTCTCGTATTGAGACACCCGTACCGCCGCGCCCCGGCACATGATCTTGAACGATCGGCAGCCCTCCCGCCGCTGCCGGCACCTGTCCCCACCCTGGAGCCCCTCCGTGCACACCGCCGAGCCCGATGTCGTGACCGATGTGCTGATCGTCGGCAGTGGCCCCGCGGGCGCGTCCGCCGCGCTCGCGCTCAGCACCTACGGCGTACCGAACATCGTCGTCACCCGCCACGCGAGCCTCGCCGACACCCCGCGGGCGCACATCACCAACCAGCGCACCATGGAGGTGCTGCGCGACCTCGGCGTGGAGCGGGAGGTCGTCGCCAAGGCCACCCCGCAGCACCTGATGGGCGACACGACCTTCTGCACCTCCCTCGCGGGCGAGGAACTCGGCCGGGTCCGCTCCTGGGGCAACGACCCGCTGGTCCAGGCCGCGCACGAGCTGGCCAGCCCCACCCGTATGTGCGACATGCCCCAGCACCTCATGGAGCCCGTCCTCGTCGACGCGGCGGTGGCCCGCGGCACGAAGCTGCGCTTCAGCACGGTCTACCAGTCCTTCGTCCAGGACGCCGACGGGGTGACGGTCACCGTCGAGGACCGGCTGCGCGGCGACGAGTACACCATCCGCGCCCGCTACCTCATCGGCGCCGACGGCGGCCGCTCCCAGATCGCCGAGGACGCCGGACTGCCGATGGGCGGCCAGATGGGCGTGGCCGGCAGCATCAACATCGTCTTCGACGCCGACCTCACGAAGTACACCGCGCACCGCCCCTCCACCCTCTACTGGGTGCTGGCGCCCGGCGCGACCGTCGGCGGCATCGGCGCCGGCCTGGTGCGCTGCGTCCGCCCCTGGAACGAGTGGATGATCGTCTGGGGGTACGACGTCACGGCCGGCGCCCCCGACCTGACCACCGAGTACGCCGAGGGGATCGTCCGCAAGCTGGTCGGCGACGACGAGATCCCGGTCACCGTCAGGTCGTCCTCGGCCTGGACCGTCAACGAGATGTACGCCGAGACCTACTCCCACGGCCGGGTCTTCTGCGCCGGGGACGCCACGCACCGCCACCCGCCGTCCAACGGCCTCGGCTCCAACACCTCCGTCCAGGACTCCTACAACCTGGCCTGGAAACTCAAGCTCGTCCTCGACGGCACCGCCTCCCCGCGGCTCCTGGACACCTACACCGCCGAGCGCGCCCCGATCGGCCGCCAGATCGTCACCCGCGCCAACAAGTCGATCGGCGAGACCGCCCCCGTCTTCGAGGCCCTCGACGGACTCTCCCCGCAGACCCCCGAGCAGCTCTGGGCCAACATCGCCGCCCGCAAGGACGACACGGAGGCGGCCCGGAAACAGCGGGCACGACTGCGCGAGGCCATCGCCCACAAGGTGTACGAGTTCAACGCCCACGGCGTCGACCTCAACCAGCGCTACAGCCCCGACGCCTCCACCGCGATCGTCCCCGACGGCACCCCCGACCCCGGCTTCGACCGCGACCCCGAGCTGTACCACCAGCCCACCACCCGCCCCGGCGCCAGGCTCCCGCACGCCTGGATCACCGCGGGCACCCGCACCCTCTCCACCCTCGACACCGTCGGACAGGGCCGCTTCACCCTGCTCACCGGCATCGGCGGCGCCGGCTGGCTGCGCGCGGCCGCCGCGCAGGACCTGGAGATCGCCACCGTCGTGATCGGGCCGGGACAGGAGTACGAGGACCCCTACGGGGACTGGGCACGGCTCAGCGAGATCGCCGACGGGGGAGCGCTGCTGGTGCGCCCCGACGGATACGTGGCCTTCCGCCACGCCGACGCGGCCGAGGACGCCGAGCGGTTGCTCACCGCCGCGCTGCGGCGCATCCTCGGGCATGCCTGAGCGGGAAGGACCCCGGACATGACCAGCCCCTCCACCACGCCCTCCACCACCCCCTCCGCCACCTCCTCCACCACGGCCTACGCCGCCCGTCTCACCGAGGCCGTCGTCGACAGTCTCGACGGCACCGCCGACCCCCGGCTGCGGGACCTGCTCGCCGCCCTCACCCGCCATCTGCACGCCTTCGTCCGCGAGACGCGGCCGACCATGGCGGAGTGGGAGAAGGCGATCGGCTTCCTCACGGCGACCGGACAGACCTGCACGGACACCCGGCAGGAGTTCGTCCTGCTGTCGGACGTGCTCGGCGTCTCCATGCTCGTGGAGACCCTCAACAGCGGCGGCCGGGGAGATGTCACCGAGTCGACGGTCCTCGGCCCCTTCCACATGACCGAGTCCCCGGTCCGCGCGCTCGGCGCCGACATCGACCTGGTCGGCGGCGGCGAACCCTGTGTGGTCAGCGGCCGGGTGCTGGCCCCGGACGGCACCCCGCTGCCCGGTGCGGTCCTCGACGTCTGGCAGGCGAACCCCGAGGGCTTCTACGACGTCCAGCAGCCCGGCGTCCAGCCGGCCGGCAACGGGCGCGGCCTGTTCACGGCGGACGACGAGGGCCGCTTCCGGTTCCGCACCTGTGTGCCCAGCCCCTACCCCATCCCCACCGACGGCCCGGTGGGCGCGCTGCTGAAGGCCACCGGACGCCACCCCTACCGCCCGGCCCACATCCACTTCATCGCCTCCGCCGAGGGACACACCCCGGTCACCACGCACATCTTCGTCGCGGGCAGCGAGCACCTCGACTCCGACGCCGTGTTCGCCGTCAAGGAGAGCCTCGTCCAGGACTTCGCCGAGACCGACGATCCCGCCCTGGCCCGGGAGTTCGGCGTCCCGAACCCCTTCCGGCACGCCCGCTTCGACCTCGTGCTGAACCCGGCCCGGTCATGAAGGACCAGGTCATGAAGGAGTTCACCCACGAGGCCCAGCCCATGCGGGTCGTGCTGCGCCCCGGGGCCGCCGTCACCGCGACCCCCGGCGAGGCCGAACGGCTCGGCCTGCGCAGACTGCTCGTGGTGAGCGGACCCCGCGGGGCGCAGACCGCCCGCGCGGTCGCCGACGCCCTGGGCGCCGCCTGCGCCGGACTGCACACCGAGGCCCGGATGCACGTACCGGCCGAGGTCGCCGACCGGGCCGTCGAGACGGCCCGCGGGGCCGGCGCCGACGGCTGCGTCACCGTCGGCGGCGGCTCCGCCATCGGCCTCGGCAAGGTGATCGCCCTGCGCACCCGGCTGCCCCTGATCGCCGTGCCCTCCACCTACTCCGGTTCCGAGATGACCCCCGTCTGGGGCCTGACCGAGCACGGCGTCAAACGCACCGGCCGCGACCCGTCCGTCCTGCCGCGCGCCGTCGTCTACGACCCCGAACTCACCCTGTCCCTCCCCGTGCCCCTCACCGTGACCAGCGGTGTCAACGCCGTCGCCCACGCCGCCGAGGCCCTGTACGCGCCGGACGCCTCACCGCTGGTGGCGCTCACCGCCGAGGAGGGCGCCCGGGCCATGACCGGCGCCCTGCCCGGCCTCGCGGCGGACCCCCGGGACCTCGACGCCCGGGGCCGCGCCCTCTACGGGGCCTGGCTCTGCGGCACCGCCCTCGGCGCCACCACCATGGGCCTGCACCACAAGCTGTGCCATGTCCTCGGCGGCACCTTCGGCCTGCCGCACGCCGAGACCCACACCGTGCTCCTCCCGTACGTCCTCGCCCACAACGCGCCCGCCGCACCCGGGGCCATGACCGCGCTCGGCCGCGCCCTGGACACCGACGACGTCCCGAACGCCCTGCGGGACCTCACCCGCCGCCTCGGCGCACCCCGCTCCCTGGCCGCACTCGGCCTCAGCGAGGACGACCTTCCCCGCGCGGCGGCCGCGGCCGTCTCGGCGACGTACCCCAATCCGAGGCCCGTCACCGAGGCGGGCGTCCTCGCCGTCCTGCGCGCGGCCCACGCCGGCGACGCGCCGGACACCGCACGCTGACGCACGATCCCGAACCACGATCCCGAACCATGATCCCGAACCACGAGACCGAAAGGTGAACCCATGCCCCTCGGACTGCTCCGGCGGCGCCGCAGGAACGCCGCCGGGGACGCTCCGTCCCGCCTGTTCCCGCTCCCGGGCGGAGCGGGCGCCGTCGTCCGCGAGGTCCTGGACCCGGTGAACCAGCCCCTGGGCGCCGCCGAGGTGACCGTCACCGAACTCCGCGGCCACCAGGTCGTCGCCCGTGGCACCACCGACCCGTACGGCCTGTTCACGGCCGTCCTGCCGCCGGGCGGCTACAGCGTGCTGATCGTCGCCGAGGGGCTCGAACCGCACCGGGAGAGCGTCGAGGTCGTCGCCGAGGCCGGACTGGCCACCCGGCGGGTATGGCTCCAGCCGGGCCGGCAGGCCGAACTCCCGGTCCCCGGCACCTGGCTCTTCGACCCGCCGCACACCGCGGTCCGCTTCATCGCCCAGCACGTCGGCATGGCCCATGTGCACGGCCGCTTCGAACGCTTCGAGGGCGGCATCCAGGTCGCCCAGGACGTCTCCGACTCCCGCGTCCACGTCCGGATCGACGCCTCCAGCATCACCACCGGCAACCACACCCGCGACACCCATCTGCGCTCGGCCGACTTCCTCGACGTCGAGCACTTCCCGTACATCGACTTCCGCAGCACCCGCTTCGCCTACAAGGGCGGCAGCAAATGGACGCTCCAGGGCACCCTCACCATGCACGGCGTGAGCCGGTCCGTGGCCCTGGACACCACCTACCTGGGCATGGTCAACGGAGGCTACGGCGAGGAGCTGCGCTGCGCCGCCCTGGCCAAGGCGGAGCTGCACCGCGAGGACTACACCCTCAACTGGCGCTCGATGCTGGCCCGGGGTATCGCGGTGGTCGGTCCGACCGTCCGACTGGAGCTGGACGTCCAGGCGATGTACCGCACGCACGACACGCCCACCCCGCCGGAGTGAGCGTGCCGCCGTGCGTCGAGGTTGGCGCCGCCGAACGGCGCCACCGAGCACGGACACCGACAGCCCGTACTCCGAGGACCGTGGGCCGGTAGGACAGTCCGTCGTAGGTGCCGCCGGCCGCCAGGACCGCCCCCTGGGCCCACGCTGCAGGTGACGATGTCGTGGACCCGGTCGCGGCCCGGAGGCCGGTGAGCAGGTCGTCCACGAGCTGCCGGCGGGCCGCCGTCCGGCTGCCCGCCCAGTGCACAGGCGAAGGAGAGCCGGGTCACCCGCTCGCTCTCGTCGGCCCACCCCTCGGGCTCCACCTGGACCCGCAGCGCGGCGAGCAGCCGTTGGTACGTGTGGACGTGGGAGGTCCACACGGCCCGCAGGATCGCGACACAGCACGCCCCCGCCGACCGGCGGGCCGTGCGCAGCCGCAACAGTCACCCGCTCGTCATGACGCCCACCTCGCCGCCCGCCTTCCCCTTGATTGGATCACGAGGGCGGCGAGGACGGGTTCCCCCGGGTGAAGGTCACCTCGGCCGTGGCATGGCGGGCCTCGCGGTGGGTCGCGAGGCGCAGCCGGGCGCCGTCGCCGTCGCCGTCAACCGGCGTGCCGTCGGCGAGGAGGTGCTCGCCCGCGAACGCCGGCCGGTGCAGCCGGTACGCCAGCGACCGCACCGGCCGCTCCGGGGCGTGGACCCGCACCAGTTCCAGCAGGAGCAGCGCCAGCAGCGGCCCGTGCACGACCGGACCGGGGTAGCCCTCGACGTCACGGCAGTACGGGGTGTCGTAATGGATGCGATGGGCGTTGGCGGTCAGCGCGCTGAACCGGAACAGCAGGGTCTCCTCCGGGCGCAGCCGCGCCCGCCACGGGCCCTCCGGCTCCGGTACGGCCGTGCCGTCGACGCCGGCCGGACGGCTCGGCGGCGGGCCGTCCCCCGACCGGTAGACGATGTCCTGTTCCTCGACCAGGCGGAGCCGTCCACGCTGGCGGAACTCCTGGCGTTCGGTGACGAACAGCAGCTCGCCGCTGCGGCCCTGCTTGGGTGTCACCGCGGCCAGGCTGCTGACGCGTGCGGCCGGTTCACCGAGCCGCAGCGGCTCGTGGATCTCGCAGCGGCCCCCCGCGAACATCCGCCGCCGCCCGGGGATCGGCGGCAGGAAGCGGGCGTCCCGCAGATGCCCGTCCGGGCCGAGCGCCCGCTGCGGCGGCCAGTGCAGGAAGTACAGCCACTGCCACAGCGGCGGCAGCGGCTCGCCGACGGCCGCGGCGGGGCCGGGCAGGTCCAGCAGCGCCGACAGCGCCGCCGCCGGACCGGGCGGCAGGGGGTCCTTGTCCGTGACCGGCCCGGGACGCCAGGACTCCACATGGGAGGCGAGGGACATGCGGTGTGCCTTTCCTGTCGGAGGGCCGGCCCTCTTCAGACGGCGGGCAGGCCGAGTGCGGCGCGGAAGGAGTTCTTGTTGGCCACCCCGTCGCGGGGCGGCAGGGCGCGCGGCGGTGCCTCGGTGGTGATGAGGACCTGGGCGTACGTCGTCCCGGAGCGCGCCGCGATCCGGCCGGCGAGGTCCTCGGCCTGTGCGGGGTCGGTGATCCGTACGGCGTCCCGGATGCCGAAGCCGCGCGCCACGGCGACCAGGTCGGTGCCCAGACCGGTGTGGCTGGGCTGCATCCCGGTCTCGCCGAAGTGGGCGTTGTCCAGCACCACGAGCGTGAGGTTCGGCGGGAGCAGCGCGCCGATGGTGGCGAGGCTGCCGATGCCCATCAGATGTTCGCCGTCCCCGGTGACCGCCACGACCGGGCGGTCGGGCCGGGCGAGGGCGAGTCCGAGGGCGAGCGGGGCGGCGGCGCCCATCGCACCCCAGAGATAGAAGGTTCCGGGCCGGTCCCCGGCGGCGAACACGTCGTAGCTCGGGGAACCGAGACCGGTGACGACGAGGGTGTCCTCGGGCAGCCGGCCGACCAGGTCGGCGACGAAACGGCGGCGGTCGAGCCGCGGCGGGGCGGTGGTCATCGGTCGTTCTCCCACTTCTTGCGGCCGATCAGCTTCTGTCCGAGCAGCACGGCGATCCGCTCGCCCGCCCCGAACACCGCCTCCAGCGCCGCCTCGACGGTCTCCGCGACCTCCTCGGGGCGGTCGGCCCGCAGCACGGTGACGCCCATCAGCTCCAGCGCCTGCCGGGTGGTGCGGCCCATGGGGCCCTGCCACGGGTTGAACTCGGCGTACTCGCCGCGCATGGTCACCAGCGTCAGGAAGGGGAACCGGCACATCGCCGGCAGGGAGAGCATGTTGACGCAGTTGCCGACACCGCTGCTCTGCATCAGCAGCACGGCCCGCTGCCCGCCCAGCCAGGCCCCGGCGGTCACCGCGACCCCCTCCTCCTCGGTGGTCAGCACCACGTCGTGGATCGCCGGGTCGCGCCGGGCCTCGCGGAGGGTGTGGGCGTGGCCGGCGTCGGGGACGTGGGCGATCTGCCGGACGTCGTACTTCTTCAGCGCGGTGAAGACGTCCTCCTGCCAGGAGGGCGGTGCGGGGGCTCGGGTCTGGCTCATGCCACTCATCATGGGCAGTGATGGGACGGCTTGAACAATAGAAAAACGTGATTACTCCATGCTCAGCCCGCATGGGCCGGCCGGGCGGACGGCCAGCTGCCGCGCCCGACCGCCGCCTCGATCTGCCGGACCAGCTCCCCGGCGACGACCCGGACCGCGGGCGGGGTCCGGCCCGCCCGGGGCGTGGCGAGCACGATCGAGCGCCACACCTCGGGCTCGCACAGCGGCGCGGCGCTCAGGGTGCCGCGCGCCACGTCCTCGGCGATGCCGACCCCCGGCAGCACGGTCCAGCCGTGCCCCGCGAGGACCAACTGCTTCTGCACGCGCAGGGAGTTGGTCTGGACGGCCACGTCCATGGCGGCCCGCGCCCGCCCCGCCGCGCCGTCGATCAGCGCCCGCAGCGCATGACCGGACGCGGGCATGACCAGCGGACGGGCCGCCACCTCGGCGAACGGCACCGGACGGTCGGCCCGCAGCCCGGCCGCCGGGGGAGCGACCACCCACAGGCGCTCCCGCACCAGCGGACGGGCGTTGAGCGAGGGCGTGCTGTCCAGGTTGTAGAGCAGCGTCAGATCCAGGTCGCCGTCGTCCAGCCAGCGCTGGAGATGCCCGGAGTAGCCCGTCATCAGCCGCAGTTCGACACCCGGATGCTCCTGCGCCAGCGCCGAGACCAGGGGCTCGGCGAGCAGGTCCGCCGTGCTCTCCAGCAGACCGGCGGTGACGATCCCGGTCACCGCGCCCGGCGCGGGCTGCACCTCGGCGCGGGCCCGCTCCAGCTCGTGCAGCGCCCGCCGGGCGCGCTCCACCATCACCGTCCCGGCCTCGGTGGGCCGCATGCCCTGCCGGGTCCGCTCGAACAGCGGGACGCCGAGCTCCTCCTCCAGGGTGCGGATCTGCCGGGTCACGGCCGGCTGCACCAGATGCAGCAGCTCGGCGGCGCGGGTGACGCTGCCCACCTCGGCGACCGTGACGAGCGCCTTGAGCTGTTTGAGGTCCATCGTTCTCCCGTCATCCCCGCCCGGTCATCCCCACCCGGCATGGTGCCATCAGGAACTACTATTTCACCGCACGTGCCATGACCGCTCATGATGTCGGAAGCATCGAAGAAGCCCGGAGGTCAGCGCATGACCGAGCCGTCCGAAGCCCCGCTGCCGCTCGCCGGAATCACCGTCGTCAGTGTCGAACAGGCCGTCGCCGCCCCCTACGCCACCCGTCAGCTGGCCGACCTCGGTGCCCGTGTGATCAAGGTGGAGCGCCCCGGAGGCGGTGACTTCGCCCGCCGCTACGACACGACCGTGCACGGGGAGTCCAGCTATTTCGTCTGGCTGAACCGCTCCAAGGAATCCCTGACCCTCGACCTCAAGACGGACGACGGCCGGGAGGCGCTGGAGCGACTCCTGGGCCGGGCCGACGTGTTCGTCCAGAACCTGGCCCCGGGGGCCGCCGCCCGGATGGGCCTCGGGGCGGAGGAGCTGCGCACCCGCTTCCCCTCCCTGATCCCGTGCTCCATCACGGGCTACGGCTCCGACGGCCCCTGGGCCGACCGCAAGGCGTACGACCTGCTGGTCCAGTGCCAGACCGGCCTGGTCTCGCTCACCGGGGGCCCCGCGGAGCCCGCCCGGGTCGGCATCTCCATCGCCGACATCGCCGCCGGCATGTACGCCTACTCGGGCATCCTCACCGCCCTGTTCACCCGGGCCACCACGGGGGTCGCCCGGGCCGTCGAGGTCTCGCTGTTCGAGGCGCTCGCCGAGTGGATGGGCCAGCCCGCTCACTACACCCGTTTCGGCGGCACCCAGCCCCCGCGCGTCGGCACCCAGCACGCCACCATCGCCCCCTACGGCGCCTACACGGCCGCCGACGGCAAGGACGTCCTGTTCTCCATCCAGAACGAACGCGAATGGGCCGCCCTGTGCGAGCGGTTCCTCGGGGACCCCGCCCTCACCGACGACCCCCGCTTCGCCACCGGTCCGGCCCGGGTCGCCCACCGCGACGCGCTGAACGCCCTCGTCGCCGCGCGGTTCGCCGCGTCGGACAGCCGGGAGGTGCGGGACCTGCTGGACGCGGCGGGCATCGCCAACGCCGACGTCAACGACGTGCACGCCTTCCTCGCCCACCCCGTGCTCGCCGACCGGGACCGCTGGCGGCCGGTGACGCTCCCCGGCGGAGCCGAGGTCCCCTCCCTCGTCCCGCCCGTGGACCTGACCGGGGTGGTCCCCCGGATGGACCCGGTCCCGGCCGCGGGCGAGCACACCGACGCCATCCTGGCCGAACTCGGCCTCCCACCGGCAAGGAGCGGCACCGTATGAGCACCCTGGACATCCTCTCCGAGGACGAGCGGTTCGTCGTCCGCACCGTGCGCGACTTCGTGGACAAGGACGTGAGACCGGTCGTCCGCGAACTGGAGCACGCGAACACCTACCCCGAGGCCCTGATCGAGCGGATGAAACACCTCGGCGTCTTCGGTCTCGCGGTCCCCGAGGAGTACGGCGGCACCCCCGTCTCCGTCCCCTGCTACGTGCTGGTCACCGAGGAGCTGGCGCGCGGCTGGATGAGCCTGGCCGGGGCGATGGGCGGTCACACCGTGGTCGCCAAGCTGCTGCTGCACTTCGGCACCGAGGAGCAGAAGCGGCGGTATCTGCCGAGGATGGCCACCGGCGAGCTGCGCGCGACGATGGCGCTGACCGAGCCCGGGGGCGGCTCGGACCTCCAGGCGATGACCACCGTCGCCCGCCGGGAGGGGGACGGGTACGTGGTCGACGGGGCGAAGACCTGGATCACCAACTCCCGGCGCTCGGGCCTGATCGCCCTGCTGTGCAAGACCGACCCCGACGCCGTGCCCGCGCACCGGGGCATCTCCGTCCTGCTCGCCGAGCACGGCCCGGGCCTCACGGTCTCCCGCGATCTGCCCAAGCTCGGCTACAAGGGCGTGGAGAGCTGCGAGCTGTCCTTCGAGGCCTACCGGGCCCCGGCCGACGCCCTGCTCGGCGGGGTCGAGGGCCGGGGGTTCGCGCAGATGATGAAGGGCCTGGAGACCGGCCGCCTCCAGGTCGCCGCCCGCGCCCTGGGCGTGGGCCGGGCGGCGCTGGAGGACGCGCTCGCCTACGCCCAGGAACGCGAGTCGTTCGGCAAGCCGATCTGGCGGCACCAGTCGATCGGGAACTACCTGGCGGACATGGCGACTTCCCTCACCGCCGCCCGTCAGCTCACCCTGTACGCGGCCCGGGAGGCCGAGGCCGGCCGGCGGGTCGACATGGAGGCGGGCATGGCCAAGCTGTTCGCCTCCGAGACGGCTCTGCAGATCGCCCTCAACGCCGTCCGCATCCACGGGGGTTACGGCTACTCGACCGAGTTCGACGTCGAACGCTACTTCCGCGACGCCCCGTTGATGATCGTCGGCGAGGGCACCAACGAGATCCAGCGCAACGTCATCGCGAGCCAGCTGGTGCGGCGCGGGGGCCTCGACACCTGACCGGTCGTCTCACACGCCGGGCCCGCCGCGCCACTCGCGGGGCGACATGCCGTAGGCGGCGCGGAAGGCCCGGCTGAAGTGGGAGTAGCTGGTGAAGCCGAAGCGGTGGGCGACGGCCGTCAGCGCCGGGGCGTCGCGGGCCGGGCGGCCGAGCGCCCGCCGGCAGGCCTCCAGCCGGCGGTGCCGGATCCAGCCGCCGACGGTGGTGCCCTCCTGCTGGAAGAGGCGGTGCACATGGCGGACGGAGAGATGGTGGGCGGCGGCGATCGACCGGGGGGTGAGGTCCGGATCGGTGAGATGGTCCTCGATGAACCCCTTGATGCGCGACCGCAGCAGGGTGCCGGCGGCGTCGCCGTCGGGCCGGGGCGGGTCGTGGGCCAGGCGCTCGGCGGCCACGGTGGCCAGCAGATCGGCGGCGTTGCGGGCGAGCAGGGGGCGCAGATGCGGGGCGTACGTGCCGGCCTGGTCGGCGAGCCGGCAGAGGAACGGCACGACCAGGGCGGTGGTCCCGGAGTCCGGTCGGACGGGTTCCTCGCCGATCCGGCGCAGGTCGGCCTCGCGCAGTCCCAGCGACTGCGGCGGTAGCCGGAAGGCATGGGTGCGGGAGCGGTCCGGGCAGGTGAGGGTGTAGGGCCGGGTCGGGTCGGTGAAGGCGAGGCTCCCGGACGGGAGCGGGGTCCGCCGGCCGCTCTGGCCGACGATCGCACAGCCGCTGTCCTGGAGCAGCACCGTGACCTGGCCGTCGGCCGTGAAGCGGGCGACGGCGCGGGCGGTTCCGGGGACCCGCCGGGGGCCGGCCTCGGTCGTGATGACGTGCAGGGGGCCGAGCCGGTGGGTGGTGACTCTCAAGACGCTTCCTCCCCTGCGGTGATCCTGCCGCTGCTAGACGGGCGGGGCAGAGCACGGGTTGTGACCGAGGAGGCGTCGTCACGGGGCATGTTCTGTGGCGCGGACGGGCAACTCGGTCCGCGCCGCGGCCCTTACCGTCGTGCCGCCCGTCGATCGAACTCCGCAGCCCGTGCGCCGTGCGGGAGTTCCCGGTCCCAGGAGATGCGCGCGATGACCACTGCCCGCCCGGACCCCTCGGCGCCGCCGCCCCTGCCGGAACCCGGGGTGCCCTGGCGGGCGTTGAGCGTGGCCCGGGAGACGGTGCCGCGCGAGGCGACCGAGTGGGAGCAGCCGCCCTCGGAGGGTTTCCGGATCGTCGCGCATCTGCGGGGCGCCGCCCTGTTCGACGCGGACACCGGTGACGGCCGGTGGCGTACGGCGTCGTGCGCGCCCGGCGACGTCTGCCGGATCCCGCCGGGGCACCGCGTCCGGGTCCGCCGCCGGCTGGTCGGGCCCGACCCCCTGGAGCTGGTGCACATCCTGCTGCCGACGGAGGTCTTCGGGCGCCACACGGCCGAGGAGCCGGGCGGCCGGCCCGTCGATCTCCGGGCGCTGGAGCGGCTGCCGGAACCGGATCCGCTGGTCGTCACGATGGCCGTGGCGCTGGTCCGGGCCCGCGAGGCCGGGGCGGGGCAGCTCTACGCGGACTCCGCGGCGGAGTACCTCGCGGCCCATCTCCTCGCGCCCCTGCACGGCGTGGCCACCGCCCCCGGCGCCCTCGGTCGGCGGCAGCTGGACACCGTCGTCGCGTACATGCGGGCCCATCTCGCCGACCGCGTCGGACTGGACGACCTGGCCCGTCAGGTCGCCCTGAGCCGGTTCCATTTCCTCCGGCTGTTCTCCGCGACGACCGGGCGGACACCCCATCAGTTCCTCACCGGTCTGCGGATCGAGACCGCGCGCCGGCTGCTGGAGACGGGTGACGAACCGGTGGGCAGGATCGGCCGGTCGTGCGGGTTCAGCACGGCCAGCCACTTCACCACGGTGTTCCGCCGGGAGGTCGGCCACACGCCCACGGAGTACCGGCGGCTCCGGCGCGCACCCGCGTGACCGGACGGGACAGGCCCGGCCGAGGGGGCACCCGGCCGGGCCTGTGGAGGGAGACGGATCAGATGTAATCGGCCCAGTAGGTGCTGAACCTGCCGACGCCGAGGTCGGCGAGCACACCGAACGCGGCGGGGCTGAGGTCCACGTCGTACGCCGCGCAGTTCGCACACCGGTCGACGATCTTCGCCCACACGGCCTTCCCGCCCGCGGCGTAGACGATCACGTACTTGCCGCACACGGGGGAGTTGTTCGGGTTGGGGTAGCTGCCGTACATCTGCGGGGAGACGGCCGCCACCAGCTCGTTGTCGCCGTGCCACTCACCGCACGCCCCGACGCCGACGCTCGGGTTGTACCAGGTGATGCTCCCGTAGTGCCAGGTCTCGGCGGAGGCCGGGGAGGCGCCCAACGCGGACGTGGCCGCGATGCCGGCGGCGACTGCGCCGACCGTCAGAGTGCGCCGGGTGGCGCCCTTCATGGCTTTGACGGACTTCACGATGCTGAACACGTTTCAGCTCCTGCGGAAGAGAGGACGAGAGGGCGAACTCCGGTTCCGGAACCGTGCACTTGCTGTGGCCGGAAAGGACGATACGCACTCGACCCGCAGGAGCTGTGTCGTGAACGTGCGGTCGACTAACGCGATGTTGAGGCCCGCACCAGGGCGTCGAACAGCCCTTGTTGTGCGGGGTCGTCATGGGCGGTGTCCTCGGGGTGCCACTGGACGGCGGTGAACCAGCCCCGGGATCCCGGGAGTTCGAGGCCCTCCACGGTCCCGTCGGCGGCCCGGGCCGTGACCGTGAGTCCCGTACCGGTGCGGTCCACGCGCTGGTGGTGGTAGCAGGACGCCTCGGCCTTCTCCGTGCCGAGCGCCCGTTCCAGCAGGGAGCCGCGCCGGACCGGCACCGGGTGCACGAGATGCCGGTGCTCACGCCCGGGACCGCCCATGTCCTGCTCCAGGGTGCCTCCCAGGGCGACGTTCACGACCTGGAGGCCCCGGCAGACCGCCAGCAGCGGCAGACCCTCGTCGAGGGCGTGCCGGGCGAGCGCGAGGTCGAAGGCGTCCTGGGTGTCGTCGACGTCGTAGACGCTGGAGTGGGTGCCGGTGGCGCCGTAGCGGTGCGGGGCGAGGTCGCCGCCGCCGGGGAGCAGCACGCCGTCGAAGCGCTGGAGACGGCCGGGCAGCTCCCCGGGGGCGGGGTGGAGGCTCACCGGTTCGCCGCCCGCCCGCCAGACGGCCTCGATCAGGGCGCGGGCGTTGACCTCCGCGGCGTACCGCAGGGCGGAGGTCGTCGCGGAGAAGCGGGCGGGGATCGCGATCAGCGGTCGGGCGGGACCGCTCGTACGGCTCACAGCTGGATCCAGGTGGTCTTGAGTTCGGTGTACTTCTCGAGCGCGTGGGCGGACTTGTCGCGGCCGTTGCCGGACTGCTTCATGCCGCCGAAGGGGACGGTCAGATCGCCTTCCTCGTAGCAGTTGACCCAGACCGTGCCGGCTCTGAGGGCGCGGGAGATCCTGTGGGCGGTGGACAGGTCGGAGGTCCACAGGCCGGCGGCGAGGCCGTACTCGGTGGCGTTGGCGAGCCGGACCGCCTCGTCCGGGTCGTCGAAGGCGAGGACGGACAGGACGGGCCCGAAGATCTCCTCCCGGGCCAGCCGCATCCCGGGGTCGACCCGGTCGAAGACGGTGGGCCGCAGGAAGCTGCCGCCGCTGTCGGCCAGCGTCCGTCCGCCGCCCGCGCGCAGCCGGGCGCCCTCGTCGAGGCCGGTGCCGATGTGGCCGAGGACGCGCTCCAGATGGGCCTCGCCGACCAGGGCGCCCATCTCGGTCGCCGGGTCGAGCGGGTCGCCGATCCGCAGCTCGCGGGCGCGCGCCACGACCGCCTCGGTGACCTGCTCGGCGACGGAGGAGTGGACCAGGAGCCGGGAGGGGGCGGTGCACATCTCGCCCTGGTTGAAGAAGATGCCCCAGGCGGCGGTGGCGGCGGCCTTCTCCAGGTCGGGTGCGTCGGGCAGGACGATGTTCGGCGACTTGCCGCCCAGCTCCAGCCAGACCCGCTTGAGGTTGGAGTCGGCGGCGTAGCGCAGGAAGTGCCGGCCGACGGCGGTGGAGCCGGTGAAGGCCAGCACGTCCACGTCCGGGTGGAGCCCGAGGGCCCGGCCGGCCACCGGCCCGTCCCCGGTCACCACGTTCAGCACGCCCGGCGGCAGCCCGGCCTCGGTGGCGAGGCGGCCGAGCAGCAGCGCCGACAGCGGTGAGTTCTCGGAGGGCTTCAGTACGACCGTGCAGCCGGCGGCCAATGCCGGGGCGACCTTCCAACTCGCCAGGGTCAGGGGGAAGTTCCACGGGACGACGGCCCCGACGACCCCGGCCGGTTCCCGGGTGACCAGGGCCAGGGCGTCCGGCGCGGTGTGGGGCGACTCGTCGGTGAGTTTGTCGGCGAGCTGCCCGTACCAGCGGAACGTGGTGATCGCGGCGCGCAGTTCGATCGCGTAGGCGTCCGTGATCGGTTTGCCCATCTCCAGGCTGATGGTCAGGGCCAGGTCGGTGCGGTGTGCCTCGAGCAGGTCGGCGAGGCGCAGCAGGATCCGGCCGCGGTCGGCGGGCGCGAGGCGGGGCCAGGGGCCGGAGTCGAAGGCGCGGCGGGCGGCGGCCACGGCCAGGTCCACCTCGGCCTGCCCGGCGTCCGCGACCTCGGCCAGGACCTGGCCGTCACGGGGCGAGACGACGGCGAACGTGGACCCGCCGCCCGGCTCCTCCCGCCCGTCGACGTGGTGCCGGGTGGGCGGGGTCAGGTCCTTGGCACGGCGCAGCAGCTCGTCGTGGGCGAGGGCCGGCATCAGCGGTTCTCCTCCTGGTCGCCGGAACCGAGGGCGCCGGAATCGACGGCGTCGGAACCGGTCACGGGCGCGCCCACCGCGACGGGCGGCCGCCGGGTCAGCCGGGCCACGATCACGCCCAGGACGAGCACGGCCGGGACGGTCAGCTGGAGCCAGAGGGCGGTGGCCGAGTCGCCGCCGATGAGCGTGGTGAAGTTCTGGACGATCAGCCAGATCGTCCCGGCGATGCCGAGCGCGCCCAGCACGGGGGCGATCACCGTGTTCCAGAGCCGGGTGTCGGCACCCGTGCGGCGGAAGAAGACGATCACGGCGACGGAGGTCAGGAAGTACAGCAGCATCGCGGCCAGCACCGCGACCCCGCTGAACCAGGAGAAGAGGGTCAGCACCGGGTCCTTGCCGAGGACCGCGAACGGCATCACCAGCGCCACCGCGATCACCGTCTGGACGATGCCGGCCACCCAGGGGGAGTGCCGGCGGTTGAGCGCGGTCAGCCCGTGCGGCAGCAGACCCTCGCGGCCCAGCGAGAACAGATAGCGGTTGGCGGAGTTGTGGAAGGCGAGGATGCCCGCGAACAGCGAGGTCGCCAGCAGGACGGGCAGCACATCGCCGACCCAGGACCCGAACTGGGCGGTGATCGGGGCGAAGACGAAGGAGGTGGCGTCACCGGAGGCCAGCGCCTTGCCCGCCTCGTCGGCGACCTTGGACGCGCCGTGCGCGGAGACCAGCATCCACGAGGTGAAGGCGAAGAAACCCGTGACGACGGCGACCGAGAGATAGGTGGCGCGCGGGACGGTCTTCTTCGGCTCCCGCGCCTCCTCGCCGTAGATGGCGGTGGCCTCGAAACCGAACATCGACGCCACGGCGAACATCAGCGCCACGCCGGGAGCGCCCTGGAGCGCGGCGTGCGCGGAGAAGCTGTCGCCGATGCCGAGCCCCTCGGGGCCGCCGCCCTTGAACAGGGTGACCAGCGCGAAGACGATCAGGATGCTGAACTCGGCGAGGACGAACACGGTGAGCACCTTGGCGCCCATCTCGATCCCGGAGGCGCCGAGGAACTGGACGATCACCATGGTGACCAGCGTCCACACCCACCAGTCGACGTGGACGCCGGCGTAGTGGTCGACCAGGGCGCTCACCGTGGCGCCGTAGAGCCCGTACATGGCGGCCTGGACGGCGCAGTAGGCGAAGAGGGCCACACCGGCGCTGCCGGAGCCGGTCGAGCGGCCGAGGCCCTTGCCGATGTAGGTGTAGAAGGCGCCGGCGTCGACGACGTGGCGGCCCATGGCGACGAAGCCGATGGAGAAGAGCAGGACCACGACACCGGCCGCGAGGTACGCGGCGGGGGCGCCGGCCCCGTTGCCGATGGCGATGGCGATGGGGACCGCGCCGGCGATACCGGTCAGCGGTGCCTGCGCGGAGAGGACGAAGAACAGGATGCCCAGGACGCCGAGCGAGTCGGGCTTGAGCCTGCCTGCGGTGGAGGAATCGTGCGCGGAGTGCGGGGAGACCGCCGTCTGACTGTCCACTCGGTTCACCTGTCGGGGACGGGGAGGGATGGGATTTCGTTTTGGGTCAAACGAGTTGCCTTATCGTGTGCGGGAGCTATCCGTTTGGCAAGGGGTTGCGGCGGGTTTTCTGGCCCCGCGGCACGCGAAAGCCCCGGACGTCGGACGTCCGGGGCCGGGAGAAGTGCAGGTCGGAGGGTTACGGGTGGGCGTCGCCCGGGCTGTCGCCGTTCGCGTCGAGCAGCCGGAGCAGGGAGCGCAGCTCCTCCACGGCGGCGTCCGTGACCTCCGGCTCCCCGAGGATCAGCTGGTGCAGGACGAGCCCGTCGAGCGCGGCGAAGACCAGCCGGGTCAGTGCCCGGTCCGCGCCGCCCGGCAGCATACGGCTCAGCTCGCGCCGGGTGGCGTCGAAGTACTGGTCGTAGAGCGCGCGCAGCTGGGGCAGCAGCTCCGGCCTGCGGCGCGACTCCAGCAGCAGCTCGTACTGGAAGGCCTGGGTGTCCGGGTCCGCCGTGACCATCTCCGACAGGCCGGTCGAGAAGTCCGCGACCTTGCCGGTGCCCGGCTCCAGGGAGCTGGTGCTCAGCGAGGTGCGGATCGTGTGGGCCAGGGCCTCCTCGATCAGCGTGTCGCGCGAGCCGAAGTGGTGGACGACGAGCCCGTGGGTGACACCGGCCTCCTCCGCGACGGCCCGGTAGGTGAGTCTGCGCAGTCCGCCCCTCGCCACCACGCGTACGGCCGCGTTCAGCAGGGCCTCGCGGCCCTCGCCGTACTGGAGCCGTTTGCGCGACGGCCGGCCCCCGGGGCCCGCGGTGGAATCGGTCATGCGGCGACCCTATCGCGGGGCGGCGGGGTGACCTTCAACACATCCGACGTCTGTGCCGCAGCAAGTGGCTTCATTCTGCACTTGTTGCTCATCACGCACTGTTCCCGCAGGGCGAGCACGTGTCACCCGATCTCTGACGTTGCGTCATATTGCTTTCGGGAAGCGGAGGACGGGGCTCGCCCCGGACTTCGGGGAGGCGGCGTCCGGCGGAACGAGGCGCTCCCGTCCGCCGTTCCTGCCTCTAGTCTGGTGCCAGACCCCCCACAGGGCCTTCCCCCGCAGCGTGGGCGGGACTCCCGCCCGCCCCCACGAGAACAGGCGGCCGAGGGCATGAAATCACTGCGCCCAGAAGACCCCGAGCAGCTAGGGCCCTACCGCCTCCTGGCGCGGCTGGGGGCCGGCGGTATGGGCCGGGTCTATCTGGCGCGCGCCGCGGACGGCCGTACCGTCGCGGTCAAGGTCATCCGCCCCGAGATGGCCGAGGACCGGAACTTCCGCATCCGCTTCCGCCGGGAGGTGGCCGCCGCGGCGGCGGTCGGCGGTGTCTACACGGCACCGGTGCTCGACGCCGCGCCGGACGCCGAGACGCCCTGGCTCGCCACCGCCTACGTGCCCGGCCCCACCGTCGCCGAGGCGGTCGCCGAACACGGGCCGCTGCCGGTGGAGACGGTCCTCGCGCTGGGCGCCGGCATCGCCGAGGCGCTGATCGCGGTGCACGCCGAGGGGCTGGTGCACCGCGACCTCAAACCGTCCAACGTGCTGCTGGCCGCCGACGGCCCGCGCGTCATCGACTTCGGCATCGTCCGCGCCCGGGACGGCTATGAACTCACCGGTGACGGCTCCCTGTTCGGGTCGCTCGACTACATGTGCCCCGAGCAGGCCACCGGGGAGCAGATGGGGCCGGAGGGGGACGTCTTCTGCCTCGGGTCGGTGCTCGCGTTCGCCGCGTCCGGCCACGCGCCCTTCGGCGGGGCCGCCGGAGCCGCGCTGCTCTACCAGGTGGTGCACGGCTCGGCCGATCTGACCCAGGTGCCCGAACCGCTCGACAAGATCATCAGCCTCTGCCATGCCAAGGACCCGGCCCTGCGGATCGACCCCGACCGGCTCTCCGCCGCCTGTGCGCCCGGCGGCGCCGAACAGGTGCTCACCGAGGGGTGGTTGCCCGGTTCGGTGGCCGACATGATCGCCGCGCGCCGGGCGGCCGCGGCGCTCGCCGAGCGCCGGGCGATCGCGACGGACCTCGCCCGGGGCGCGGGCACGTCCGACGGCGTGCGGACCGCGGAACCGTCCGCCTCCGCCGACGCGCCCGACCCGGAGTCCTCCGCGCCCGGCCGGCGCGGATCGGCCTACGCGACGGTGGGATGGCCGGCGTACGACACCGCCGTCGCCGGTGAGCAGGGCGGCGCGGCCGCCGACGGCTGCCCCGGCGGGCGCGGTACGGCGGGCGTCGGCGGGGCGGGGGAACTGGGGGACGGGGGCGGTCGCGCACACGATGCCGGTCGCGCACACGATGCCGGTCGCCCGTACGACGCCGATCGCCCGTACGACGCCGGTCGCCCCTACGATGCCGGTCGCGAGGACGGTGCCGGAGCCCTCGCCACCGCGCCCCGGGACGCGGAACTCCAGGCCCCCGGACGGCGACCGCAGGAGCGGCCGGGCCGGACGACGGTGCCGGACCCGGTGCGGGCGGGCTCCCGGGGAGGGGTGGACGATCCCGCGCCGGAACGTTCCGCCACCCCCACCCCGCACCGCGCCCGCACCCGCTCCCGGGTCTCCCGGCGCACCCTCCTCACCGCGGCGGCGGCCGGTACGGCGCTCATCGGGGGCGCCGCCGCCGTGGCCGCGCGAAGAAGGCCGGGTGCCGCAGGGGTGCGCCCGGCCGGCCCGCCCCCCGAACCGGCCTGGGTCTTCCGGGGCGGCCCGCTGCTCCAGGCCCCGGCCGTCTTCCAGAACGGCACGGCCCTGCTCAAGACCCGCCCCGGCACGATGATCTGCCTCGACGTGACGAACGGCGCCCGGCCCAAGTGGGTCTACCAGGGCATCAGCCTCTCGCCCACGCCCGTCCTGCTGACGTACGACGCCGCGGTCGCGCTCGGCGGGACGGGGGCGACCCTGATCGGCGTCGACCCGGCCAGCGGCACCGAGAAGTTCACCCTCGACTTCGGCGAGGACTACCAGTTCGACCAGCTGCTGGGCAGCTACGACGGCTACGCCGTCTCGGTCCTCGGCGCCAGTCTGCAGCGCCGGTCGGGGGAGCAGGGCGTGGCGACCTCCACCAGCACGGTCTTCGGCGTCGACCTGCGGGCCCGCCGGGCCCTCGTCATCCCCATCGACCCCGAGGACGTCGGCGTCCCCCTGCAACCCGTCATCACCTCGAACTCCTTCGTCTACGCCGACGGACTGCGCAACGTCGCCGTCCGTGACACCCGGGACGGCGGCACCCTGCGCTGGCGGCACCAGGTCGGCTACGACCTGCGGCCCGGCCTCGCGGTGCTCGGCCGGACCGTGTTCGCCATCGGCTCCGAGTTCATCGCCCTGGACCTGGACAGCGGGAGGATCCGCTGGCAGGCCAAGGCGGAGCACGGCATGTTCGCCTCCCTCGGGGCGGGCGGCAACACGGTCTACGCCACCGGCACCGACCCGTACGGCGTCCACGCCTTCAACGCGGCGAACGGCACCCGGCGCTGGTTCTGCGAGACGCCCCGCCTCAACGTCGACAGCCCGATCGCGGTCGGCGCGCACGCCGTCTACGTCCCGGCGTACGAGAACAAGGACGGCTTCTACGCCATCGACACCGCCTCCGGCCGGCTGCTGTGGAACTTCACCGACGGCCGCGAGACCGGCGTCAACGACTGGCAGCTCTCCTGCGACGGAGCCGGACACCTCGTGGCCCAGCACTTCGACCGGGCCTACGGACTGCCCGTCACCTGAGCGGCGCGTAGGCTCCGGCCCGTGAGCAGCCCGACCCCGCCCGACTGGAGCCGCCTCCACCACGCCTACGGCCGGGCGACGGACGTCCCCGGGTGGCTGGCCGCGCTGGCGGACCCCGATCCCGCGGTCCGGCACGCGGCCGTGTCGGCGCTCGGCGGCAGCGTGTACCACCAGGGCACCCGCTGGCCCGCGAGCGCCCATGTCGTCGCGCCCCTGGTCACCCTCCTCGACAGCCCCGGAACACCGGACCGGGTCACCGCCCTCCACCTCCTGCACGCGGTCGCCGTCGGCGATCTGCCCGACGACCGGCTCCCCTTCGACCCCGCACGGGCCTTCGCCGCCGCCGACCGGATCGGCCCCGAGGACGAACGGTCGGTGATCCGCTTCCTGTTCGAGGAGGACGACCCGGACCCCGACTCCGTCGCCGACGTGGCCGACGCCGTGGCCCTGCGCTGGGCCGCCGACGCCTACCGGGCGGCCGAACGCCGTGCGGGGTCCCTCCTCGGCCTGCTCGCCGACCCCGACGCCGCCGTGGCGGCCCACGCGGCGGCCCTGGCGGTCTGGTTCCCACGCCTGCCCGGCCTGCCGGAGGCGCTCACCGCCGTCCCCCACGACCGCACCCCCGCCCGGGCGTCCGCCAACCTCGCCCTGGCCCACCTTCCCGGCCCCCTCACCCCCGCCGAACGCGACACCCTGACCGCCTGCCGGGACGCCCCGGACACGGCGGTCCGTCTCACCGCGGCCATCGCGACGGCCCGCCGCCACCCGACGCCGCCGCCGGACGAGGCCCTGACGATCCTCGTCGACGCCGACGCCGCCGAGGTCCCCGGCAGCGTCCCCGGCTGGTCCCGCTCCCTGCGCGGCCACACCGCCCGCACCCTCCACCACCTCGGCCTCTGACACTCTTGCTCGGGACAATCTTCGCTCTGGACGCTTGACAGAAGAATGGTGGATGTCGCGAAATATGTGTTCAACAGCTCGGCCGGAACGGCGATGAACTGCCGGATCGAAGCGCCTGGGAGGACACCATGTCCGAGGAAACCTCGCCGCCGGTGTCGGCGGCGGGACGAACTGCCGTCCCGCTCGACGACATCGACCGGCAGATCCTGAGGCGCCTCCTCGAGGACGGCCGTATCTCGGTCCGCGCGCTCGCCGAACAGGTGCACATCTCCCGGGCCAACGCCTACACCCGGATCGGCCGGCTCGTCGCCGAGGACGTCATCACCGGATTCACCGCACAGCTCAACCCCCAGCGGGCCGGCCTCGGCACCAGCGCCTACGTCACGATGAGCATCGAGCAGAACGCCTGGCGGAACATCTCCCGCGCACTGCGCGCGATCCCCTTCGTCGAACATGTCGCCCTCGTCACGGGCGACTTCGACGCCCTGGTGCTGGTGCGTGCCCCCGACAACCTGACGCTGCGCAAGGTGGTCCTGGAGAGCATCCACGCGGTGCCCGGGGTGCGTTCCACCCGCACCTGGCTGGTCTTCGACGAGGTGCGCGGGCGCGGCGCAACGCTGACCGGCTGACCCCACCACGGTCAGGGGACGGCCGGACCGACGCTGTACGGCGAGGACTCCGTGCGGCAGCTCGCGGTGGCGTTGGCGGGGACCGGGCGCACGGCCGTCAGCCTCTCCAGGTCGCCGCGAGTGCGAGCAGGGCGTCGTTCTCCTCCGGCAGCCCGATCGTCACCCGCACGCCCTCGCCGGGGAACGGGCGGACCAGGACCCTCCCGTCCGCGCAGTGCCGGGCGAAGGCGCCGCTGTCCGGACCGAGCGGCAGCCAGACGAAGTTGGCCTGGGAGTCCGGCACGTCGTGGCCGAGGTCCCGCAGCCGCGCGGCGACCCGCTCGCGTTCGGCGACCGTGAGGGCCGCCCGCCGGGCGACCTCCGCCCGCTCGCCGAGCGCCACCACGGCCGCCCGCTGGGCGAGATCGCCCACACTGAACGGCACCTGCGTGCGCCGGACGTGCGCGGCGATCCCGGGCGGCGCGACGCAGTAGCCGACCCGCAGGCCCGCCAGGCCGTACGCCTTCGAGAAGGTCCGCAGCACGGCCACGTTCGGCCGGTCGCCGAGCAGGGCGAGCCCGTCGGGGACCCGCGCCGGATCGGCGTACTCCCGGTAGGCCTCGTCGACCACGATCAGCACGTCCCGCGGCACCCGGTCCGCGAATTCGGTCAGCGCCCGCGCGCCGACCGCCGTGGAGGTCGGGTTGTTCGGGTTGCACACGAACACCAGCCGGGTCCGGGCGGTGACCGCCGCGGCCATCGCGTCGAGGTCGAGGGCCTCGTCCCGCAACGGCACCCGCACCGCCGTACCGCCCGCGACGGCGGTGAGGATCGGGTAGGCCTCGAAGGACCGCCAGCCGAAGACCACCTCGTCACCCGGCCCGACGACCGTGTGCAGCAACTGCCCGCACACCTCGGAGGACCCCGCGCCCACCGCGATCCGCTCCGGCTCCACCCCGTGGTGCGCGGCCAGCGCCCCGATCAGCGAGGAGGCGAACAGATCCGGGTACCGGGACACCCCGCCGGCCGCCTCCACGAGGGTCGCCGCCACCCCCGGCAGCAGCCCGTGCGGGGATTCGTTGCTGGCCAGCACCACGGCACCGGGCAGCTTGCGGCCCGGGGCCTGGCCGCCGGGCATGTGACAGGGAAAGCGTGAAGAGCGGACGACGACCGCTCAACCCTTTGGCGAATTCGGCTACGTATCGCCGGAAAGGGGGCGGGAGACCGGCAGACCGTCTCCCGGTGAGCCCGCCCGGACCTTCGGTGCGAGACGGACGGCGAGCGCCCGCCCCGGCGGGCGTCTCATCCGGCGGGCCGGACCGCCAGCACCGCCACCACCGCGCGGTGGTCCGTGCCCGGGAGCGTCCGTTCGCCGACCGAGATCCCCGTCAGGCCCCGGCCGTGCAGCACGTGGTCGAGCTGGACCAGGGGTGGGATCAGCGCCCTGTCGGCGGGCCAGGTGCGGGCCCAGCCGCGGCCCAGCTCGGCATGCGTGTCCGTGAGGCCCGCCGCGAGCAGGGCGCGCATCGGCGCATGGTCGAGGGAGGCGTTGAAATCGCCCAGGAGGACGGTGTCCGGGCCGCTGTCCCGGGCGACGGAGGTGAGCGCGGTGAAGTCCCGTGTCCAGCGGCCCGGGTCACCGAGCGGATAGTACGTGTGGACGGCCACCAGTCGGACGGTCCGGCCGCCCACGGTCACCTCCGCGGCGGTCTGCGGCCAGGTGGTGCCGGCGTCCAGCGGGCCGGCGTGGGTCAGCGGCAGCCGTGAGTAGAGCGAGGAGTCGTTCTCCGGGTGGAGTTCCTGGTGGGGCAGCACTCGGCCCAGACCCGCCTCGGCGAACGCCGCGACCCCGTCCCGGGTCAGCTCCTGCACGGCCAGTACGTCGATCCGCTCGGCCCGCACCAGCCGCAGCACCGCCCGCGGATCGACCCCGCCGACATGCGCGTTGAGCGTGGCCACCCGCAACTCGGTGGCCCCGGCCGGGACATGCCGCTCGTCCGGCAGGAAGCGCGGCACCAGCACGGCGACCTGGGCGACCGCCAGCAGCGCGACCACCGCCACCGTCCGGCGGGAGCGCAGGGCGGGCACGGCGAGAACGGCCACCAGCAGCAGGACGCTCAGCGCCGCGCCGTACGGGAACAGCACCACGGGAACCGCCAGCGCGCTTCCCGCGTCCAGTCCCGTCAGTCGCACCATGAGCAGGGCGAACATCCAGCGTCCTCCACTCCCGGGCCCCGGCGGCGATCACCGGGGCTCGGGGGCAGGGACGACGACGGCGGCCCGGACGGTTGCCGGACCTGGCCGCATGCCCTTCCGGGCATGATGACCGCAAGCGGTACGACACGGACGGACGGAGATGAATCGGTGCCGGAGCGGGACGGGACGGCGATACGGCTGGTCGGCAGGACCGAGGAACTCGCGCGCCTCGACGAGGTGATCGGCGGGCTCGGCCGGGACGGTGTTCCCACGGTGGTCGACCTCTCCGCGGACGCCGGCCTGGGCAAGAGCCGGCTGCTGGGCGAACTCGCCACACGGGCCCGGCGACACGGGCTGACCGTGCTGCGGGGGACGGCCACCGAGTTCGAACGGCACATCCCGTTCCAGCCGTTCACCGACGCCTTCGCCGACGCCGATCCCGCCTTCCTCGCCTCGGGCGCCGTACCGGAGGCGGCGGCCCCGGTGCTGTACGGGGTGCGGGAGACTCCGGCACGGGGCGGGGGACGGGACCGTTTCGGTCTCTACCGTGCCGTGGCCGAGGTGCTGGGCGGCCTCGCCGAACAGGGCGGAGTGGTGCTGGCGCTGGACGATCTGCACTGGGCGGACCCGGCCTCCCTGGAACTCCTCGACCAGCTCGTCCGGCATCCGGTGCGGGGACGGGTGGCGCTGGTCGTCGCCCGGCGCGAACGGCAGACCCCGCACCCGCTCGCCGCCGCCCTGGCCCGCGGCGTGGACCGGGGCGCGGTGCTCCGGATGCCGCTGGGGCCGCTGCCCGAGCGGGAGTGGACCGAGGCGCACGCCCCCGATCTGCCGCCCGAGGAGGCACGGCGGATCCACGCGGCCGGTGAGGGCAACCCCCTCTACCTGCGATGCCTGCTCCACGCCCACCGGCAGGGCGGACCCCTGCCCGCGGCCCGCGGGATCACCGCCGCCGGGGTGCCGGACGGACTGGCGGCGCTGCTCCTGGACGAACTGACCGCCCTGAGCGAGGAGGAGCGCCGGACCGTCGAGGCGGTGGCGGTCCTGGGCGAGCAGGCCACGCCCGCCCTGCTGCGGCTGCTGACCGGGAACCCCACGGCGCAGGAGCTGGAGACCCGGACCGGTGCGGCGGTACGGCGCGATCTGCTGCGCACCGGGCCCGACGGCCGCTGGGCGCTGCGCCACCCGCTGCTGCGGGCCCTGGTCCACGAGAACATTCCCGCGCCGCGCCGCGCAGACCTCCACCGCGCCGTCGCGGAGGAGCTGGCCCGCACCGGTGCCTGCGCCGCCGAGCGCGCCCACCATGTCGAGCGGTCGCTGACGGGCTGGAACCCGGTGTCGGCGGCCGTCCTCACCGAGGCGGCCGCCGGATACGCCCACACCGCACCCGCGACGGCCGCCCATCTGCTGGACGTCGTCCTGCGGCTGATGCCGGACACCCCCGCCCACCGGGCCCGGCGGGGCGAACTGACGCTGGCCCGTGCCAGGGCGCTCGCCGTCGGCGGCGCCCTGCGCGAGAGCCGGGACCTGCTCCACACGCTGATCAGCCGCTGCGGGCCCGACGACGCCGTCCTGCGCGGCGACGCGACGGCGCTGTGCGCCATGATGGAACGGCACCTGGGCCACTCCCCGGAGGCGACCGCCCTGCTCCAGCGGGAGCTGACCCGCGTTCCCGGCCCCGGCCCCCGCCAGGCGGTCTCCCTCGGCCTCGCCCTCGGCATGGCCGCGCTGAACACCGTCAGCTACCCGGCCGTCCGCGACGACCTCGCCCGCACGCTCGCGGTGGCCCGCTCCCACGACGACCCGACGGGAGAACTGGGCGCGCTGGCGCTGGCCGCGCTCGGCGAGGCGTACGAGGGCGACACGGCGGCGGCGAACCGGTCGGCCCGAGCCGCCGCCGCCCTCGCCGACGCGCTGACCGACCCCGACCTCACCGAACTCTCCGAGGCGCTGGTCTGGCTGGCCTGGGCCGAAGCCCTGCTCGAACGGCACGCCGACGCCGAACGCCACACCGACCGGGGACTGGACCTCGCCCGCCGCACCGGCCAGGTCCACGTCCTGCCCCATCTGCTCACCGCCCGGGCCTTCCTCCACCTGACCACCTGCCGGCTGCCCAGCGCCCTCGCCGCGGCCGAGGAGGCGGAATCCGTCGCCCGCGCCGTCGCCAGCGGTGACCTGCTCGCCTTCACCCTGAGCTTCAAGGCGCTGATCCTGCTGCTGCGCCGCCCGCTGGGCGACCCCCAGGCCCTCGCGACGGCCGAGGAGGCCGTGGCCGCCGCCGGCACCAGCCGCCACTGGTGGGCCTCCCTGGCCGGCTGCGTCCTCGGCCACATCACCCTGGTCGGCGGCGACCCGCACCGCGCCCGGGACGCCATCCTGCGCGCCGGCGGCCCCGACCTGCACGGCCTGCAACCCTCCACCCGTCCCGGCCAGCTCGACACCCTCGTCGCCACCGCCCTCGCCACCGGCGACCCCGAACAGGCCGCCCGCTGGGCCGACCGGGCCGCCGCGGAGGCCGACCGCATCGGCCTGAACGGCCAGCGCGGGGCGGCCCTGCGGGCGCGGGCGGCCCTCGCCCAGCACCACGGCGACCCCGCCACCGCCGCCCGCCTCCTGGAGGACGCCGCCCAGGCCTACGCCCCCTCCGGCGCCACCCTCTGGGAGGCGTACTCCCTGCTGCTCGCCTCCGTCCAGGCACAGGCGACCGGCGACCACCCGCACGCCAGCGCGCTGTGGGAACGGGCCCACCGCCTCGCCGACACCGGCGGCGCCCGCCTCCTGACCGACCTGGCCGCACTGGTCCGCCCTCGCGCCGAGGAACCCCCGCCCGCCCCCACCGAACTCGACCAACTCACCGCACGCGAACGGCAGATCGCCGAACTCGTCGCCGAGGGGCTGAGCAACCAGGCCATCGCCACCAAGCTGTTCCTCAGCCGCCGCACCGTCGAGACCCACCTGTCGGCCATCTACCGCAAGACCTCGGTACCGTCCCGCTCGGCCCTGGCCGGCCTGATGACCCGCACCGCCCTCGACCGGCATCCGTAGGACGGCGGCCGTAGCCGGCGGCCGTCGGTCGCCGACCCCGGGGCCGGGTGTCGTACCGGCGGAGGAGAGCGCGGCCCGGGACGTACTGCGGTTTCAGCGACATTCTTGCGAGGAGCCCCAGGCGTTTGCGCCTGGGAGGAATCGGATCGTGTGGTGGCGACGCGGAGCGTCGCAGTGTCCGGGATTTCGGGCGCGGAGCGCCCGTGGGGC
>NZ_JBEXXK010000043.1:0-108838 GCF_040630405.1 Streptomyces sp. NPDC005811
CGTCTCAGCGGCCCTGAGCAGGCCATTTACCCCGATGACCGGCACATTCCCGTCCTCGGAGTCATCTATGCAGGCATTACGGCTTGCTCCTTGAGGGCAGCATGGACCAGATCTACCCCACCGGGCTCCCCGAAAGCGCCCCGCACTCCCCAACGCCCCGAACACGCCCAACGATTGATCCCCTTCAGCACCACGCGGGATGCCACCACCACCCGCGCCCGAGCCGAAAAGCAAACAGCCAGTTGACCGCTTGCTCTTCGGACTGACGCCACCTACCGTCGGACGGTCACTCGTCTTCCCAGCTGGAAGTGCCCATGCCTCGCCGGTCACCAGGCGAGATCAGAACCGAACAACCCCGTCGCAGGAGCGCCAGAAGCCGACAGGTCATCCCTGGTTTGTCCGCTGCGACGAACCGGCAGATCGCACAGTTCGAAGTTCAGTACAGATTGCCTCCCGGCCACGTCGCCCACGCCTTCCGGGCATGGGCTCTGGCGCTTCACTCATGGCCGGACCACGGACCCAACTACGGGTGGGGAACCACCCTCTGGAGGGATAGGCACGCGCGAACGCTGCTGCAGGGCACGGCCTCGGCCATGAACCGCAAGGCACGCCGTGAACTTCTCGGAGCGGTCGCTCCCCTGGACGACCGCTTCTTGGCGCGGACCCTGCCAGATCCGTTCTCACCACCCACAGATCCCTGGTGGAAGCGCCGCCTTGCGGAGTGATCGGCTGGAGCTTCCCGGGCAGTTCCTGGCGCGGAGCGCAGAGACCAGCCGAGCGAACCGTCACCGCTTCCGTCGCTGTCGCTCGGGCGGGCGGGGTCAACTCCGTCTATGTGATCGCCGAGCACGTCTGACCCAGCGCGAGAAGAGCTGCCACGGACTCACGGGACGGAGAGCTGCACGGTGGCCCGACCCTACGGGCAGGGAGCGGAAGTCACGTCAGCACGCGCCCCCGGCGCACTCCCTAACCGTGATCGGCTACACCATCACGCGGGACGCCATCACCGCCGGTGCCGCCCGCGCCAGACGCGAACATCTGTTCAACTGCATGCCTGAAGGTCCGCGTCTGCTGGTGGGCGATCCAGCGAGAGCGGAGTCGTTGGCTTCGCAGGGTGGACCGCCGGGGTGGCGGCACAGCCAGACGAGAACGACGACCACGGCGGCCGAGGTGCTGGTACGCGGCCTACGGCCTTCATGCCGGAATTCGGGCGGTCGACGGCGTCGCGGCCCTCACCCGTTGCGGCATCGCCGAACCCGGGTCGGCGTTCAGCGACGGCGATGCCGCAGCGGTTGCCGCCACTGATGGCGCAGGCAGGCTCGTACCGAACCTGGGGCTCTTGCTCTCCTTGAGCCGGTTCCACCGGCAGGGAGGAGGCATACGGTGAATCTGGCGCACATGCAACGGCTCAGCGCCTCCTCCTCGTTGCCCAGCTCACCACCCGATGGGGTTGCCGCTACGACTCTCCTGGAAAGACCGTCTGGACGGGCAACCCATGCGTGGTCCAAGCGTCACCCGTAGGCGCGCCGGACGTCTTCTTTCCCGTGGCGGGGCAGCCTGCACAGAGCCAACCCCGACACCGTAGAAGCACGTGCCGACGTGACCTGCGGTAATGCCGATCCGGTCACGCTGACTCCTGACCACCCGACGACGGATGGAACGCAGACCTCCGCAGCGTTGAGCTGGGCTGCTCCCCGTACTCACGACGGTATTCCTGCGCGAAACGACCGGCGTTGCTGAAACCCCAGGCTGCAGCGATCTCACCGATCGAGTTGCTGCGCCCGCTGGCCGAAAGGATCTCCTCGCGCGCCCCTCGCAGGCATGCGGCTCGGACGTAGGCGTTGGGCGACATCCCGGTCTCGCGCCGGAACCACATCTGGACGCTTCGTTCGCTGAGCCCCGCTCTGGCAGCCAGTGCTCCGACCGCGTGATCGCCACGAGGGTTCGCGTCGACCTCGTGGATGAGCCGATGAACACGCGGGGCGAGGGCGTGGGAGTCGTGTTGGAGGATGCTCGGCGAGTGACTGTGTTCCTGCGTCAGGACGATCGTGGACAGCAGGCTCCGGCGAACCTCCTGGCGTACCGCCGGCGCAAGACCGTTCGGTTGCGCGTCGACGGTCGCTGCAATGCACAACATGAGCGAGCGGAGCATGGGGGCGTCTGAAGCGCGGTTGGCGGCAAAAGTCACTGTGCCGTCAAGGCGGCGGCCGCTGAGCGTTCGAACGCTCTCATCGAGGTGGTCGCGTGAGATCCAGAAGACGAGCAGCTCCAGAGACTCGGACCAGTCCATCATGACGGGATCGAGTGGCCCGAAGACCGCTCCTTGTCCGGGACAGGTCGTCGTCAGTGAGCCACGGTTCCAGGCAGAGAGTCTCCCCTTGAGCGGCAAATGTACTCCGTACCAGTCACGCATCGGTTCGGCCGTGACCCGCAGCTGCTTCCCGTACCGCATGTAGAGCAGCCGGGAGCCGTCCAGGTCGACGCCGTTCACGACGGCATCGAGCTTCTTTCCACCCTCCGACGGAATCAGCCGATGCCGTGCCAGCAGCCGACGTCCGTGCTCGGTGGCCTCTTCGAGACGGTCGGTCTCGAAGAGGCGATGCTTGGCAAGAGGTTTCGGGAGCCCCAGAACAGCACTCATCGGAGACCACCTTGTCTCAGTCCGAAACAGCTTCTGTGCCAATTTAGCCCGGAAGCATCGACGCGCAATGCCGACGACCACAGCCGTTGCGGATTCGGTCCCGAGCATTCGGGATCTGGCTTGTGATCGGCGTCACTCGCTCCGCAGACTTCCGGGCAACGTCAAACGGCAGCTGCAGAACGCGGCCCAAGCTGCGAGGTATGAATGACTGTCACCGAGCAACCTGTCCAGGTCGATACCAACGTCATTGAGAGGCTCGAAGCACTGCAGCCGCTCCTTCGGGAGCGTGCTGTGAAGGTCGAAGAGCAAGCTCGTCTTGACGACGAGGTGCTCGATGCCCTGACCGAAGCGGGAGCATTCCGTCTGGGAACCCCGAAGCGCTTCGGTGGGCTCGAGGCCGACATCGCAACCCAGCAGCGCGCGTTCGCTGCCATCGCGCGGGGCTGCGGCTCCACGGGCTGGGTGACATCTCTCTATGGCTTCGGGTCCTGGGCCACCGGCCTCTACGACGACCGCGCCCAGGACGAGGTGTTCGCGGATGGCCCTGACGTGCGGATCGCCGGCATCTTCTCGCCTACGGGCACCCTGACCCCGGTCGACGGCGGGTACAAGCTCACTGGTCGGTGGGGTTTCAACACCGGACGCCTGCATGCCGCCTGGGACCACCTTGCGGCCGTTGTGACCAAACCTGACGGCGAGATGGAGATTCGCATGGTCCTGGTTCCGACCTCGGAACTCGGGCTGGTCGAGGACTGGGACACGATCGGACTGCGCGGCACCGGCAGCCACACCTCAACCGCTGAGGATGTCTTTGTCCCCGAGCACCGCTCGATTGACCTCAACGCGGCGCTGCGCGGTGACTACCGGACCGAGACCAACAAGGAACGCGCGCTTTACAGCACCGGCTTCTTCGCTCACGTGCTCGCGATCAGCAGTGGCGTTCCCATCGGTATAGCCCAGGCGGCGATGGACCACTTCCTGGAGCGCCTGCCCGGGCGTGGCATCACCTACACAGCGTGGAAGGTGCAGTCCGAGGCTCCCATCACCCACTATGCGGTCGCTGACGCGCAGGTTCGCATCGAGTCGGCCGGACTGCTCGCCGACCAGGTTGCGAACGACGTCTACGGCACGGCCAGCGCCGGCGGATCGATGGACACCCGCACACGTGCGGACGTCCGCGCCCGCGTCGGCTACCTGACCGAACTGTCTCGCGAGGCCGTCGGGATCCTGCGCAAGCACAGCGGCGCGAGCGCTGTTCAGAAGGCCGTGCCGATCCAACAGTGCTTCCGCGACATCGAGGTGCTCTCGACGCACGCTGCTCTCGCCTATGCCACCAACAGCGAGGTCTACGGCCGTGTGCTCGTCGGCATTGATCCCAACACCCCTTTCCTGTGACCTACGACCACAACATCTAAGGACAGACACCATGACCGTCTTGGACACGCTCTACGAGGCCTGGAACCGCCACGCCATCGAGGATGTACTCGTGCAGTTCGCGCCCGAGATGCACTACCGGGACCAGCCGCTCGACCTGAACTTCTATCGCCCCGCGGAACTCGGGACGCACATGGCGAACACGTTCGTCGCGATGCCGGACCTCTCGTTCGTGGTCACGAGCTCGTTCGACGCCGGCAATCGCTTCGCCGGCGAGGCGATCATGCGCGGCACTTTCGCGCACGACCTTCCTGGCCTGCCTGCGACCGGCGACGCGTTCGAGGTGTTCTACGGGATCGTCGGCGAACTCGGCGTCGACGGGAAAATCACCCGGATCATCGACTACTGGAACGCGCAGGAGTTCGTGGGCTGATCATGGGTGTTCCCAAGCTCTTGTCCACGCCCCCGCCGGCCGACGCCATGACGCCGGGAGCCCTGTGGCGTGCCTTCCGACGGATCCCTGCCGGGGTGACCGTGGCAGCGACGACGGTGGACGATCGGTCAGTCGGCATGGTGGTGAGTTCCTTCACCTTCGTGTCGATGGATCCGCCCTTGGTCGGGTTCTTCGGCGACGATCGCTCAACCACGTTCCCGGCATTCCTTGAGGGGCACGGCTGGGGATTCAGTGTCCTCGCCCAAGGCGAGGAGGAGGTGGCTGACGCGTTCAGGCGTCCGGTGGAAGAACGCTTCGCGGACCTTTCCTACAGCGTGCAATCCAGCGGCGCCGTCCTCCTCGACGATGCATTGATCGGTTTCGATACGGCCCCTCACCAGGTCGTGCCGACCGGTGATCACCGCCTCGTCCTTGCGGAAGTCAGCAACTACGTGATGAGGCCACGTTGCGACCGTCCGATGATCTATTACGAAGGCCGCTTGTCGCGCTTGGACCAGCGTCCGCTGATCGACGACGACCATTGGGATCGGTTCTGGGATGAGTGAGTCGCGCGGACATGTACCGGGCAGCCCTGGCCGGACGAGGTTGCTCTGATGGGACACGTCGACCTCGGACTCCTGCTGCTCAGGCTGGCGCTCGCCACCCTCCTCGCCGGTCACGCTCTGCAGAAAAGTGTCGGCTGGTTTGGTGGAGCCGGGCGCGCACAAACTGCAGCCGTGTTCCATGCGTGGGGGTTCCGCCCGGGAGCCGTGATGGTGATCATCGCAGCCTTGTCCGAACTGGCCGGAGCGACTCTGCTCGCTCTCGGGGTCGCCCATCCCCTGGCGTGCGCGATGGTCATCGGAACGATGACCGTCGCGGCCACGCCGAGCGTGGCGAACGGGCTGTGGGCTCACCTCGGGGGATGTGAGGTACCCGCGATCTACGGGGGCGTGGCCGCGTGCCTCGCGATCACGGGTCCCGGAGCCGTCTCCCTCGACCATGCGCTCGGCCTTGAGACCACCGGGTGGTGGGTCTCCGCTGCAGCGATCGCTCTCGGACTGGTTGCCGCTCTCCCGCCGGTCCATCGCCGCAGACGGGTGCTGCGGCTCGAACTGCCGGCCGGCACCGAGTGACACGGATGCAGCCGCCGCACATGTCCCACAGAGATGAGGATCTGATCGTGAACGAGCACAGAGAAGGCCAGGCCATCGTCATCCGCGGTGGAACGGTCATGTCGGTGAATGCCACACGTGACCTGTTCACCAAAGCCGACGTACTCGTCATCGGAGAGGAGATCGTGGCCGTCGGAACCGGCATTGGTGTTCCCGACGACGCCTACGAGATCGACGCGTCCGGCGGCATCGTGATGCCGGGAATGATCGATACACACCGCCACCTTTGGCAGACCGCGATGCGGGGCTACGGAGCGGACTGGACCCTGACCCAGTACTTTGTGTGGAACTACCTCGAGCACGGTAAGCACTTCCGACCACAGGACATCTACGCCGGCAACCTGCTCGGCGCCTTGGAGGCGCTCGACGCCGGCGTCACGACCACCGTCGATTGGTCCCATGGACTGCAGACCACCGACCATGCCGAGGCCGCCGTCGATGCCCTGGTCGAGGTCGGCGGGCGCTCAGTGCTCGCATACGGCAACATCCACCGAGCGCCGTGGGAATGGGCGACCTCGCCGGAGCTTCGCTCCTTCATCGAGCGGCGGATACCGCGCGACGGCATGCTCGGGCTCCAGCTCGCGTTCGACGTGACCGGTGATCCTTCATTCCCGGAGAGGGCAGCCTTCGAGGCTGCCAAAGAGCTGGGTGCCGCCGTGACGACCCATGCCGGAGTGTGGGGTGCAACGGACGACAACAGCATCCGGCTGATGTACGAGAACGGCTGTATGACCCCTGAGACCGTCTACGTCCATGCCGCCACGCTCTCGACCGACTCGTACCACCGGATCGCTGCGACGGGCGGCTCCGCATCAGTCTCGTCGGAGAGCGAGTCCACCTGCGGCCAGGGCTACCCGTCCAGCTGGGAGCTGCGCCGACACGGTATCCCGATCTCGCTGTCGATGGACACGAGCGTCTGGTGGAGCGCCGATCTCTTCTCCGCGATGCGTGCGACACTCGCTTCAGATCGTGCCCGCGAGCACCAGCTGGCCCACGAGAACTCCGAGACCGTCACGAACATCGGCCTACGATGCGAAGACGTTGTGGCATGGTCGACTCGCGGCGGAGCGGAGGCACTCGGCCTCGGCTCGGTCGTCGGTACGATCGCGCCCGGCTTCAAGTCAGACATCGTGCTGATCAAGAACGACAGCTCTCCCACGATGTTTCCCGTGCTCAACCCGTACGGCCACGTCGCCCTCCAGGCGCAACGGGCAGACGTGGACACGGTGCTCGTGAACGGGCGGATTGTGAAGCAGAACCACCGACTGGTCGGCTCGACGCTTGCTCGCGCGCGCGCCGCCGTCGAGGGCACCGTCGAGTACCTCGAGTCCACGCTCGGCCCGAGTGTCTGGAGAGAAGGCATGAGCCCGGCCATTCCGGATTCCAAGGTCCTCGACAACCCGTACATGTACACGGAGTACGCAGCCAGCTCGACGCACGGCGCCTGACCCGACCATGCGGGCCTGGCACACCTGACCGCCGCCAGGCCCGCCCGTCACCGCTCATACAACGCGCAACCTGCCGCACAGCGGCCACAGGAGATCATCGATGCCATCCGCGCAATGGAACGGCCCGCTCTCCGGGCTCGTCGTCGCCGACTTCTCGCGCATCCTCGCCGGCCCCTACTCGACCATGCTGCTCGCCGACATGGGGGCGGAGGTGATCAAGGTCGAAGGTCCCGGCGGTGACGACACGCGCACGTGGGTCCCGCCGGTTCGCGGTGAGGTATCGACCTACTACCTGAGCATCAACCGGAACAAGAAGTCTGTCGTTCTCAACCTCAAGGATGACGACGACCTCGCCGTGGCTCGCCGCATCGCGGATCGCGCTGATGTCTTCATTGAGAACTTCCGCCCCGGATCGCTCAGCAAGTTCGGACTCAACTACGCCGCCCTCGCAGAACGGAACCCCGGCGTTATCTACGCTTCGATCAGCGGTTTCGGCACCGGTGACGGCGCGGGCTTCCCCGGGTATGACCTGATGGTCCAGGCTGTATCCGGCCTGATGAGTCTCACGGGATCACCCGAGGGCCCGCCGTACCGTGCCGGTATCTCCGTGTTCGACGTCGTGACCGGACTGCACGCGACCATCGGCATCCTCGCAGCGCTCAACGCCCGGAACGACACCGGGAAGGGACAGCACGTCGAGGTGAACCTGCTTTCGTCCGCACTTTCGGGGCTTGTGAATCAGACGGGTGCATTCGTCGCCGGCGACAACGTGCCCACGCGCATGGGCAACGCACACCCGAGCCTGTTCCCCTACGAGCCGCTCCCGGCAGCCGACGGCGACATCATCATCATCGCCGGCAACGACGGCCAGTTCACCCGATTGTGCGACGTTCTCGGGACCCCCGAGCTGGTTGACGACCCGCGCTTCGCCACGAACGCTGATCGGACGAAGAACCGCGAGGAGCTTCGACCGCTGCTTGAGAAGCCCCTTCGCGAGCGCTCCAAGGCCGAATGGTTCGAGCGCCTGATCGCGGCTGGCGTGGCGTCCGGCCCCATCAACTCCATCGCCGAGGGCGTCGGTTTTGCCGAGCGGCTCGGGCTGGAGCCTGTTGTCGAAGTCGGAACCGGTGACTCGATGGTTCCGTCGATTCGCAACCCGATCACGTTCTCCGAGAACCGGCTGCGGTACGAGCTGCCACCGCCGAAGCTCGGCGAACACACCGCGGAGATCCGCGCCTGGGCCGCCGGGGAGGATGCATGAACCCGCCGACCGATGGCTCCCCAACATCCCTTCGACGCTCTACCCGCACGACCATCACCCTCTTCGACGAGTAGATCCAGGACCTCATGGGGAACGTCGGATTCGGTGAGCTCGCCTTTTGGCTAGCCGTTCGCCGTCGCCCCACCTAGGATGAGGTCCGAATGTTCGAGGCCTGTCCCGTCGTTCTGGCTGACCAGGGCTTCACCTCAACCGCAAGCGCCGCGCGCATGACCTACTTCAGCGCACCGGACTCGCTGCAGGAAGCACTGGCTGCGGGCCTGCTGGGCGGAGGGGCACGGTTCCTCGGCGTTACCGAGGACCGCAGAGCCTACCTCGCAGCAGCCGTCCAGGGTTCCGGCATCTCTGCCGACGCCACCGACGACCGATTCATGGCTCTTGGCCGGGGCCTCGCGACGGAGTCTCGACGTACCAAGAAGTTCATTTCCGGCCTCGGTCACCCCAACCACAAGGATGGCGATCCGCGGACGCTGCGGACCTTCGAGATCGCGCGCGACACCGGCACCATCGGTCCTCACCTACGCCTTTTCGACGCCATCGGATGCGTCCACCCGGACATCCTCGGGCGCACCCTTCCGCTCAACGGTGCCGACGCGTGGGGCGGCCCTTGCGGACCTCGACCTACCGGTGGACCTGCTGCGCGGGTTCGCCCTGCTCGCATGAGTCTCAGGCCTTGTCGGCCAGATCGCGGAGGAGTGCCTACATCCGATGGCGATAGACGCCTACCTGCATATCGATCGTCACTCGATCTACGTCGACCCGGACACAGACCCGAATCGCTAGGAGCCGCACCATGCCATACGCGACCGAGGAGAACATCACCGATCTCGCCGTCGACCGGTGGGCCACGGCGCACGACGCCCGTCTCGCGACCATCATGACGAGCGTGATCAAGCACCTGCACGCCTTCGCACGCGAGGTTCGGCTCACTGAGAAGGAGTGGATCACTGCGATGAACTGGCTCACCGAAGCCGGCCAGATCAGCGACGACAAGCGCGAGGAGTTCATCCTCGCGTCGGACGTCCTTGGCCTGAGCATGCTCGTCGTCCAGATGAACAACCGCTTCTTCCCTGGCGCCACGCCAGCCACGGTGCTCGGACCGTTCCACATCGACGGCTCGCCCGCCGTTCCGTACGGTTGGGACATGTCGGGCGGGATCGAGGGCACACCGTTCTTCGTCGCTGGAACTGTTCGATCGACAACCGGCGACCCGCTGCCTGGGGCCGTCCTCGACGTATGGCAGGCCGACGCCGACGGCAACTACGAGGCCCAACTCGATGTCAATGAGGCTCGCCTGCGAGCCAAGTACCAGACCCGTGAGGATGGCACCTACTGCCTGCGCAGCATCGTGCCGCTCGGCTACGCGATCCCGATGGACGGTCCCGTCGGTGAACTTATCTCCCGCACGGACATCAGCTACTTCCGCCCATCGCACATCCACTTCTGCCTTGAGGAGGACGGGTATGAGCGCTTGGTCACGCACTTGTTCGCCGAAGGAACCAACTACATCGAGAACGACGTCGTGTTCGGCACAAAACAGGAGCTGATTACCAAGTTCGTCGAACACGACAGCGGTGTCGCGCCCGACGGCACGGCCTTCGACACGTCCTTCGTGACGGCCGAGTACGACTTCGTTCTGCAACCCATCGAGGACTGCTGATCTCTTCGGAGTGTTGTCAGGTGGTGACGTGTGCTGATCCCTGCGGTAGGCCGGTGGTATGCGGTACGCGCAGGGTGGCGGACTGACCACCGAACCGCGGAGGTTGCGTGAGCGGATCCGGTACGAGGCCGGTGAGCGGTTCGCTCGTGGCGAGGAGACCGCAGTGGTCGCAAGGGATCTGCGAGTGAGCGAGCGGTCGGTGGAACGCTGGCGGCGTGCAGGGTGGGACGGCGGGATGGCCGCCCTCGCCTCGGCGGGGCCGCCGAAACTCCCCAGGCTGTCCGACGGTCGGTTCGCCGAGTTGGAGAAGGAACCGGCGCTGGGGCCGGCCGCTCATGGTTGGGAGGACCAGCGGTGGAGCCTGGCCCGGATCGGAGCGCTGATCGCCTGGAGGTTCCAGATCGACTGCTCGATGGCGGCGGTGTGCCGGCTGATGCACCAGCACGGCTGGTCCTGGCGGTGTCCTGCCTGCCGGGCTGATGAGCGAGACGAGCGTGCGGCGGGTTTGTGGAAGATGTGTGGCCGTAGGTGGAATGACCGCGGCGGCGCTGGGAGCCTTCATCGTCTTCGAGGACGAGGCCGGATTCTCGATGACGCCGTCCGTCGCCCGCACCTGGGGCTGGCGTGGGCACACGCCGGTGGTGTGGGTGCGCGGCCGGTCCTGGCGCCGCTTCTCGATCGCCGCGATGTGCTGTGACAAGCCAGGCGAGACGTCCCGGCTGATCTACCTGCCACGCCGCCACCCCGAGCACCGGGGCAAAGGACGCAACAGCTTCGCCTGGAGCGACTACCGCGACCTGGTCGTCCGCGCCCACATCCAGCTGGGCACCTCCATTGTCTTGAGCTGGGACAATCTCAACACCCACCGGGCCGCCGGGATGCGCGAGTCCGCCGCCCACATTTGGCCGCAGACGGCCGGGCCCGGCCCCTTGCCTTCACCGTTACCGCAGGCCAGGCAGGTGATGCGCCCGCCTTCGAGACGGTGATGTCCCGCATCCGCGTGCCCCGCACCGGCCCGGGCAGGCCGCGGACCCGGCCCCTGGCCGTTCTGGCCGACCGTGCTTATTCCTCACGCGCCATCCGCAGCCATCTGCGGCGCCGGGGCATCCGTGCGGTCATCCCGCAGCCGGTGGACCAAGTCGGCCACCGACTGCGGCGAGGCCGCGCCGGAGGCCGTCCGCCCGGCTTCGACGCGGGGGCCTACAAGCAGCGCAACACCGTCGAGCGGTGCATCAACCAACTTAGACAGTGGCGCGGCCTGGCCACCCGAACCGACAAACTCGCCATCGCCTACCAGGCCGCCCTCCACCTCGCGGGCATCCTCATCTGGACCCGCCACTGACCAAAGAGACAGAACCTAGCTCGCCATCGTGCAACTGCCTTTCTACGCAGCAGACTTAAATCCGGTGGAGGGTATCTGGTCCCTTCCATGGCGTAGCCCGCTGGCCAATGTCACCTTCACCGACGTCGAACACCTCGGACAAACTCTCCGCCGCGGCCCGAAGGAGACTGATCCCTCTCTTCAGTCACGGATTCCTAGAGCCCCATCGCTCCTCAGATCGATGAGCCGTTCCTCGTCGCCGACAATTTGTGTCGTGTTGCTCTTTGGGCCGCCGGTCTTCTGAGGGATCCCTGGTCAGTGCGTCCCTTGCTGGGCCCGTCCCCAGACCGCCTCCAACAGCGCGATGGTGTCCATCGTCTCGGCGACGTCGTGGACACGGATGACATCGACCCCCGCGCACCATGCGGGAGCGACCGTCGCCAAGGAGCTGGCCAGACGGTCATGGACCCCGCGGCCGGTCACGTCGCCGAGGAAGGACTTCCGGCTGACGCCGAGGAGCACGGGAGCACCGAGAGAGCAGAGGGACGGCAACTGCCGCAGGAGCGCCAGGTTGTCGGCGGTGCTCTTGCCGAAACCGATCCCGGGGTCGATCCAGGTCTCGCGTACGCCCTCCTCTTCGGCGGCGCCCGCGAGAGCCCGGAGATAGGAGGCAACGTCGGCGTGGACATCGTCGTAGAAGGGATTCGCTCCGGGGACAACGGGCACGGCGTGGGAGTGCATGCCGACGTAGCCGACTCCGAGCCGGCCGGCGAGTCCGTACATTGTGCCGGAGACGTCGTTGATGATCGACGCACCTGCCCGGGCCGCTTCCTCTGCCACTTCGGGATGCCGGGTGTCGACCGAGACACGGCCGTTGTCCGCCAGCCGGGCCACCACGGGGAGAACCCGGTCGAGTTCCTCCTCAGGAGAGACGGCGATGGCGCCAGGCCTCGTCGACTCACCGCCCACGTCGACAGCCCACGCGCCCTGGTCGAACATCCGTAGACCTGCCGCGATCGCGCGCTCGGCTGTGCCGAACCTGCTGCCCGACCAGAAGGAGTCGGGAGTCGCGTTGACGATCCCCATCACGCGCATCGGACCGACGTCGGGCCGTGCGACGAGCGGGTGGACGAGAGCTGCGGAGTGCTCGTTCATGGAGGGTTCCTTCGTGGGGGAGCCGCGGACGCGCGTGCGGACAAAGGAGCGCACCGCCGGCATGACCTCGGTGCCGACGGTGCGCGGTCTCGGGTGGTGGTTACCTCTTCTGTTCCTGGGGGTGAGTGGCGAGTGCCTCCACGGACACGTCCATCCACTTCCACAGGGGCAGCGACGTCAGCGCGTCGTGCAGCGCGGCGGGATCCTCGGCCTCGTACAGGCCGATGGTGGCGTTGCGGCCGGGGACGCGCCACAGCCGCTTGAGGATCCCCGCCTGGCGTAGCTCCACGGCCCGCTCCCGTTCGGCCTTGCGGAGTTGCTCACGGGTGTCGTCCGGGGTGTCGGGTGGGAGCAGGTTCTCCGTGCGGACCAGGAATTCCATGGTGTGCCTCCTCAGGACGCGGCGATGGCGAGCAACAGCTCGGCGAGATCCTTGGGGGCTGTGACCATTGCCTCGTGCCCGGTGGGGATGTGGTGCACCGGCCAGCCAAGGGCCGCGGCCTTCTCGGCATGGGGCTGGAACACCCGCATCCAGTCCGTGCACTCGACGTACGTGGCGGCGACCTGCTCGCAGGCCCCCGTGAGCTGCAGAGGCTCTGTGTAGCTGCGCCATGGGTGCGGGGTCAGGCGTGGAGTCAGCCAGTCGAGGTCCGCCTGGTCCGTCACGCCCAGCACGGTCAGCGAACGCACCGGGATGAGCCAGCCGAAACCGGGGCCTGCGACGGACTCCCGGTAGTGCCCGGCCACCGTCTCCGGCAGCAGGTCGATCGCGGCGTTTCCGTCGCGGCCCACGAAGGCGTCCAGGTACACACGCCTGGTCAGCCGGTGCGGGACACGATCGGCGACCCCGGTGATCACCTGTCCGGCGTAGCTGTGGCCCACCAGTACCACGTCCTGGAGGTCGTACGCCGCGATCAGCGCCGCCACGTCCTGGACATGTGTGGAGAGTCCCACGGCGGGGCTCGCGAGGTGAGCGCGGTCACTGATCCCGGTCAGGGTCGGTGTGTAGACGTCGTGGCCGGCCTCACGGAGCGCCTGCGCCACCCGCTGCCAGACCCAGCCGCCGTGCCAGGCACCGTGGACGAGGACGAACGTACTCACTTCGCCCCCAGGTCCTCGAACAGCGCGAGGGCCGCGGCGGTGTTGGAAGCGGGGACGTGGTACGTGTCGTGGACTCGCGCGACGCTCTCGCTCAGGGCCCCGCGCATGATGAGCCACATGATCAGCTCGATGCCCTCGGTACCCGCCTCGCGGACGTAGTCCTCACGGGTGAGCGCGGCCAGCTTCTCGGGCTCATTCTCGATCGCTTGCAGGAACATGCGGTCGAATTCCTCGTTGATGAGCCCGGCGCGCGCGCCAGCCAGCTGGTGCGACATGCCGCCGGTGCCGAACACCGCGACCTTGACGTCCTTGGGGAACGAGCGGATCGCCCGCCCGAGCGCCTGCCCGAGCGCGTAGCAGCGGGCCGCCGTGGGCTGCGGGTACTGGATCACGTTCACCAGCACGGGCACGACCGCGCACGGCCACGCCTCACCGGGGTCGGGGCAGTACACCGACAGCGGCACGGTGAGACCGTGGTCGACATCCAGATGGTGGAAGGTGGCGATGTCGAACGACTCGTCCATGAGCTCGGTGACGAGGTGTTCGCTGAGCTCTGGGGCGCCCACCACCGCCGGCACGGGTCGGCGCCCCCAGCCCTCGTCCGCCACGTCGTAGGACTCGGCGGTCCCGATCCCGAAGGTGGGGATGAGGTCGAGGTCGACCGCGTTGGCGTGGTCGTTGTACACGATCACCGCGATGTCGGGCCGGTGCTCGGCCATCCACTCCCGCGCGGGCCCGTAGCCGTCGAACAACGGCTTCCAGTAAGGCTCCTGCGTTTTGCCGTGGTCCATCGCGGCGCCGATCGACGGCACGTGCGAGGTCGCCAGACCCCAGATCACCTCAGCCAAATTTCCGCCCTCCCGAGACCATGGCCGCGGTGAACTCCTCGGCCGACATACCTGTGAACACCCCGCCGAGGTACTGCACGGAGCGCTTGTCCACCACAGCGAGCTTGAGCGTGTAGAAGATGGACGCGCCCAGATCCAGCATCACTGTCCAGTCGCGCTCCAGAATCGCCTTCTTCTGCTCCGCGTTCAGGTGGTAGGCCTCGCAGTAGGCCGCCTCGTCCTCGCTGAACCTGCGTCGGTTCCCCTCGTCCGCCAGCGACCCGCACATCCGGTTGATCGCGTAGCCGCGCCTGCTGGCCGACAGGTCGAGCAGGTAGTTGTCCTGCGCCTTCGTCATGGTCATTCCCTCTCCGCAGCTGTGCCCGGCCGCTGCGCCGCCTCGCGCTGGCGTGCTGCCCGGACGGTCTGGGCGAGCAGTGTGGCGATGGTCATGGGGCCGACACCGCCGGGTACCGGTGTGATGTATGACGCCCGCTCGGCGGCAGCCTCGTACTCCACGTCCCCGCTGTCGTCCGCGTAGCCCGCGTCGACGACCACGGCACCGGGTTTGATCCATGCACCGCGGACCAGGCCAGGCCGACCGGCCGCCGCGACGATGACGTCCGCCTCGGCGACCCGCTCGGCGAGATCCACCGTGCGGGAGTGGCAGTAGGTGACGGTGGCGTCCCGCGTCAGCAGCAGCATGCCCACGGGCCTGCCCAGGATCGCGCTACGGCCGACGACCACCGCGTGCTTCCCTGCCAGCGGGATGTCGTACGCGTTGAGGAGCGCCATGATGCCGCCCGGCGTGGCCGACTCGAACCCGCCCTCCCCGAAGGCCGTGGTGGCGAAGGAGATCCGGGTAACGCCGTCGACGTCCTTGGCGGGGTCGATGGCCTCGAAAGCGGCCCGTTCGTCGATGTGGTCCGGTACCGGATGCTGGAGGAGGATTCCGTCGACCTCCGGGTCCTCGGACAGGTCGCGGATCTGCTCCACCAGCTTCTCGGTGGTGATGCCTGCGTCGAGTTCGATCCGCCGGGACCGCATGCCGACCTTCGCCGAGCGGTTGGCCTTCATACGGACATAGGTGTGGGAAGCAGGGTCGTCGCCCACCAGAACGGTCGCCAGTACGGGTACGCGATCGTGCTCTTCGACGAACGCGGACACCTCCTGCCGTACCCGCTCCAGGAGTGCCACCGACGCGGCTCTGCCGTCGAGGATCTGTGCAGTCACTAGAGCTCCCAGACTCCTAGAACACGACCGTGGTGTTGCCGTCCCGGATGACGCGGTCCTCGCAGTGCCAGCCGACCGCCCGGGACAGCACGAGCCGCTCGACGTCGGCGCCTCGGCGCTGCAGTTCGCGTACCGACTCCCGGTGGGAGACACGGACCACGTCCTGCTCGATGATCGGGCCCTCGTCGAGGTCCTCGGTCACGTAGTGTGCCGTCGCCCCGACCAGCTTCACGCCCCGCTCCTTGGCCCGCTGGTAGGGGCCCGCGCCCATGAACGCCGGCAGGAAGGAGTGGTGGATGTTGATGACCGGAACGCCGACGTCCGCCAGGAAGTCACCGGAGAGGATCTGCATGTAGCGGGCCAGGACGACCAGGTCCACGTTGCCCCTGAGGAGGTTCAGGATCTCCTTCTCGGCGGCGGACTTGTCGTCCTTCGCCACAGGCACGTGGAAGTAGGGGATGCCGAAGCCCCGCACCTCGTCCCCGAGATCGGGGTGGTTGGAGATCACCATCGGCACGTCCATCTGCAGCTCGTCGCGGCGGTGGCGCCACAGCAGATCGAGCAGGCAGTGGTCCGTCTTCGACACCATGATGGCCACGCGCTTACGGCGCCGTGCCTCCACCAGTCGGAACTCCAGACCCAGTTCCTCGCCCAGCCTCGTCCGCAGGGCCGCGTCGAGCTCGTCGAGCCGTCCCGGCAGGTCGGGCAGCCGGAACTCCGTGCGTTGGAAGAAGCGGCCGCCCACAGGGTCGCTCGACGACTGGTCGAGCCACACGATGTTGGCCCCCAGCTCTGTCAGCGCCCCCGACACGCTGGCGACGATGCCGGGGCGGTCGGCGCCCTGGACGATCAGGCGGCCGTGGTCCGCGTCGTTGATCTGCTCGGTCATGACCGGTCGTCCCTTTCGGAGGTCTGCGCGGAGACGGCGGACAGGAGGTGCTGCCGCCACAGTTCGGTCTGCCGGAGCTCGTTGAACGTGAAGATGTGCAGTCCGCGGATGTTGCCGTTGGTTTTCTGCACGGCGGTTCCCAGCCGCTTTGCCAGCTTCGTCGGGTTGTAGCCGCCCGGCAGCAGGAACCGCCACAGCAGGCTCTGCTGCTTCTGCAGGAACCGCGCCGACTGGCCGAGCCCGATGCCCGCCGAGATCCGCATCAGCTTTTGCCGGTTCACCGGGCCCGGCATTCCGACGTACACCGGCAGTTCGACGCCCGCACGCGCAATACCTGCTGCCCAGTCGGCGGTCGTCGTCGCGTCGAAGCAGATCTGGGTGAGGACCCGGGTGGCGAGGGGCGCCTTCTGCTTCAGGGCCAGTTCGAGGGCGTCCTGCGGGATGGCGGCATGGCCTTCGGGATAGCCGCCGATGCCGACCGCCTCGAAGGGATGCTGGTTCTCCTCCAGCGCCCGCAGTAGCGAGTATGCGTCCTCGAAGGCGCCCGCGGGTTTCGGCGCATCGCCGCCGATCACGAACACCGACCGGATCTGCGATTGCTTGAGACGGGCCACCACGTCGGCGACGTGGTGCTCGTCCATGAACTGACGGGCCGGCAGGTGCGGGGACACGACATAGCCGTGCCGCGCCAGGCGCTCCGTGAGGTCCAGTGTGTGGTCGATGCCCTTGGCCTCGGTCACCGTGACCGTCAGCGGGACCTCGGTGGGCACGCTGTGCAGCACATCCCGCTCGGTGTTCTTGAACGGCATCACCTCGTAGCTGATGTTGCGTACCAGGTCGGCGAGATGCGATCGACGGTGCCGGGCGACGGCGTCTTCCCGCTGTACGGTCATGGCTCTGTCTCGTTCCTTCCTACGGGCTGGGAATGTCTCGTGCGGCTCTGGTCCCGCGGTCGCAGGCGGGGTCGGAAGTGCGCTGTGACCGCGGACTTCCCGTGCACGTGGCGGGCACGACCGGTGTCGGGGCTTCGTCCTCTGATGACGCCATACGGTCGGCTCAGGGAGAGTCGTTCCCGGACTCGTGGAGATCGGGAGGAGGTACTGACGGACGGATCGGGGGATATGACGGCCGGTCGTCGGTTCGCCTCCGGATCGAGGGGCGGGACAACCGCCTCCCACGACACGGACGTCCTCCTGCGATCGGATCACATCCCGGGCCTGGTGTTCGCGTGGCGGGGACCGGTAGCACCGCCACCACCAGTACAGCGAATCGCCGAGCGTATTTCGTCGGGCATCCCGACCGATTCGGGCGAGACAAATGACTGAGAGGTGGGCGGCGAACCGGCCACTACCGCGGGATCCCCGGCCGAAGGCACCGCATGAGCACCTCGGCCTTGGCCCGAAGCTCGGCGTATTCCGCCGACGGTTCGGAGCCCCAGGTGATGCCCCCACCGGTTCCGTACGTCGCGACACCGATGTCCCGGTCGACCAGCACGGTGCGGATGGCGACGTTGAACCTGGCGCGGAACGGCGCGCCCGCGGGCGCGACCATCCCGACCGCGCCGCAATAGATCCCCCGTGGCCCGTCCTCGAGGTCGCGGATGATCTCCATCGTGCGGCGTTTGGGGGCACCGGTCACCGAACCGCATGGGAAGAGCGCCCGGAACACGTCGGCGAGACCGGTGTCCGGCCCGACGCCGGCCGAGACGTCGGAGGTGAGCTGGTGCACGGTCTCGTAGCGCTCGGCACGACACAGGGACGAGACCCGCACACTTCCGGGGACGGCGATCCGTGAGAGGTCGTTGCGGATCAAGTCCACGATCATGATGTTCTCGGCGCGTTCCTTGGCGCTGGCCCGCAGTTCGGCGACGATCCGCGAGTCCTCGGCCGGTGTAGCGCCGCGTGGGGCCGTCCCCTTCATCGGCCGCATGTGCACGAGACCGTCCCTGATCTCGAAGAACAGCTCCGGACTGGCGCTGGCGATAACGAAGCGACCCAGGTCCAGGTAGGCGTTGTAGGCACCGTTCTGTCCGAGTGCGAGATCGGCGTAGAACGCGGACAGCTCGCCCTTCGCCTCGCCCGACATCCGCGTGGTCAGATTGCATTGGTACGTCTCTCCGGCGGCGATGTGCCGCCGGACGGCCTCGACACGCGCACGATGCGTTTCTGGGCCCCACTCGGTGGCCCACTCCTCGGCGATGTCGTAGGCATCGGGCTCGGTCCGCCGCACGACACGTACGAGGCTCGGCTCCGGACAGACGCCGAACCACGCGAGGGGCAGACCGTTCACCGGTCGATGGGTTGTCAGCTTCGGATCCAGCCCGGACGCTGCCTCGTAGGCGACGAATCCGAACGCCCACCATCCCTTCGCCGTCGCCCGGTCCACTTCGTCGAGGACCGGGGCGACGTCTTCCGGCTGAGTGGCCACCAGATCGTAGGAGGTGCGGGAGAACTCCCAGGCCGTTGCGGAGCGCAGGTCGTCGAACCGTGCGGCAGTAGTGCGTGGCGTCATGGTTTCACCGGCTTCTTTGCCTGGGCGCCGGAGACGGCAGGGGCGGGCCGGAGAGCGCGTCCGTGATCGCGTGCCCCGCAGGCGCACATTCTGGGCAGGCGGCGGCGTTCTGTAGGCACGTCCGGTCCGGCCGACTGTCATGCAGGGACGAGCACGGAGGATCGTTCGGCGGACGCATGATGTCCCTTCAAGCCAGGAGGGCTCGCCGTGGGGCGCTGTGTCCGAGTTCTACGTCAGCACAGGACTGTATGTGCACGTCGTTGGGTGCCGACACGGCTGTACGGCGGTTCATACAGAGGACATTCGAGTCATCGGGACCGGGTCGGATGTCGCAGGGACGAGCGGCCCCGCTGCCGACGGGTGATCACACACGGACGGATCGGCGGTTGACCGGGCCGGTTGTGATGAGGTGGGCCGGCAACCACACACGTTCCTTCGCGGCGTCCGATCGGCCTGATCGTCACTTGGGCGGACGACCATCGGGACGAAGACATTGTCCGCTGGCCGGACATGTGTCCGTTGGCGCCTCCCTGGCAAGGGAATATCTTGTCGAGCGCCCGATCCCTTATTGAAGGGCTTGCTCGGCCGCGATCGCTCTCGGCCCGTAGGGGCTGGGTGAGCGCCCGCTGTCCGCATCGCGGACAGCGGTAGGCTGTACGGACAGATATCGCAGTCCGAGCCGGCCAGGGAGCAGGACCGGACTTCATCGAGGCGCTCGCCTGGGGCCTGGGGGCATCACCACGTTCCGGCCAGGCCGCACATGACGCTGTCCCGGGCGGCTGCCGCGACCGGCCTCGCCAGGCCGACCGTCCGAAGGATCCTGCTGACCCTGGAGGAGACCGGCCATGTCCGCTCCTTGAACCCGGGTCGCCCATGTACGGTCCATGGGGCTGTGGGGCATAGCCCGGCCATGCATGGAGCAACTGGTGGAGCGGACCGGCGAATCCTGTTCCGTGGCCCAGTTGGACGGATCGGACATCGTCTATGGCGCTCGGGGGGGGGCAGTCTCCAAGCTCGCGACCCTTTCGGTGCAGATCGGAACACCTTTCCCAGCGTTGCAGGCCTCCCTGGGCAAGGTGCTGCTCGCGGCTCTGCCAGCCGACGACCTGGAGCAAATGCTCGCCTAACTCCCACTCGGGGCTGACGCCGTGCTGGCGGCCTGGCGCGGAGGAACGGGACGCGGTCCTGTGTGAGGTGCGGGCACAAGGGTGCGCGCTGACCGACGAATAACTGGCGCCCGGCATCCGGTCGGTGGCCGCACCACTGCGTGACAGCTCCGGACGGGTCGTCGCGTCTCTCAATGCTCACTGTCACGCTCTCGAGACGTCGGTCGAGCGGCTCGTGGAGGAACATCTGCCGCGGCTGCTTCAGCCCGCGGGCGACATCGGCGCCGACCCCTCAGGCTTTCGGCGGCGCCCCAGGCTCAACGTGCGAGCGCGGGCCCCTTGCGGACGGTAGGCGGGAGTGGAGGGCCACCCGGGTACGCACCGGGCTCTCGGCAGCCACAGCCGGTAGGCATTTCGATGGCCCGCGTCGCGTTTCCGCCGCATGCCTCCAGCTGCCCGTAGGGCCAGAGCCGGACTTGATTTAGATCTCAATCATCTGCCATGGTGTCCGCTGTGCGGACGCTAGTCCGCACAGCGGCCCGAGGTCTGTTGAATCGAGGAGGATTCCATGGCCTTCGTGACGGAGGACAACCTCACCGATCTGGCGCTGAAGCGCTGGTCCACCGCCCACTCGCCCAGGCTGGCCGAGCTGATGACGGCGTTGATCCGCCACCTGCACGCGTTCACCCGTGAGGTCGACCTCACCGAGGGGGAATGGGCGGCGGCTGTGGAATGGCTCACGGCTACCGGCCGGATCAGCGACGACAAACGGCAGGAGTTCATCCTCGCTTCCGACGTGCTCGGCCTGAGCACGCTCGTCGTCCAGATGAACCACCGGTTCTCGGCCGCGGCGACGCCGGCCACCGTACTCGGCCCGTTCCACATCGACGGCTCACCGTCCGCCGCGTTCGGGGCGGACATGTCCGACGACGTCCCGGGCACGCCGCTGTTCATCACGGGCAGGGTCCTGGACCTCGACGGCGCCCCGCTGTCTGACGTCCTACTCGATGTGTGGCAGGCCGACGCCGACGGCACGTACGAGGCGCAGCTCCCCGAGGTCGACGAGGCGCGGCTGCGCGCCAAGTACCGTACCCGGTCCGACGGTACGTACTGCGTACGTACCATCGCCCCACGAGGCTACGCCATCCCGATGGACGGACCGGTCGGCAACCTGATCAGCGGGACCGACATCAGCTGCTTCCGTCCCGCGCACATCCACTTCCTCGTCGACCACCCCGGCCACGAGAAGCTCATCACGCACCTGTTCCGGCAGGGCTCCGCATTTCTCGACACCGACGTCGTGTTCGGCACCAAGGACGAACTGATCGTTTCCTTTACCGAGCGGCCCGCAGGCGATGCCCCCGACGGTGGCACGATCGCCGAGCCGCATCTGCATGCCGAGTTCGACTTCGTGCTCCAGGCCCGAGACGAAGACCCGCGGCCGTGAATCCGGGGCTGTTCCTGCTGCGGTTGCTGCTCGCCATGTGTTGTTCGGCCACGGCGCCCAGAAGCTGTTCGGCTGGTTCCGCGGCGCGGGCCGAACAGGGACCGCCGCCGTCTTCGAGCAGTGGGGCTCCGTCCCGGCCAGGCGGTGGTGGCCGTCGGCCTGACCGAACTGGCCGGTGCCGCCTCGGTCTCGACCGGCCTGCTCAGCCCCGTCGGCGGCGCACTGGGGTCGGCACCATGACGGTCGAGGCGACGGCGACCGTGCCGAACGGCTTCCAGGCCCAGAAAGGCGGCTGTGAGGTGCCCTTCTGGTACGGCCCCGTGGCCGCCATCCTCGCATTCCCCGGCCCTGGAGCCTGGTCCCTCACCACTCTCTCGGCCTGACCCGACTCGATGCTACGCATGGGATCCGCTGCCCTGGCCCTGGCCGTGGGCGTCGTACCACTGACAGACCGCGCCCCGGTCCTCAGAGCCCGATCCCTATCAGCCTCCACGACGGAGTGATCACATGACACCTCAAGCGCCACGCCCTGAAGAATTCGCCGCGGGCCGGCCCGTCCTGTTCCGCGACGCGACCGTGCTGACCATGGACCCCGCGATCGGCGTACTCGACCGCGGTGACGTCCTCGTGCGAGGCGAGAGGATCGACCAGGTGGGACGCGATCTGCAGGCCCCCGAAGAGGCCGTGGTCGTGGACTGCGCGGGCGGCATCCTCATGCCCGGCATGGTCGACACACACCGGCACATGTGGCAGACCGCGCTGCGCGGCCTCGGGTCGGACTGGACCCTGTCGCAGTACTTCGTCTTCTACTACCTCACCTGGGGCAAGATCTTCCGCCCCGAGGACATCCACGCCGGTAACCTGCTGTCCGCGGTCGAGGCGGTCGACGCCGGGGTGACCACCACCGTGGACTGGTCGCACGGCCTGCAGACACCCGAGCACGGCGACGCCGCCGTCGAGGCACTGCGCGCCGTGCCGGGCCGCTTCGTGCTCGCCTACGGCAATCTGCTCGGCGCCCCCTGGGAGTGGGTCAACTCGCCGGACTTCCGGGCCTTCGTCGACCGTAACTTCTCCTCGCGGGACGACATGCTCGGCCTGCAGCTCGCTTTCGACGTCACCGGTGACGCGGCCTTCCCCGAGAAGGCGGCGTTCGAGGCGGCCCGCGAGCTCGGCCTGCCGGTCACCACCCACGCCGGGGTGTGGGGTGCCACCGACGACAGAGGCATCCGGTTGATGTGGGACCACGGCTTCATGACGCCCGACGTCACCTACGTGCACTCGGCCACGCTCAGCGAGGACTCCTACCACCGGATCGCCGCCTCCGGCGGCACGGTGTCGGTTTCGGCGGAGAGCGAGCACAACGCGGGCCAGGGCTACCCGCCCACCTGGCGGCTGCGGCGTCACGGCATCCCGGTGTCGCTGTCCGTGGACACCAGCGTGTGGTTCAGTGCCGACCTGTTCTCGGCCATGCGCGCCACGCTGTCGGCCGACCGTACCCGCGAGCACATGACCGCGCACGAGACCGGGGAGACCGTGGTGCACAACAGCCTCCGGGCCCGGGACGTCGTGGAATGGGCCACCATCGGTGGCGCCGGCGTCCTCGGCCTGAGTGACACCATCGGCTCGCTCACCCCGGGGAAACAAGCCGACCTCGTCCTGATCAAGAACGACCGTTCCCCGGCGATGTACCCGATCCTGCACCCCTACGGCCACGTCGTCTATCAGGCCACCCGTGCCGACGTCCATACCGTCCTCGTCAACGGGACCATGGTGAAGTACGCCCACGAGCTGGTCGGCGCGGACCTGGGCCGGGCTCGGGACGCCGTCGCCGCGACCGTCGAGTACGCGCGCACCGCGATGGGCGAGGACGCCTGGCGGGAGGCCGTGGAGCCGGAGATCCCGGAGACCGAAACGATCTCCAACCCGTACCACTACAGCGACTACCGCGGCGAGGGCGTCGCCGTGCGACAGCAGGAGGGCTAGCCCATGGGTCCCGCTTCTCGCGGACCGCTCGACGGACTGTTGGTGGCCGACTTCTCCCGCGTCCTGGCGGGCCCCTACGCGACCATGCTGCTGGCCGATCTCGGCGCGGACGTGGTGAAGGTCGAAGGCCCGGGCGGCGATGACACACGCGGCTGGACACCTCCGGTGCGTGATGGCGTGTCGACCTACTACCTGGGCATCAACCGCGGGAAGCGGTCGATCGCGCTCGACTTCCGCGACGACCGGGATGCACGGCTGGCGAGGGAACTCGCGCGGCGCGCGGATGTGTTGATCGAGAACGTCAAACCGGGCGGACTGACCCGGTACGGCCTGGACCATGCCTCGGTGAGCTCAGGGAACCCGGGTGTGGTCTACACGTCGATCAGCGGCTTCGGAACCGGTCCAGGCCGGAGGGTGCCCGGCTACGACCTGATGGTGCAGGCGATCTCCGGGCTGATGAGCCTCACCGGCGAGCCGGACGGACCGCCGTACCGGGCGGGGATCTCCGTCTTCGACGTGATGGCGGGCAACCACGCAGCCATCGGCATCTTCGCCGCCCTGCGGCACCGTGATGCCACCGGCCGCGGCCAACTCGTCGAGGTCAACCTGCTGTCGTCGGCGCTGACCGGGCTGGTCAACCACAGCTCGGCCTACGTGGCCGGCGGCACGGTTCCCTACCGGATGGGAAACGCGCATCCCAGTATCTTCCCTTACGAACCGCTGCCGACGGCCGACCGGGACCTGATCGTCACCGCAGCCAACGACAACCAGTTCCGCAAGTTGTGCGACGCGCTCGGCATCCCCGGAATCGCCGATGACCCCCGCTTCCGACACAACACAGACCGCACCGAACGCCGCGCGGAACTGCGGCCGCTCCTGGTCGAGAGGCTGCGCACCAGGCCCGCCCTGGAGTGGTTCGACCTGCTCGTCGACGCGGGTGTGCACTGCGGGCCGATCAACACCATCGACGGCGGCTTCGCGATGGCCGAGCGGTTCGGGCTGGACCCGGTCGTCGAGGTGGGCGAGGGCGACCGGGCCGTACCCACCACACGGCACCCGATCCGTTTCTCCGAGACTCCCGCCTCCTACCGGCTGCCCCCACCGGAGCTGGACGAGCACGGGGCCGAGCTGCGCAAGTGGCTGGAGAACGAGCCGGGCGGCGACGACACGGAGGATGACCATGCCTGAGTACCCGACCGCGCTCGGTGCCTCGTCCTTGGACAGCATCACGCTGCTCGGCCAGGACTTGGCCGAGGATGTGATGGGGGAGGTGGGCTTCGGAGCGCTGGCCTTCTGGCTCGCCACACAGCGCCGCCCCACCGCGGGGGAGACACGGGTTTTCGAGGCCGTGCTTGCCGCGCTCGCCGACCACGGCTTCACCCCGACCGCGATCACGGCACGGCTGACGCTTCTGTCCGCGCCGGACTCGATCCAGGGTGCTCTTGCCGCGGGGCTGCTCGGCGGCGGCTCCCGCTTCCTCGGCGTGACCGAGGACTGCGGCCGTTTCCTGCACGACGCCCTGCCGACAGCGCGGGACAGTCACCCGACCGACGAGACGGGATGGGACGAGCTCGCCCTCGCGACCGTGCGTTCCTACCGCGCGTCCCGAAGGATGATTCCCGGCCTCGGACACCATGTCCACAAGCAGGGAGATCCACGGACCCCGAGACTGTTCCGGATCGCCACCGAGGAAGGCTTGTTCGGGCCGCACCTGTCGCTGTTCGCGGCCATTGGGCGGGTCCACCCCCAGGTGCTGGGCAGAACGCTGCCGCTCAACGGCGCCGGCGTCTGCGGCGCCGCGCTCGCCGACCTCGGCCTGCCGCTCGAACTGCTTCGCGCCTTCGCCCTGCTGGCCCGCACCGCCGGACTCATCGGTCAGCTCGCCGAGGAGATCCGCACCCCTGTCGCACATGGGATCTTCCTGTCGGTGGACCTGAACAACAAGCCTGTTCCGCCACAGCCGTACGATGACTCCCACGCCGCGGGCCACGCGTGACGGCAGCATGACCGGACCGCCGGTTCCCCGCCGCACGGCCAACCCCTCAGGGCGCCCACCGGCCCATCCCGAGGCAAGGACCTGAGCGCCAGGTCTGTCTGTCACCGCGCAAGTCTACCCGTGCCTTGCCGTCCCGTGCCCGGGCGCCAGGGGCGGTGGCCTGTTCTCCCGCTCGACGCCGGGCGCGCTTCGGCGCCCCCGCTCACGCCAGGACGCGCCCGGTCTTCCCCATCAACTGGTCACTCACTAATGATCGAGGTCACGAAAATCATGAGCAGTATGCGCAGGCACTGGAAGCGTTGGCTGATCGCAGGTGTGGCGGTGGCCGCCCTGCTGGTGGTGGGCGGCCCGTACGTCTACATCCACTACATCAAGGACACGGCTCCCTCGGAGCTCTCGATAGACGACGGGCAGCAGTCCGCCGGACAGGACGGAACATCGGCGCGCGCAGGAGTGGAAGGGGCCTGGAAGGTGGGCTCCGGCTCACAAGCCGGCTACCGGGTCGACGAAGTACTGTTCGGACAGAACACCACGGCCGTCGGGCGGACCGACAAGGTCACCGGAGATCTGACGGTCAAGGGGACCGAGGCAACCGAGGGCTCGTTCACCGTCGACCTCACCTCGGTGAAGAGTGACTCGGTGGAGCGTGACGGCCAGTTCCGAGGCGGGATCATGAACACCGAGAAGTTCCCGACGGCCACCTTCGAACTGACCCGGCCCGTCGATTTCGGTTCCGTGCCTGATGTGGGCAAGAAGGTCACAGCTAAGGCGTCCGGCAGGTTCACCATCCACGGAGTGAGCAAGAACGTCTCCTTCGACCTCACCGCCCAGCGTTCGGCCGGCGCCTTCCGCGTCCAGGGCTCACTGCCGATCACCTTCGCCGACTACGGCGTCGAGAGCCCCAACTTCGGCGGCATCACGGTCGAGCACGAGGGGACCATCGAATTCCTGCTCACGTTCCTCCCTGCGTGACGGCGGACTGATCCACCCCTCCTGTGGGCCCGCCCCGGCGCACTCCGGTCACATCGCCGTCCTGGTGGCGTTCGGCGGGTGGCCGGGCGGGTGTTACCGCCCCGTCCGGCCACCCGCCGGTCCCGACGGCGCCACCCCACTTGGGCACCGCGCCTCCGGCTACGTCAAATGACTCGGAAACGCCTTCCGATCAGGGCCGGTCAACACCAGCCATTCCCCCGATTCGCGCCGCACGGATCGAAACGAGACTTGACGCCGAAGTAATCGCCGACGGCGTCGAAGAAGGACGGGCCCACACATGACCGCAAAGAACCTGCAGCAAGTTCTGGACCAGGCCGGCAACACGGTGGAGCTGCTGCGCAACTCCCAGCTCGGGACCTACATATACCCGGTGGTGCCGTCCGAGTTCACCAACTTCCGGAGGGAGGTGACGGCGTGGACGCAGACGGCGGTGCTGTTCGACCAGTCCCACCACATGGTCAACCTGTTCATCTCGGGACCGGACGCGCTGCGGCTGATCTCCGACACCGGAATCAACAGTGTCGCGAACTTCCGGGTGGACTCGGCCAAGCAGTTCGTCCCTGTCTCGCCCGAGGGCGGAGTCATCGGTGACGGAATCCTCTTCCGCGAGGCGGAGGAAGAGTTCACCTACGTCGGCCGTGCCCCGGTCGCGAACTGGCTCACCTTCCAGGCCGAGCAGGGGTACGACGTCGAGCTCCGGATGGACGCCCGGTCGCCGTCCCGGCCGTACGGCAAGCAGGTCACCCGCGACCTGTGGCGTTTCCAGATCCAGGGTCCCCGGGCCTGGGAGGTCATCGAGAAGGTCAACGGCGGCCCGGTCGAGCAGCTGCGCTTCTTCCGCATGGACCACATGAACATCGCCGGTGAGCGTGTCCGCACGCTGCGCCACGGCATGGCCGGCGCGCCGGGCCTGGAGCTGTGGGGACCGTACGAGACGTACGACAAGGTGCGGGACGCGATCCTGGAGGCCGGTGTCGAGTTCGGCCTGGAGGCTGCGGGAGCCCGCGCCTACTCGTGCAACACCCTGGAGTCCGGCTGGATCCCGTCGCCCCTGCCGGCGATCTACAGCAGCGAGGGCCTGCGCCCGTTCCGCGAGTGGCTCGGCGCCGACAGCTACGAGGCGACCAACGCCCTGGCCGGCAGTTTCGTCTCCGACCGCATCGACGACTACTACCTCAACCCGTGGGAGCTGGGCTACGGCTCGTTCGTCAAGTTCGACCACGACTTCATCGGCCGTGACGCGCTGGAGGCCATCGACCCGGCGACCCAGCGGCGCAAGGTGACCCTGGCCTGGAACGCCGAGGACGTGGCCAAGCTGCTGGCCTCCCCGGTCGCCCCGGAGGGCCCCAGCTACCAGTTCTTCGACCTGCCCAACGCCAACTACGGGTCGTCCAACTACGACTCCGTGGTGGACGCCGACGACAACGTGATCGGGCTGTCGATGTTCACCGGCTACAGCGCAAACGAGCGGAAGGCCCTGTCCCTGGCCACCGTCGACCCCGAGGTCCCGCTGGGAGCCGAGGTCCGCGTCGTCTGGGGCGAGCCGGACGGCGGCAGTCGCAAGACCACGGTTCAGCCGCACGAGCAGTTCGCGGTCCGCGCGATCGTCAGCCCCGCTCCGTACTCGGACATGGCGCGCGAGACCTACCAGCCCGGCTGGCGTACCGGCGGCGCGAGCTGACGACCCGGGCAGGGCCCGGTCCCGCGTCGCAGCGCGATGTCGCCGAAACGGGGTCGGCGACTGTCCGACCACCGGCCCGGTTCCTGACGACCGGGCCGGTCCTTTGCTCGGGCCGGGGCGCGGGCCCGAGCCGGGACGCAGGGAGACGGTTCCACCCATTTGCTCGAACCACCTGGAGAGTCGCATGACCGAAGAGGCCGGTACGACAGCTGAGCAACCGCAGGCCGCCCCGGTGAGGACCGGGCTGCTCATAGATGGCAAGACCGTCGAGACGGAGGAACTCCTTCCGGTACACGATCCCGCCGCCCCGCACCGGATCGTCGGCTACGCCGCCGCGGCGAGCCAGGAACAGGCCCGAGCGGCGGTGGCCGCCGCCGATGCCGCGTTCCCGGCCTGGGCCGCCATCCCGGCCCGTCGTCGCGCGGAGATTATCGCTGACGCGCTCACCGCGCTCGACGCCGATGCCGCTGCGCAGACGACGGCCCTGATCACCGGCGAGAACGGCAAGATCCCCTTCGAGAGCCAGGTGGAGCTGGCCGTCTTCGTGGCCCGCGCCCGCGCGGCCCTGGATCTCGTCGACACCCTCGACCTGGTCAAGGACCTCGCAGGGCCGCCGCTGACCTCACGGATCCACCGGCTGCCCATGGGGGTGGTCACCGTGATCGTCCCGTTCAACTGGCCGATCGCGATCCTCGGCGCGAGCCTGCCGCACGCGCTGCTGGCCGGAAACACCTCGGTGGTCAAGCCTCCGCCCACTGTGCCGCTGGCCATGGTGCGCATGCTGGAACTCTTCGCCGCCGGGCTGCCTGCCGGGGTGCTGAACGTGGTGACCGGTAGCAACGAGGCGGTGGCCCCGGTGATCAGCGACCCGCGGGTCCGGAAGATCGTGTTCACCGGGAGCACCGCGGCCGGCAAGCACATCATGGCTGCTGCCGCGAGGAACCTCGCCGCCGTCACCCTGGAGCTCGGAGGAAACGACCCCGCGATCGTGCTGGACGACGCCGAGCTTGACGCGGAACACCTCCAGCGCCTGGCCCAGGGGGCGTTCATGACGAGCGGGCAGGTGTGCATGGCGGTGAAGCGGGTCTACGTCCACCGCTCCCGCTACGACGAACTCGTCGAAGGGCTCTCCTCCGTCCTCGACGCGCACCGTGTGGGCCCCGGCGCCGACCCCGCATCGACCATGGGCCCGCTCAACAGTGCCGCCCAGCGCGACACGGTGACCGCCATGCTGACGCAGGCGGCCGACTCGGGAGCCGAGATCCGCGAACTGGGCACCCTGGATTCCGCAGTGGCCGGTTCCGGTGGCCACTTCCTGCGCCCGGCCCTCGTCCTCGACCCCGACCCCAGTCTGCGGATCGTCACCGAGGAGCAATTCGGACCCGCCCTCCCCATCCTGCCGTTCGACCACGTCGAGAACGTCGTCGAGCTGGTCAACAACGACTGGTCGGGCCTGTGCTCCTCGGTCTGGAGCGCCGACGCCGTGCGGGCCGACACCCTAGCGGCTCGGCTGCGCACCGGCACGACGTGGATCAACCACGCCAACGCCGTCGCCTGCGACGACAGGGCTCCGTTCGGCGGCTTCCGGCAGAGCGGCATCGGACGCGAGATGGGTCCGGACGGCCTGCTGGCGTTCACCGAGGCGCACACCGTCACGAGGCCGGTCGGTTGAGCCCCCTCCGTTCGCAGTTGACCCTCCGAGGTTGCCGTGCCGACTGTTCGTGAGACGACGTACGACCTCCTCCGGGTCTGGGGACTCACCACCGTCTTCGGTAACCCCGGCTCGAACGAGCTTCCGTTCCTGGACGATTTTCCGCCGGATTTCCGATACGTCCTGGGACTACACGAGGGCGCAGTCGTCGCCATGGCGGACGGCTACGCGCAGGCCACCGGCCGTCCGGCGCTGGTGAATCTGCACTCCGCTGCAGGGCTGGGCAACGCGATGGGCGTCCTGGCAAACGCCCGCGCGTCCCACACCCCCTTGCTGCTGACGGCCGGTCAGCAGGCGCGGGCCATGGTCGGGCTCGGATCGGTGCTCGCCGAGCCGGCCATGACCCGCGTCCCCGAACCACAGGTCAAGTGGGCGTTCGAACCCGCCAGAGCCCAGGACGTCCCCAGGGCACTGTCGGAGGCCTTCCACCTCGCTGCCCTGCCGCCCACCGGCCCGGTGCTCGTGTCCCTGCCCATGGACGACTGGGCTGAGGAGGTGGCCGCCCACGAGGTTGCCCACCTGCCCGGACGCCGCGTCCGATGGGCAGGGGCGGTCGGCCCTGAGCTCGTTTCCGAGTTGACGGACCGGTTGCGGCAGGCCGCCAGGCCGGCGCTCGTGGTGGGACCGGAGGCCGACGACGAACGTGTCGCCCCCCTCCTCGTGGAACTGGCGGAACAACTGCGCGCGCCCGTGTGGACCGCACCCACACCACCTCGGTGTCCGTTCCCCACCCGCCATCCCCTGTGGCGGGGCGTGCTGCCCCCGAGCATCGCCGGCGTGAGTGAACACCTTCAGGGGCACGATCTCGTCCTGGTCGTCGGCGCTCCCGTCTTCCGCTACCACGCCTACCGCCCTGGGCCGTGGCTCCCGGACGGCACCGAACTAATCGCGCTGACCGCTGACCCCGCCTCCGCCGGCCGCGCCGCGTTCGGAGACGCCGTGGTCTGTGACGTCGGCGAGGTCGTCCGGCAGCTGCTGGAGAGACTGCCACCGCCTGTTCGGACATGGCCCGCGCCACGGGAATTTCCGTCCGTCCCGCAGTCCGAGGAAGCCCCGTTCACAGCGGACTGGCTCTTCGCCCAGATGGCGCTCCGGTTGCCGCCCGACATCCGACTGGTCAACGAATCGACGTCGAACACCGCCCAGTTCTGGGCGCACCTCGACCTGGACCGACCCCGCAGCCTGTTCTTCCCGGCCGCGGGAGGGCTCGGCTTCGGACTCCCGGCCGCTGTAGGTGCGGCTCTGGCAGACCCAGGGCGCCCCGTGGTCGCCGTGCTGGGCGACGGCGCCGTCCAGTACGGGGTGGCCGGCCTGTGGACGGCGGCACAGTGGAATCTGCCGGTCACGTTCCTCGTGCTCCGCAACGGCGGGTACGGAGCCCTACATGGGTTCGTCGGTCAGCTCGGCATCACGGACGCTCCGGGCCTTGATCTGCCCGGTCTGGACGCGGTGCGCATCGCGCACGGATACGGGATACCCGCCCGGCATCTCACCACGGCGGAGGAGGTCTCCGCCGCCCTCGACGCCACGTCATCGGCATGCGGGCCCAGGCTCCTGGAGATTCCGGTCCGTGCCGAGACCCGCCCGTTGGGCTGAGCCGAGGCGAGACATCCCACACATCAGCCCTACGAGGACTAGGACAGCCATATGGGCCGCATCGAAGGCAGAGTTGCCCTGATCACGGGTGGAGAGAGCGGTATCGGGCTCGCGTCCGCCCGCCTCTTGGCGGCGCGAGGCGCTCGCGTGCACCTCGTGGGAATGAACCGGGAGGCGCTCGGTGCGGCATGGGAGGAACTGGGACGCGAACGCTGCGCGTTCTCGGTGGCGGATGTGAACTGCGCCGAGCACGTACGTGCCGCGGTCGGTGACGCCCTGGACCGGTTCGGCCGACTCGACGTGGTCTTCAGCAACGCAGGCATCGCGGGCGACATCGCGAGCATCGAGGACTACCCCGAAGACGTCTTCCGCCGGGTGCTGGACGTCCACGTCGTCGGAACCTTCCTGCTCCTCAAGTACACCCTTCCCCACCTGGGGCCCGGAGGGTCCGTCATCATCAACTCGAGCGTGGTGGGCCTGACCGCCGAGCCGGCGATCAGCGGATACGCCACCGCCAAACATGCCCAGGTCGGCCTCATGAGGGTGGCGGCCCGGGAGGCCGCCGCACGGGGGATCAGAGTCAACACGATCCATCCGGGACCGACAGACACACCTTTCCAGCGCGCGGTGGAACAGACGATCACCGGGCTGAGCGAGGAAATGGCCTTCGAGGTGTTCGACGCCATGATTCCGCTGGGCCGCCACGCCACCCCCGAGGAAATAGCGCGCACCGTTCTGTTTTTGGCGAGTGATGACTCAGCATTCATCACGGGAGCCACCCTGGCCGTCGACGGGGGCATGACTATCTGAGCGACCTGAAGTACTTTTCGCACATCTTCCCTCGTGTGACCGGTGCCGACGCCTGCGTCGGCACCGCTTTTGTCGTGCCCCGAAAGGCGGGACAAGACAAATGACCTGTTCGAAGCGAGCCATTACTCCCTCAAATCCAGGCTCCCCGTCGCATTCCTCCTCAATTAATGAACTCCATAGACTCCGCCGCATATCCGGTGAAGGAGCCGTGCAAGGGCTCCTCACGCTGTCCTCGGGAGGACCGCATATGAGCCCGACATCACGTCAGTTCACCAGAGCGTCGAGAATCGACAGGCGCTGGCTCGCACCGGTGGTCGGTGCTGTTCTTCTCACCTCGGCGTGTGCCGGCGCCTCCGACAACGGGAACTCCGCCTCGTCCGGGGCATCCAACCCGGTCGCCACCGGCGCCGCGAAGGGCGACGCCGTGGAGAAGGGCGTGACCGACTACCTCACCTACGTGGGAGGGAAGGCTGGTGCCGCGGACAAGAGCGCGTCGCCCGTCACCATCGGCTGGGTGAACGTCGAGGGCACCGCCAACGGCGCGCCCGAAGCGACCAAGGGCGCGCAGGCGGCGGTGGACTACGTCAACAAGGAGCTCGGCGGGATCGGAGGCCACCCGCTGGCCCTCCAGGTCTGCAAGATCGCCTCGGCGGAGGAAGAGGGGCAGCGGTGCGGGCAGGAGATGCTGAACGACTCCGCCGTGTCGGCCGTCGCCTTCGGCAACGTCTTCGTCGGTGACCAGTCCTTCAACTCCGTGCTCAAGGGCAAGAAGCCCGTCCTGGTGAGCGTGGCCACCGGTCCTTCGGTGCCGACGGCCAAGGACACGTCCATCATCTTCGGCGACCTGTCGCACGTGTGGGGTCCGTGGGGGTCCTACGGCCGCGACGTCCTGCACGCGAAGACCGCCGCGATCCTCCACACCAACACACCGCCGGACAAGATCGCGGCGGAGGCCGCCCGCAAGGCCATGGAGTCGGCCGGTATCAAGGTGAAGTCCGTGGGCTTCGACGCCCAGGCGACGGACCTGCTCGGCCCGGTCACCGCAGCCGGCGGCCAGACCGCCGACATGATCGTGCCGATCTCCGCCGGCCAGGGCTGTGTCGGTATCGCCAAGGCGCTCAAGCAGCTGGGCAGCACCAAGCCGGTGGTCTCCACGCCGGTCTGTCTCTCGCCCGACGTGGCCCAGGGCCTCGGCGGTGACCTGCCCGCGTGGACGTACGGTGTGGCCCAGACCCTGCCCGCCGACAGCACGGCGCCCGACGTACAGGCCTACGTCAAGGCCTCGTCCGGTGCCGGGCTGGACAAGGCGGACCAGACCAAGGTGTGGGCCGCCACGTCCTGGAGCACCGTCCTCGCCTACGCCAAGGTCATGAACGAGGTCGGCGCGGACAAGATCACCCCCGCGACTGTCAGCGCCCAACTCGCCAAGTTCCAAGGTCCCGTGGTGATGGGCGCGCCGAAGGTGGAATGCGGCAAGTACTCCGACTCGCCCGCCGTCTGCAACGACCAGGCCCGCTTCTACCAGTACAAGGGCAAGGGCGTGTTCACCTCGCTCACCGGCTGGCTGCGTCCCCCGGCCTGATCAGGCCCCACGAACGAACGGACACAGTCCATGGATCAGTTGCTGCTCTTCACCTTGCTGGGTCTCGGACAGGGCGCCCTCATCGCCGGCATGGCCCTCGGCGTGGTTGTCACCTACCGAGGGTCCGGCACCATCAACCTCGCCACCGGAGCGGTGGCGATGCTGGCCGGCTATGCCTTCTGGGCGCTCAGGTCCGACCACTTCGGCGTCTCCATGGGACCGGCCGTGTCGCTGGTCGGAGCCCTGGTCGCCGCCGCGGTCGCCGGACTGCTCAGCGAGTACCTCGCGTTCCGGCCCCTGCGCGACGCGCCTCCGCTGGCCAAGCTCGCCGCCTCACTGGGGCTGCTGCTGACGGCACAGGCCGCCGTGTTGCTCGGGTTCGGCACCGAGCCCCGGCAGATGCCGAGCCTGCTGACCGACCAGGCGGTGACCGTACTGGGGGCGATCATTCCGGTCGACCGGTTCATCCTGGCGGGGGTGGTCGTTGCGCTGACTCTCCTGCTGGCCGCGCTCTACCGGTGGACCCGGTTCGGCCTGGCCACCCGGGCTGCCTCGGAGAACGAGCAGGCCGCCCAGCTGGCCGGCCTCTCGACGAAGGGGATCTCCCTGGCCGGCACCCTGATCGCCAGCCTCGTCGCGGGCGGGATCGGGGTGCTGGCCGCCCCCATCGTCCAGCTGGACTCGACCACACTGCCCCTGCAGATCGTGCCGGCGTTGGCGGCGGCGCTGTTCGCCCGGTTCACGTCTCTGGGTATCGCGTCCACGGCAGGCCTGCTCATCGGAGTGCTCCAGTCGGTGCTCTCCTACCTGTCGACGCAGAGCTGGTTCCCCACCGACAACGGCAACGCGATGCCCGGCGTGCAGCAGCTCCTCGTCTTCGCCTGCATGACCATCGCGCTGTTCGTGCGCGGGGCCGAGATGCCCGGACGCGGCGACGCCGTACAGCAGCGCCTGCCGGCCGTACCGCTTCCCGAGCGGCTTCTGCGGACGGCGTTGCTCTCCGCAGGCGTATGCGCCGTCGCCCTGGTGCTCTTCCCATTCGATTTCCGGCAGGCGCTGACCAACTCTCTGATCGGTGCCGTGATCGTCATGTCCATCATCGTGATCACCGGCTATGTCGGACAGATCTCGGTCGTGCAGCTGGCCCTCTCCGGCACGGCGGGCTTCCTGTTGTCCCATCTCACTGCCGGCGCCCACATCCCCTTCCCGTTCGGTCCGCTGATCGCGGTGGTCGCGGCGACCGGGCTCGGCGTCGCCATCGGGGTGTCCGCCCTGCGGGTACGTGGCGTGAGCCTCGCCGTTGTCACCCTTGCCGCCGCCCTGGCGATGGAGCAGGCACTGTTCGCCAACTCCTCGTTCGGCGGTCTGGGCGGTGTCCAGGTGCCCTCCCCGGAGCTCTTCGGTGTCTCACTGGGCACGGACGCGTCCTTCCGCGGTCTGGACGGCTCCGAGCCGAGCCCGGTGTTCGGCGTCCTGGTCCTGGCCGTCACGGTCGGGATCGGCCTGTACGTGGCGAACCTGCGCCGCACTTCGCTCGGCCGCCAGATGCTGGCCGTACGTTCCAACGAGCGCGCGGCGGCGGCCGCCGGGATCAACGTCCGCAACGTGAAGGTCGCGGCGTTCGGCATCAGTTCCTTCATCGCAGCGACCGCGGGCACGCTCTACGCGTACAACTTCTCGTCAGTGAGCGCCGGCCGCTTCACCGCGCTGGCCTCCCTCGGGCTGCTGGCCTTCGCCTACGTCGGAGGGATCACGATGGTCTCGGGCGCGGTGTTCGCGGGGTTGCTGTCCACTGAGGCACTCATCCCGCACGCTTTGCAGGAGTGGTTCGGGATCAGCGGCACCTGGGCCCTGCTGTTCGCCGGGGTCTCGCTGATCCTCACCCTCGTGATGAACCCGGACGGAGTGGCGGGTGCCCGCCACCGCAGCAAGCAGAACAAGCGCCTGCGCCGAGCGGCACCCCCCGACCCCGGCGGTGGGCGGGCACCCGCGGACGGCCCGGCACCGCACACCGCGGAGGTGGCCGGATGAACGGGCTGTCCGTAAGGGAACTCAGTGTCAGCTACGGAGGCGTCCACGCTCTGTCGGGCGTCAACCTCGACGTCGGTGAGGGGCAGCTGGTGGGGCTGATCGGCCCCAACGGGGCGGGCAAGACCACCTTTATCGACGCCGTGACCGGCTTCACCCGTCACGGCGGACGGGTGGAATTGGGCGGAACGGACCTCACCCGGCTGCGCCCCCACACCCGGGTGCGGCACGGACTGGCCCGGACCTGGCAGAGCATTGAGCTGTTCGACGGACTCAGCGTCGCGGAGAACGTGGCCGTGGCCACTGCCCAGCGCTCTGGGTGGGCGGCCGCCTGGAGGGAGACCTTCTCCCGGCCTGCGAGGCTCGGCGACGACATCAAGGGGGCCCTGTCAGTTGTGGGCCTCGACCAGCGCGCCGACACGCAGGCCGTCGACCTGTCCCAGGGAGAGCGCAAGCTGGTGGGTGTCGCACGAGCCCTGGCCGGCGGGCCGCGCGTCCTGTGCCTGGACGAGCCGGCGGCCGGTCTGGACAGCGAGGAGAGCATCCGGCTTGGACGGCGGCTGCGCGCCGTCGTCGATGCCGGAACCGGGATGCTGCTGGTCGACCACGACATGGCCCTCATCCTCGATGTGTGTGACACCGTCGTGGTGCTGGACTTCGGCAAGGTCATCGCATCCGGTCCGCCGGACCAGGTACGGGAGGACCCGAAGGTGATCGCCGCCTACCTCGGCGGCGCGGCGACACCGGCCCAGAAGGAGGCATCATGAGCGACCCCGTCCTGCACATCGACGGCCTCACCGCCGGGTACGACGGTGTCGCCGCCGTCAGGGACCTGCATATCACCGTCGGACGCGGTGAGGTCGTGGCCCTGCTGGGGGCCAACGGCGCCGGCAAGACCACCACGCTCAAGGCGGTCTCAGGACTGGTCCGTCCCCTCGGCGGCACCATTTCCGTCGGCGGCGAGCCGTTGGCCAAGGCCACACCGAGCGCCCGGGCCAAGCAGGGGATCGCGCACGTGCCGGAGGGCCGCGGAGTCTTCGCCGGGCTCACCGTCGCCGAACACCTGCGACTGGGCCACCGGGGCGAACGCCTCGACCCGGACGAGGTCTACGAGCGCTTTCCGGCGTTGACCCGGTTGAAGAACCGACGCGCCGGACTGCTCTCCGGTGGCGAACAGCAGATGCTCGCCGTCGGCCGGGCACTGGCCCGTCGCCCCAGGCTGCTCCTGCTGGACGAGCTGAGCCTCGGGCTGGCCCCGGTGATCGTCGAGCAGCTGCTCCCTGTCATCCGGCGTTTCGCCGACGACACCGGTTGCGGTGTCCTGCTCGTGGAACAGCACATCGAGCTGGCGCTGGAGATCGCCGACCGGGGGTACGTGCTGTCCCACGGTGAGGTCACCGTCGAACGGCCCGCACGGGAGCTTGCCGAGGACCGGAACCTGATCCTCGCGAGCTACCTGGGAGGTGGCTGACCGCCGCGGGGAACAGCGCCACGGGTGTGACCGCCGACAGTTTGCTGTCGGCGGTCACACCCGTGGCGTTCTCCGCCTCGGCGTCCCGCACGGAGACCGGCTCCGCAGGCGACAAATGCCCGTCGAGAGTCGAGACAAACAGCCGATGGCCGACGCCTCGTGTGACCCGTACGTTTCGGCGCATGAACACATCGGAAACAACGACTGCACTTCTCGTCCACGGTGCGTGGCACAGCCCGGGATGCTGGTCGAGGGTCACACCGCTGCTGGATGCTGCGGGAGTGTCCTGGACTGCGGTCGAGCTCCCCAGCGTGCACGGTGGCGAGGCGCGCGGAGACATGTACGACGACGCCGAGACGATCCGCCAGGCCATCCGTGCCATCGACGGGCCGGTGACCGTGGTGGCGCACTCCTACGGCGGCGTTCCGGCGACCGAAGGCGCGGCCGGGGAAGCGAACGTGGCGAACATTCTCTACGTGGCCTCCTTCGTCCTCGGCAAGGGCGACTCCCTGCTCGGCTCCCTCGGGGGCAAGCCCGCCGACTGGTGGGTCATCTCGGAGGACGGCACCACGGTGACGCCCGCGACACCCACCGAACTGTTCTACGCCGACTGCCCCGAGGACATCGCAGCCAAGGCCTGTGCCGATCTGACTCCGCAGCGTCGCGACGCCTACAGCCAGCCGCTGCGGTCCACGGCCTGGGCGGACGTCCCCACCACCTATCTGGTGTGCGACGAAGACGCCGTCATGCCCGTCTTCGCCCAGGAGGCGATGGCCACGGCGGCCGGCGCGCGGATCCGGCGGATCCAGAGCTCGCACTCGCCGTTCCTGTCGCGCCCGGAGGAGTTCACCGGGACACTGCTCGATGTCATGCGGGAGGGCGCGAGAGGCTGACCCGTCCGGAGGGCCACGTGGGTGCCGCATCGAAGACCTGCGGCGCCCAGGACCTGATGTCCGCCTGCCCCCGCCACCGACTGGGTGTCAACCAGCTACGGGCCGGAGCGGGCCGTGTATCGACAATGCCGTCAGGGAGCCCGACGGCGTTCCCCAGGGAGCGGGTCCACCAGCACAGCGTTCCGCACCGAGGGGGCCAGCAATGCCACCCGCATCAGCGGCCAACTTTCCCTGCACCGCGTGTGAGGGTCCACAACCCCGTCGACCACGAGAACGAGTGCGGGGGCCATTTCACCATGGGGCACCCGAGGGGATCGACTGTCTCGGACCGGATCGGCACGGTCCTGCTGACCGCCGCTGCGACCACTACTGATCTTTTCGTAAGTTGGGTGGGTGTGGTGGCCTTGTGAGTGGGAGGCTGTCGGGGTGGCTTATCAACCCTCGCCTTCGGCTGCCGGCTCGTCTCTTCCTCCTTTGTCGCGGCCTCAGTTGGCGGAGGCGCGTCGTGTTCGGGCGGTCGAGTTGTTCGAGGAGGGCGCCTCGAATGTGGAGATCGCGCGGGCGGTGGGTGTGTGTGCCGAGAGTGTGCGGTGTTGGCGGCGGGTGTGGGAGGAAGGCGGTGTTTCGGCCCTCCGGCGGCGTGCGGCCACCGGTCGCCCGCCCAAGCTGGACGACGCCCAGGTCGAGACCGTCCGGGCCGCGTTGGCGCGAGGAGCTCAGGCTCATGGCTTCGAGGCCGACCTGTGGACCCTGGAGCGAGTCGGCGCCGTCGTGGAGCAGATAACGGGGGTGACGTCGTCGCGGGCGTCGGTGTGACGACTGCTGACCGGCCGGCTCGGATGGAGTCTGCAACGGCCCGAGCGGCGGGCGGTCGAGCGGGACGAGTCCGAGATCGCTCGCTGGATCGCGCACGAGTGGCCGCGCATCAAAAAAGGGCCGTGAACACACGTGCCTGGATCGTCTTCCTCGACGAATCAGGTGTCTCCCTGCTGCCTCAGGTCCGCCGCACCTACGCACCCCGTGGCCGGACCCCGCTGCTGCGGCACCGCCTGAACTGGAAGCGGGCGTCGATGGCCGGGGCCCTGGGCTACCACTCCACCGATCCCGAACGCGGGGCCCGGCTGTGTTTCCACCTCAAGCCCGGCAGCTACGACACCGCCGCCCTCATCGAAGTCCTCGAGCAGATGAAGATGTTCTACCGCGGGGAACGGGTGGTGCTGGTCTGGGACGGCCTGTCGGCCCATTGGAGCCGCGCGATGCGCGCCTGGGTCGCCGAGCAGGACTGGCTCACTCTGGAGCGATTACCCGCCTACGCTCCCGAGCTGAACCCGGTGGAACTGCTGTGGTCCTCACTCAAGAAGCGTGAACTCGCCAACCTCGCCGGCGACCACCTCGCCGACGTCGCCGACGCCACCGAACAAGGCATCCACCGCATCAACCACAACCCACAACTGCCCTGGTCATTCCTCGCCCACACCGGCCTGACCATCCACCCACCACACCCACCGAACTTACGAAAAGATCAGTAGGGCCCGTCTTCAAACCTGGCCCCTCGCGAGCCATTGCGCCAGGTCACAAGCGTGAATACCTCGTGTCCGAGGTGGGTGGCCAAGGCTGCCACCGAGGGGGCGGTGCGGCGATAGCGGGGCTGGGGGCCCGAAACAGCGACGACTTCGCCGGCACATGCCAGTCACCCAGCAACCCCGCACCTCGCAGGCCCTCAACCAGATGCCGCATGACTTCCAGAGATGCGGGCCAGACCCCGGCGTACGGGGCCCGACGCCCACTCCTGGGGCAGGAACAGACGCCACTGCAGCGGGCAGGACGCGGTATCGGTCGCGGCGTGCACGCTCACGGCGACCTGGCAGTTCGCCCTCTTTCCCAAGGCCCCGCAGTACTGCGGGGCCACGCTGGCCGACATCCGGCCGTCCTTGGGCACCGACACATCGTCGATCACCAAGGCTACCGGATTGATCAGCGACAGCATGCGCTCACAGATCCGCCGCTGCACCGGCACCGGATCCCAGGTGGACTGGTTCACGAACTGCTGCAGGTTCTGCTCGTTGCCGTCCGGTAGTCGCGAGGCCATCGCCTGAATCGACTTGCGGCGGCCCTCCAGCATCAGTCCGCGCAGATAGCAGTCGCCCTTGGCCCGCTGGTCCTTCCGCGGTACCGAGGCGAATACATCCGCCACGAACAACGCCAACTTCGCCCGAACACGGTTCACTTCATGTGCATCCACCCAACCCAACATGCTCCCGAACAGGCCCGACCGGAAGACCTAACGGAGTCCTACTAGAACCAGGACTGGCCGCGCTGCGATCGAGCTGTCCCCAAGTGGCCACTCAGCCTGTGTCTCGGGCTACGGCCTTTGACGTGGCCGGGAAGTGCGAGATGACGCACCAGCCGCCGTCGTCGCTCGGGCCGGTCGTGATGGAACCACCCAGTGCCGCCGCCCGCTCGCGCAGTCCGACGAGGCCGAAACCGCCGTCGATCCGGGACCGCCGGCCCACAGGAGACGGGGGCATGGTGTTGTGCACTTCGACCCGGAGCATCCCGGCCCGGTTCTCGTGGACGCGTATGTGCACCTGGGACCCGGGAGCGTGCCGACGCACGTTGGTCAGCGACTCCTGCACCACTTGGTAGACGGCCGATTCCACCTCGGGTAGCAAATTGGTGGCGCTGGCATGTTCGGTGATCTCCAGCCGGACAGTCGATCCGGCGCCCTGGCTTTCGAACAAGGCGACCAAGCGGGCGAGCTGCTCGAAGAGCCCACCGACCTCCACCGCCGCGGTCTCGTCCTCGCGTAGAACGCGTACCAGCTTTCGCATCGACTGCATGGTCTGCTGGCCGGCCTCGACGATGTTGCGCAGGATCGGTCCGACGCTTTCCGGGGCGGTCTTGTGCAGCGTGTCGCCGGCATGGGCCTGTGCGATGATGCCGCTGACGTGGTGGGCAACGAAGTCGTGGAGATCCCGGGCGAGCCGCATTCGCTCGGCCTGCCGTACGGCGGCGATGACGCGGACCCGCTGGTCGTCCCGGGAACGCAGGTAACAGCCAAGCGCGATCGCGCCCCCGGTGGCGAAGGTCAGCAAAAAGGGATAGGTCAGGGTGATGCCCATCCCCCCTGTCCTCATAGGCTCGTCGATGACGGCGGCGGTCAGGCACAACACCAACACGAGGACCACACGGGGCTGCTTGGCCCGGCGGCAGGTTCGGACCAGCAGGACCAGCAGACACGCCGTCTCGAGCATGCCCCACTCGGGCAGATCCCGCCTCAGCACCACAACGGCAAGGGTGAGCACCGACGACCCGACCACGGCGAATACCGCCCGGCCTTCCGGGCTCAGCCAGCGCTCCGGCAACAGGACCAGTGCCACCGCGACCGAGCCGCTCAGCACGGGCAGCCAGTCTTCGGTTCGGGGGGCGCCACGCCCGATCATGACTATTTCGAGGAGCCACAGCGTACCCAACCCGAAGTACAGGACTTGGACTCTGCGCAGTCGGTCACGCGACCGAGAGAACCACATCGCGGGATACGCCATGGAGAGTCAGGGGTGCGGTGCCCCTGCGAGGCCGTTTCCCCATCCCCCTTTCCACTCGTACTTGCGGTGTTCCCGTAGACGGTTCATGGATCAACTCCTGCCATGGTTACGTGCCTTCGGATGACGGACAGTGCCACGCGAGTGTTTCGGGCCTCACGTAATCGATCGGCCGTTAGCGGGTCAGAGCGGGCGTGTCTGGAGAGGCCCCGCCATGGGACGGAATATGGTGGACAATCTTCGTCCGGTGAACCTGGTGAAGTAGAGGCCACTGTCGTAGTCGCCAAACACCCACCTTCTGCCGGCCTTGTGGAAATCGCTGGCGAACGCAGGAGCCCGGCGCCGAGAGTCCGTCCTCATCACGGACGATACGCATCTTGGCCTTGCCGAAGAGGCGTTGGAACTGGCGGAGCGGGCACAGAGAATGCCTGACGATCGCTCGTGGCTACCCGACATGGCCGTTTGCCCAGGCCCATGCCGCCACCTCCACACGGTTGCGCACTCCGAGTTTGCCGTGGATTCGCCCCAGATAAGTCTTGACCGTGGACAGGGACAGGCAGAGCTCCTCGCAGATCTCGTGGTTGGTGCGGCCAACCGCCACCTGTCGGATCACGGCTAACTCCCTTTCGCTCACGGGAGGTTCAGCGAGATCTGTGGAGGCCGGCCGAGCTGGGTAGCGAGTCAGCTGTTTGAGTAGCTTGACCGTCACCGACGGCGAGACCAGCACATCGCCGTGACGGGCCGCTCGTACTGCCTCGATCAGAAGGGCGGGCGCCGAGTCCTTCAATAGGAAACCGACCGCTCCGTTGCGCAGCGCGGTGTTGAGGTAGCCGTCCTCGTCGAAGCTGGTGACCATCACGACCTTTACTGGGTCGGCCACCCCGGGTCCGGCCAGCAGTCGGGCTACCTCCAGGCCGTCCAGCCGCGGCATCCGGATGTCGAGAAGGCACACATCGGGCCTCAACCTGCGAGCCAGTTCGACGCACTCAGCTCCGTCGGCTGCCTCGCCCACCACCGTGATGTCACTCTGAGAGTCGAGGATCATTCGGAAGCCTGTCCGGACCAGGATCTGATCGTCCGCGATCAGTACGCGTATCTCGCTGTTGAGCACATGCCGGATTTTGCCATGGGTGGTTCGATTCAGCAGGCGAATCAGGACACCCGCCCGATCTGCTTGAAAATTAACACATTGATCTGTTTTGCGATCGGACGCGCACCTGCGCGTGTGGCCATTCGGCCGACGGGAGGTCCTGTAAATCGACCGAACGGCCGACAAGTCAGGGCCGTCTGTCCCGGGAGAGTCGGGTGCTGCAGACCCGGCTCACCCATGTGAAGGGGCCTATCGTGCGTTGCTCCCGGTTCCCGGAAACCACCACAACCAAGGTCGACAAAAGGTCAACGCGTGCGTCTGGCGTCATCGACGTCATCGTGGCCTGCGATGACCAGGACTGGCCCTATCGGAGGTGGCTCCAGCAGAACGACACCGTACGTCTGCGTGAGATCCAACGGCCCTTCGCCGACGCGCAGGCTGGCCCCGGTCAGGTCGTTCTGTTGCGCTCTCACAAGGTCAGGAGCGACATTGCGCAGCTCCTCGGTGTCACGGGGGAGAGGCCCCTGCCGATCCTCCTGATCAGCCAGGTGACGGACGGCCGGGAGGTTCCTACGGCATTCCGGCTGGGCGTCCACGGATGTCTGGTCGAGGGTGACTATCAGGGCTGGACGCTGAAGAACGCCTTGTGGAGCACTGCAGCCGGCCACACACATCTCTCCCCGGTCGCAGCCGCGACGCTGGCACAGGCCGGAGCGTCGGCCGGCCCTGACGGTACCGACAGCTGGCGCGCAGAGGTCCTGTCACCGCGCGAACGGCAGATCATGGGGCTGCTGACGCAGGGTTGCCGAACCACGGAGATCGGACATCGACTCTCCATTTCCACCAAGACCGTACGCAACAACCTGAGCACCATCTACACCAAACTCGGTGTCTTCAGCCGCACCGAGGCAGTGATCATGTGGCTGGACGCCGGCCTCCACCTCGTACCGGGTCAGCACAGGAAGTAACTGCAGGCCCGCCCTCCGGGACCCGCGCTCGCGGGACTGGGAGTCCTGTACAGCGATATCGGTTGTGGTCGATGAGATGGCCTTCCGCCCAGTGGCGCGGGGGATCAAGCGCCGGAATCCACAGGCCAGGGGTGGTGGCTACCCCGTGCCAGGTGCTCGGCCCGGCACGCGCCTCGTCGGCCGAGGCCTCGGTGGAGGTCGCCGGCGCCTCGAACCGGAACACCAACCGTTTGAACCCTGTGCCACGACGCGGGAAACCATCTGACGATTCCGTAGGACGCAGGTTGGCGAACCCGGCCAATTGGATGAGTTCTGTGTAGTCGGTCATTCGTGGGTCGAACTCTGCATGGTGAATCCTGAGCTTGATTACAGCAATCAGCGATCCATGCTGTTTTTCGGGAAATTTCCGAATCGATGGCGGGCTGTGCCCTGAGGCCCACCGGTCGATCAGGAAAAGTCGGCAACGGGACGGGACACTTGACCCTGTTGACTTTTCCACGCTGCTGATTACCTGAATAAGACCGGTCCTGGAAAGGGCCCGAACTGAATGGAGCGGGATGTCGCACCGTAAGAGCAAGAAACGGCCGCTTTATGTCGGCCTCGCGATTGCTATTATCGCATCTGGGGTGGCGGTGGTCGCCAACGCCTCGGAAGGCACCAGTAAGAGCAATATATCCATCAAAGCCGATGAAGGCACCGGGATTTCCAACGACAACCGGCTCCCGACCTTCGAGGAGCTGATGTCGGCCTGCGGAGTGGCGGACGTGTGTAAATTCACGGTCACGAATACCGAGAAGTTCCTGGGTGCGGAACACGCGGTCAGTGACATCGTCCTCAACTGCGAGCCCGAACCGATCACGAAAGCGACGACGTGGTCGGACACGACGTCTTCCAGTACGAACCTCGGCTTCTCGCTCACCGCCGGTGCCAGCTTCCTGAGTGTCCTGAACGCCAGTATGACAGCGAGTGTCGGGGTGGGCTGGGAAAATTCCCGCACCTCGTCGCAGACGTTCACCGAAACGCTTCGGCCCTCCTCGAAGTCGCAGGTCGTCAGGGCGACGGCCCTCGTGAGGACGACCGGTAACTGGGAGTTTCACTTCCCGAGTCGGTTCTTCGGTCACTTCTTCTGGTTCATCAATGGCGCCAGCTTCACGGAGGAGGATCCCTCCGGCGCCAGCAGGCTCATCTTCCGCCAGAGGACGATGACGCAGAAAGAATCCGACGACGCTTGCAAGGACTTCGCCAACGCCATCGTGCCCTCGCCGTCGACCAGCGAGGACAAGATCCTCCAGGACTCCACGCTGCCTACGACGCAGCCCGCCGATCTCACGCCCGCGCTTGTGCCCGACCAGCAAGGGGACCAGCCGGTTGACCCCGGGGGTGGCGTAGCGGGGTAGCGGAACGGGCGGAAGAACCGGGAGCCGTGGACGAGGCTGATTCTTGTCTCGGCGCCGAAACCGCATCATCGAAAGCGGACACCAGGAGAGGCTCGTTCCTCGCTCAGCGGAACGAATCTGCGAAGCGGCTGTGGCCTCTGACCAACTTGCCTGGTCAGAGGCCACAGCTGGGCGTCACGCAACCCTACGATCAGGCCACGCGACAGCCGCCGGTTCCACCCGGCCCGGCCGGGAGAGGTTCTCACCATGCAGGTCTCCCCGCCGGTCGAGGAAGTACTGGATGTTCGATGCGTGGACCCAGTGTCGGCCGTACGGCGAGCGCTGTTCGGGCCCCGGGAAAGGGGCCGCGGGAGTCGCGGCCGCCCGCCTCACCAGCGTTGCTGTGGACGCCTGCCTCTCCTCGACACTCCGCAGGAACTCTTGCTGACGCAGCAGAAGGCCGGAGCTGACGGACGATCACCCGCTTCCGCGAAGCCTGGGTAGTGGGGCCGACGGACACGCAAGGTGATGATCTCCAGCGGCGACGTGCCGGGCGCGGCCGAGGTCTCGGCTGTGGTCCGGGTTCTCGTCATCTCCCGGCCTGTGCCCCCAGTCACCTGCGCACTTTGCCCCTGTGTTGACGCACATCACAGGCGTGCCGGCGTCCCGCTATCGCGTACGACGCACCATTCTGAGGATCAGTCTCACGTAGTTCTCGCCCACCTCGTCGAACGGGAGAGGGCCGTCGGCCCGACACCATGTGAAGACGTACTCGCAGGTTGTGGAGATCGCGTACGACGTCACCTTCAGGTCGTCGATCTCGAACTCGCCCTCGGCCACACCCTGCCGCAGGATCTCGCGTAGGAGCTCCAGGTACGGTCGGCCCACCCTGTTCACCTCGTCCTGGCCCTCGGGCGGGAGGGCAGAGGCGAGGCTGGCATATCCGAAGTTGCGATGCTCTCCCACTTCTGTCAGCTGGATTCGGACGTAGGCGCGCACGTACGCGGAGAGGCGCTCGACCGCGCCCCCCGCCGGGACTGCTGAGGCGAGTTCCTCGTACGATCTCCGGTACATCGAACTGAGAACCTCGGCGAGCACCTCCTGTTTCGAGGGGAAGTGCCAGTACATGTTGGCCGGAGTCATGTCCGCGGCCTTGGCTATGCGGGACACCGAAGTCCCCTCATAACCCGATTCCTGGAACAGACGGGTCGCGGCCGCGAGGATGCGCTCGCGCGCTCCGTGTCCATCCACCGCGTTATCGGACGCGCGGTCGCGTTCAACCCGTGATCGGCTCATGCCTCGAATCCTATCGGCGCGGACCGGCGGGGCCATGGGCTCTGGCCAGGACATCCCCCAGGTGGGCACATGGGCTGGGCGGCGCCCGGCCCCGATGTGGTGCGGCGCATACCTTCGAGGTATTCGAGGCGAGCGTGGGGGTGCCTGTCCACAATCCTCTCCGAGTGTCCGGTCGTTTGTGCGATCACAACTACGTGCTCTGGAATGTTTGACAGAAAGCAGCTCTGGCATACTGTTCGATCTTTCCGGCAAGACGGCTGTGGTCACCGGCGGCAGCTGCGGCATGGGCCTCATGGCAGCCCGTGGCCTGCTTGCCGCGGGTGCCCGTGTTTATGCGGTGTCGCGCGACGCCGCCGCCTGTGAACGTGCGGCCGAGGACCTGGCACAGTATGGCGACGTCGTCCCGCTCGGCCGCGACCTGTCCACGGCGGAAGGCTGCGCCGCCGTCGCGGACGAGATCACGGCGCTCGAGAACGCGCTGCACGTCCTCGTCAACAACGCCGGTGCCGCGTGGGGGGCACCGCTCGACGAGTATCCGGTGTCCGGCTGGGACAAGGTGATCAACCTCAACCTGCGTTCACCGTTCCTCCTGATCCAGGCCCTGCTCCCGGCCCTGGAGGCGGGCGCGACGGCGGACGACCTCGCGCGGGTGGTGAACGTGGGTTCCATCGACGGCCTGCGGGTGCCGCGCATGCCGACATACGCCTACTCGGCGAGCAAGGCCGGTCTGCACCACCTCACCCGGGTGCTGGCGGTCGACCTGGGTACCCGCCACATCACTGTCAACGCGGTGGCGCCGGGTCCCTTCGAGTCCAAGATGATGTCCGCCACGCTCGACGAGATCAAGGACGATCTCGAACGGGCGGCGCCATTGGGTCGTATCGGCAGGCCCGACGACATCGCTGGTGTCATGGTCTTCCTTGCGAGCCGGGCGGCGTGGTATGTGACGGGCGCGGTCGTGCCCGTCGAAGGGGGGATCCGGCTGGTGAACGTCGTCTGACGATGGACAGGCGCAGCAGCAGTCGGCCCACCGCCTTCGGGGACGGTGGGCGGACGGTCGTAGGTGGCGGCTGTGCCCTTCGTACGATCAAGCGGGCGTGGGAAGAGGGGGGCACGCACCTTGCGCCCCACGGCGGCGAGTGAGCATCCCCCGGCTTCGCTCGGGCCGCTCAGAACGTCTCGACGACGATGTTCAGCGGTTCCCGGCCGACGCGGTCGGCGGCGAACGGCGCCAGTCGCGGGAAGAAGACACCCGGGGCGATCGCCGCCTCAGGGGCCATGACCCCCTTCCGGGACACCTCACCGCGGGCGATCATCCCGGCGGCGACGGCCAGCGGAACGCAGGTCGCCTCGCCCATGCCACCTTCGGGAAGCAGGTCGGTGGACACCACGGTCCGCGCGGGCTTGCCGTCCTTGACGCCTTCGGCATAGGCGAATACGCCCGGCAGGTCAGGAACGGGCCCGGCCTCGGGACCGCGGCGGCCCGGCATCATCAGGAACTCCAGGCTCCCTTCCGGGACGGTCAGCTCCCCAGACCTGACCCGGTTGCGCACCTTGCGCGCGGCGTCGATCAGCCCAGGGCGGGCGAACATCACGTTCAGGCAGTGCCTGACGTCCGGGAAGGTCCGGGGCAGCGTGATCGGCTCGGGGTGGCCACAGGTCCAGACGTCGGCGGGACCGACGCCGGGGTACACGATCTCGAGCTTCTCCAGCGCGTCCGTTGTCCGGTACTCGCCGTCCCGCCAGACACGGATCGGCTCGGACAGGTTGTGGATCCAGTGGTCGATGGCGGCGGCGGGAGCGAGGTCCGCAGGGTTCGCCGGAGCCTTGGGTACCCCCGAGCCGCCACGCCACACGGTGTGCAGGCTCTCCACCACATCCAACTGTGCATGGGCCACCGCGGCCAGCAGATTGGAGACGCCGGGGGAGGCGCCCATCCCGACGATGGCAGTGATGCCCGCGGCACGGGCCCGGTCGTCGAGTTCCAACATCTCGATCGTCGGTTCCCAGTCGTCGGCGATGTCGGCGTAGTGCTTTCCCGCCGTCACCGCGGCCTCCAGAACGGGGCGCCCGTAGAGGTAAAACGGACCGACCGTGTTGAGCACGAGGTCGACGTCGGCGAGTGCAGCCGCCGTCGCGTGGCCGTCGGTGATGTCGAGAGCCATGGCGGCGCCCTTGGGTCCCAGCCGCCGGGCGACCTCGGTGGCGCGCCGCCTGTCGCGGTCGGCGACAAGGACCGAGGTGATCGCGGGGTCAGCCGCCGTCGTCGCGCAGGCGACCTGGCCCATGTCGCCGGCGCCGCCCATGATGATGATCCGCACATGCACTCCTTGCTGATGTCTGAAACCGTCTACTGGGCGGTGTAGCCGCCGTCGACGAGCAACAGCTGACCGGTCATGAAGTCGGAGGCCGACGAGGCGAGGAACACGGCGGCTCCTGTCATCTCCTCGGGTTGGGCCCAGCGCCCCATCGGGGTGGAGCGCCGCATGAACGCGGCGACGGCCTCGTCGGAGGCGGCGGCCTTCAGCATGTCCGTCTCCACGAAGCCTGGGCCGAGGGAATTGACCTGGATGCCCTTCCTCGCCCATTCCATCGCGAGCGCCTTGGTGAAGCCGACGACGGCGTGCTTGGAGGTGACGTAGGCGATCTCGCCGCGCACGCCCACCTGACCGAACATCGAGGCGACGTTGATGACCTTGCCGCCGCCCTCCAGCAGGTAGGGGGCCGCCGCCTTGCACACCAGGAAGACGGAGCGCACGTTGAGGTCGAAGACCTGCTGCCACACCTCCAGGCTTGTGCGGTCGAGGCTTTCCTCGTTGTCGAGTCCTGCGTTGTTGACCAGGATGTCTATGCCCCCGAGCGCGTCGGCGGCGGCTTCCACAGTGTCCGCGATGCCGTCCGGTGATGTGAGGTCGCCTTCGACCGCGGTGACCGAGCCCTCCAGTCCCTCGGCGAGCGAGACGGTCTCCGCCAGGCCTGACCGGGAACGGGCGACGGCGCAGACCTGTGCTCCGACCGCTGCGAACGCCAGTGTGATCGCTCGTCCTATGCCGCGGCTGGCCCCTGTCACGATCGCGCGCTTGCCCGTGAGGCCGAAGGCGTCGGTGAGAGACTTCGCCTCGGGGCGGCTGATGGTCATGGAAGGGCTCCGTTCGGATGGGGGGATTCAGGTCGAGCCAGACCACCTTCGCCACGCCGTCGGCGGTAGGGGACGAACGTCCGGTGAAACATGCCCGGTTGGGTGGGGCACTCCAATCGCACATCCGGCCGATTCCGGCATTCCGAGGCGGCGAGCGATCCCCTCGGACTCGGCCGTCAACTGGTGGCCAACCCGGTCCGTTCCTCTGTGGTCAGAGGTCGGGTGGTGCGCTGCTCCCGGTCCCAGGCGCAGTAGCGCGCCCGCGCGATACTGCGGGGCAGCCCTTCCACGTCACACAGGACCATGGCGGCGGTGAGGCTGGTCCGTCCCGTGTGCCCGATGCTCACATGGATCCGTAGCGGGGTGTTTCGGGGGCGGATCTCGCGCAGGTATGTGATGTCCAGCCGTGCGACGACGTAGCTGGGCTCAGACGTGTGCCACCGTTCGGCGACGAATTCGGCGAAGGCCTGTTCGTATATGGCGGCGTAGGACGCGGCCGTGACGTGACCGAGGTAGTCGAAGTCGCGCCACCACGGCTCGACTGTGGTCGACCACCAGTCCTTGAAGCCCTGCGGTACGTCCGGTTGGTTCGCCGCGTTGACGGGGCTCATGCCGCGACCTCCTCGACGGCGATGAGGTCGCCCGCGCCGGTCAGCGAGGGATCGATCAGGGGCGCCAGGACGTCGAAGAACGCCAGGGGATCGACGGCCGTCTCCGGGGCGTGCACACCGGTGTCCCTGAGCAGGCCACGGCGCAGGAGTTCCACGCCGACCGCCAGTGGTACTCCGGTATTGCCGCCCATCCGCGCGGGGTGGAAGTGCCGTGGATACGCAGCGACCGTGTGTCGGCGGCCGTCCCTGATCCCGACGGCGAGGCCCCACTCGACGGGCAGCGGATCGCGCGGCCCTTGCTCGGCGGGGCGAGGAGGATCGGCGAGCATCTCTGCTCCCTCCCGCAGACCGACCCGCCCGGCGGCGAACTCCTGTCCGACATGGCGCAGATGGTCGAGGAGCCAGGTCGGCCCCGACTGCAGATTCAGGCATGTCCTCAGGCCGGGGTAGCGCCTGGGCAGGGTGACGGGCTCCGGGTGCCCCATGGTGTAGGCGTCGACCTTGCCCCGTCCCGGGAAGTCGAGGGTGACCTTGCGCACGGCGTCGGTCTGCGCGACGGCCCTCTCGGACCACACCCTGATGGGGCCGCTGCACTGGTGCAGCCAGTGTTCTACCGCGGCCGACGCCTTGGCGGCCGGGTAGCCCGGCTCGTCCACCGCGGTGGCCCCGGCGACCTTCCAACCGGTGTACAACTCGTCCACCCGGTCTAGTCGTTCGGCCGCCAGGACGGCACAGAGGTTCGTGACCCCGGGGCTGCCGCCCAGCCCGACGACGATGTGCAGACCGTGCATGCGGGCGTCAGCGTCGTAGCCGAACGCGCTCACCGTGGGCTGCCAGTCGTCATTGATGTCCAGGTAGTGGCACCGGGCGTCGAGGGCCGCCTCCAGCACCGGCCGGACGAACGTGGCGAACGGCCCCATGGTGTTGACGACGACGTCGTAGTCGGCGAACGCCGCGCTCAGCGCACCGGGGTCGGTGGCGTCGAGGGCCAGCGCGCGGCACGGACCACCGATCTCTTGGGCCAGGCGGCGCGCACGGTTCTCGTCGATGTCCGCGACGGTCAGCACGGCGGCCGTGCCCAGTTGGGCCAGGGTTCTCACGGCCCAGCGGCCCATGGCGCCGGCGCCTCCGACGGCGATGACACGAAGCGGGGGATGCGACATTCAGGGTCCTCCTGCGGCTGGCGACGGTATGGCGATGGGTGGGTCGTCCTGGAACATAGGCGGAGGACGGCGCGAGACCTTGAGCGTGCGCTGAGAAATGCCCGGCTGGGGGTGTGAGCGCTTGGTGTGACACACCGGCGGCCACGGCCTCGCCGTCATGTGGCCGGAAAAAAGGCGACCACGTCACTGACGGCAGGCTGGAAGGGCGCGAGCCCGGGGCTGGGGGCAGCGGGGTGTCGGCGCAGTGGGCCAGGCCGATTTCCATGTGGCTCCGCGACGTACTCGGACGACGCTGCGCTCGCGCACATATGCGCGGCATTCGCGGTGCGGGTCGAACTCGGCGATCAGGACGATGTGAGGCGGAAGGTCGGCTGGATCGTTCCGGGGCGCGAAGTACGGGCCAGGCCAGTGGGGGCGCGCACTACCTTTCCAGGTCGTACAGGGCGGCCATCAGGTCCATACCGGTCTGCGTGTCCTGCGGTATCCCTCGTCCTCGGCCATGGGGGTAGCTCCCGGCGGGTGCGCGGGGTCATGGTCGTTGACGCCACTATCGAACAGTGCTTCAGAACGCCTCAGACCCTCGACGTGGAGTGTGCCGTCATGCGCAGCTCTCGGGGCCGCGGCCAGGCGAGGTACCCCGCCGGGCTCATCCCACACCACGACCGGGCCGACACTGAGCTCGGCCCTGTGGGCGTGTGCCCAAAAGGATCGCCACCACGTAATCGGAAGGACCGACCGGCAGGGGCCCTGAACGGCTGGCTCCACGCACCCTCGGTCGTCAAATCCTGCTCCGTGTCGATGTCATCGCCGTCGGATCGCCGCGTAGGTGGACCACCCATGGGGGCACACCGGTCCCTTCCTTGGGCTGGCAGACCTCACACCGATAGCCGACGTCACCTCCTGATCGTCCGCTGGACGCGGACTCCTGACGCACAGGGGCCACGATCAGGCGCTGAAAAGCGGGCCGGGGGATGTTCTTCGGAAGCGAGAAGGATTTTCCCAGCCCGAACCCGATCAGTGCCTGACGGAGAGCGGGGGGTGGTACACACGTCGGTCGCCTGTCTCGGCTCAGTCGTCGATGCGCCCGGCCGCCTCCGTTGCCATGACCAGGTCTCCTGGTGTGCTCATGACCAAAGGGCCCTAACAAAGGCGCTTCACGTGCCGGTGGGTGATCACGCAGACGGCGAGGCCGAGGATCGCTTCGTGGATGTCGTCGCGTCGTTCCCAGCGGATCCGAAGCCGGCGGAAGCCGTGCAGCCAGGAGATCGTGCGCTCGACGACGTAGCGGAAGATGCCCAGGCCGCTGCCATGGGGCTGGCCTCGCTCTGCGATCACGGGGCGCATCCCTCGCTGCCAGAGCAGGCGGCGGTACTCGTCGTGGTCGCAGCCGCGGTCGGCCGACAGCGCGGTCTGCCGACCCTGCCCGCGACGGCCGGAATCTTGTCGTGCAGCGGCAGGAGTTGAGTGACGTCGTTGCGGTTGCCGCCGATCAACGACACCGCGAGCGGGATGCCCTGCCTGTCGACGATGAGGTGGTGCTTACTGCCCGGCCGTGCGCGGTCGACCGGGCTGGGGCCGCCTTTGGGCCCCTGCGTGCCGACCGGACGTGCAAGGAGTCGATCACCGCCCGGGACGAGTCCAGCTGGTTCTTCGAGTGCAGCTTCTCCAGCAGCACCACATGGAGTTGGTTCCAGGCGCTGGCCTCGTTCCAGGCGGCGAGCCGCAGCCAGCAGGACATGCCCGAACCAAAGCCCAGCTCCTGGGGCAGGTACTCCCGCTTCATCCGGCACGATCCACGGCCGCGACTGACGTTTACCCAGGACCAGACCAGCGAGCAGACAAGCCAACAGTCACATGATCAACAGCTTTTGTTAGAGCGAGTAACTCCTTCAGAGGGTAACGAAGCCCGGGAACGAAGGCAGGCCCGGCGTAGGGTCGCCGATGTTATGTGGACCGGTTCCCGGCCCCGCATCCCCCAGATGTCTGATCTCGTGCGACGAACCGCAGTCCCCGCGCGACGTGGCCGAAAATGTTCCTACCCGGACAGTTCCGCCCGCCCGGTGTCGGCTCGCACCGAACCGGGGCATCCCCCAGCCGGGTGCTGTTCCCGCACGTGTGATCCATCCCACTGAACAGAGGACGACAGTGCCTTCGTGAGGAAGGGCGTTGCTTTGTGCGAACGAGGCCGTCCGCACTGCGCGCCGATGGGCGATCCCCACTGTCGACGGTCTCACCTGGCACACACGTGCCGCGACTGCGCGACAGCGCGGTGCTACGACGGCACGCCACACGTCCTGGCGCTTCGCCGACAACTGACCAGATACGGCATCGGACGTCATACGAGGAGCCCCGATGGAACCGCACAACGTCATCGCCCAGGCAGCCGACGGTCGACGGCGGGAGCCCGGTGATGGAGTGAGTCGCCGTGGCGTGCTCAGGCTGGGAGCCACAGGGATCCTCGCCGCGGCCGGCACCGGATTGCTCACGAGCTGTCAGGACACCTCCGGGGGAGCGGCCCCGGCCGCAACGGTCACACTCCACAACGCTGCCCCGGGCGGTACACCAGCGCCGGGCGGCACGCTCCGGGTCGGAATGATCGGGGCGGGGGAGTCGGAAACGGTCAATCCGCTGGCCCCGTTCTCCGCAGTCGACATCGCTCGTGTCACCAACCTGTACGACCGACTGTTCGAGACCACCGACAGCGTCAGTAAACTGGTGCCTGCCCTGGGGCTGTCGGTCGAACCGAACAAGTCGAGAAGCGTGTGGACCCTCCAGCTCCGAGAGGGGGTCACCTTCCACAACGGCAAACCCTTCACCGCCGACGACGTGATCCACTCCCTGCGGCTCTGGTCCGATCCCTCCGTGTCCATGGCGGTCGGAATGGGTCATTACCTGGACCTTCCGAACATCCGCAAACGGGGCAAGCTGACAGTCGAGATTGCCCTGGTGAAGCCGGTGTACGAGTTCGACTCGATGCTGTCCATCCCGTACGTGGTCCAGGACGGCGCTACCGCTGATCAGATGACAGCCGACTCTCTGGGGACCGGACCGTTCAAGCTCGAATCGTTCAACGCCGGACAGCGCAGCGTCTTCAGCGCGAACCGGGACTACTGGGAGGAGGGAAAACCACACGTCGACGAACTCGTGATCGACTCGTCGTACAACGACGAGGACGCGCGGATCAACGCCCTGAAGGGTGGCGAGATCGACGTGGCACCGTCGGTGCCCCCGGTCGTCGCACGTCAGATCGCGTCGTCCACCGAGGTGACGCTGCTGCGTTCCCCATCGGCCTCTCCCTTCTACTTCTGCATGCGCACCGACACACCGCCGTTCAACGACGTGAGGGTACGCCAGGCCATGCGGCTGGTCGTCGACCGGAAGGCACTGATCAACGGCGCGCTGGCCGGCTACGGAACCGTGGGCAACGACCTCGTCGGCGTCGGATCGAACAACTTCGCGAAGGACCTGAAGCGCCCCCGGGACGTGGAGAAGGCCAAGGCACTGCTCAAGGCTGCCGGCCAGGAGTCGTTGAAGGTCAAGCTTCATACCTCGGACGTGTTCGCGGGAGCCACGGAGTCGGCGACACTCTTCGCCGACCAGGCGAGCGCGGCCGGAATCACGGTCGAGGTCCAGGTGCTCGATCCGTCGATCTACTTTCTCCCCTCGACCGGATGGCCCCACCCCTTCGGGCTGGACGTGACCGGCGCCTATCCATCCCTCACGACGGCCTACTCCAGCATGGGGCAACTGGGCGAGACCGCCTGGGACAGTACCAAGGACACCTCCTTCAATGCTGCGGTGTCCGCGACCGACGAGGCGGCAGCGGCCGCGCAGTGGAAGCGAGCCCAGCAGGAACAGTTCGAGACGGGTGGCCTGATCGTCTGGGCACAGCCGGACTGGCTCGACGCCGTCGGGACGACCGTGCGCGGCCTCAAGGTCACGGTGAACGGCCCCCTCAACTCCTACTGCTTCCGCGACGGCTGGCTGGCGAAGTGAACAAGAGCGATGCCCCATCGACCGACGTTCCGCGCACGTTCCGGACGGATGATGGTTCGGACGCCCCGGGGGGCGAGCCCGGCGCTGCGGCGACAGGAGGGGGAGGACTTCCGGACCGTCCCCTCCTCCGTTATGTCCTACGCCGGCTCCTTGCGGGAGCGGCGACCCTGCTCGCGGTCTCGTTCCTGATCTTCCTTGGAACCAACGCCCTTCCGGGAAACGTGGCCGAGGCGTCACTTGGAAGGAATCCCGACCCGGCCCGGCTGGCGGAACTGGAACAGCGACTAGGACTCGACCGCCCCCTGCTGGTGAGGTACGCAGACTGGCTGGGCGACGCCGCCCGCGGGCACCTCGGTGACTCCGCCGCCCAGCTGGCACACGGCGCCAAGTCCGCGCCCATCAGCGACATCATCGGCACACCGCTGTGGAACAGCCTGGTGCTGGGAGGCATCGCGGCCGTGCTCTTGCTTCCCCTCGCGCTGCTCGTGGGCACGGCCGCCGCTCTGCGTGCCGGTCGGCTGACGGACCACTTGCTGAGCTTTGGGGCCCTGTGCCTGGGAGCACTTCCCGAGTTTGTGTTGGGGACGTTCCTCATCGCCCTCCTCTTCAACCAACTGGACCTTCTTCCACCGGTGTCGCTCGTCCCACCCGGCAGCAGCCCACTAGCACGTCCGAGCGCTCTGGTCATGCCCGTCCTCACGCTCCTGTGTGCCACCCTTGCCTTCTGCGCCCGGCAGATACGTGCGGGCGTGATCGAGTCGCTCAAGCAGGACTACGTGCGAATGGCGCGGCTCAACGGAATCGGCGAGCGGCGCGTGATCGTGAGGTACGCGCTCAGGAACTCCCTTGCCTCGAGCGTGCAGACCTACGCGCAGGCGGTGCAGTACCTGCTGGGCGGGATCATCGTCGTCGAAGCGCTCTTCGGATATCCCGGCATCGGAAACGTGCTGGTGCACGCGGTGCAGGTCCGCGATATCCCCATGGTCCAGGCGATCGCCCTGGCCCTGGCCGCCCTCTACATCCTCATCAACGTCCTGGCCGACATCGTCGTCGTGCTCCTGGTGCCCAGGCTGCGAACGGAGTGGACGTGACCTCTCTGGCACAGCGCACGGATTCGCGTCCCGCCAAGAAAGCAAGCAGGACTCCGAAGTTCTTGCGAACCCGGCAGGGCAAGTGGGGCCTCATGCTCCTCGTCCTGGTCCTCGCAGTCGCCGTCATCGGCCCGTTGACGGCGAACTCCATCAGCGCGCCCGTCGGGGTGCCGGGCGCGCCGCCCGGTCCGGGCGCGCCCCTCGGCACCGACTTCCTCGGGCGGGACGTGCTCAGTCGTGCCCTGGCCGGCGGTGTGGCGATCCTGTGGGTCTCGGCGCTCGCGGTCGTCGGCACCTATGTCCTCGGTGTGGGGGTGGGCACCGTGGCCGGCATGACCTCGCGGGGATGGGTCGATCAGCTGCTGATGCGAGGGGTCGACCTCTTCGTTGCGTTCCCGCCCATGCTGCTCCTCCTGGTCCTCATCACGGGCACGGGCGGCGCGGCACCGGCCGTGGTGATCGGGATCGTGCTCGTGCTGTTCCCCGGTGTCGCCCGCGTCACGCGCGCCGCGACGCTGGAGGTGTCGAGGACCGGTTACGTCGAAGCCGCTGTGGCCCGGGGAGAGAGGCCCGGAGGGCTGATCGTCCACGAGGTCCTTCCGAACATTCTGCCGACGATCGCCGCCGACGCCGGGGTGCGCTCGCCCTCCGCGGTCTTTCTCGTCGCGAGCCTCAACTTCCTGGGAGTCGGTGCGAGTCCGCCCGATGCCAACTGGGCGCTGATGATCACTGAGAACCGGTCGGTCATGGCGACCAACATGCTTTCCGTGCTCGTACCGGCGGCGTTGCTGGCGGTCCTGGCGATCTCCGTGAACCTGATCGCCGACGCCGTCGTGCAGACCGCCGGACGATCGGGTGATGTCGCATGAGGGTCGGTAACCGCAGAGAAACCGAACGAGGACGAACCTTGTCATATGCAGAGGTCTCACCGGATCCCGCTTCCGGTACCGAGCCGCCCGGCGCACAGGGCCAGGGCGTGCAGAACCCGGGACTCCGAGTCGAAGGTCTGGACATCAGGCTCGGATCGGGCGCGGTGATCGTCGACGGGGTCGATCTGGAGATCGACCGGGGGGAGATCCTCGGGATCGTGGGGGAATCCGGTTCGGGCAAGACCACGATGGCGTTGGGGCTGCTCGGGTATGCGGCGCCAGGGGTCCACATCGCCCATGGCCGGTTGACGGTCGGCGGAGAGACGGTGCCCCTGGGTGAGTCGATGCGTTCCCGGCGGGGCAAACTGATCTCCTACATACCCCAGGAGCCGGGCCGGGCGTTGAATCCGGCCTTCCGTGTCGGTCAGGTCATCGAGGACGTGCTTGACCAGCATCGCGTGGGGGCCGGTGGCCAGCACACGAAACGCGTCGTGGCTCAACTGCGGGCCGTGGGCCTGCCTGCCACGCGGGAGTTCACGCGGCGCTTTCCCCATCAGCTCTCCGGCGGACAGCAGCAACGGGTGTCCATCGGTGTCGCGCTGTCCTGTGAACCTGTCGTCGTGGTGCTCGACGAACCGACCACGGGACTGGACGTCGTCACCCAGGCGACGATTCTGGACGAACTGCTTCGGCTTCGGGATGTACACGGAATCTCGATGGTCTTCGTCACGCACGACATCGGGGTCGTGTCGCGGATCGCGGACCGGATCGCGGTCATGTACGCCGGCCGGATCGTGGAGGTGGGGCCTACGGGGGATGTTCTGTCCCACCCCAGGCACCCTTACACCCGGGCCTTGGTGGCCGCGAGCCCGGACCCGACCGCGCCGGGCGGGCTCGAGCCGATCCCTGGTGTCGCCCCGGGGCTCTCCGAGCGCCCGACAGGGTGCTCGTTCGCCCCACGCTGCCGGATGGCCACTGCGGAGTGCTCGGACGAGTCGCCCGAGCCCACGCCCGTCCGCCCCGGACACGACGTGCGCTGCTTCCACTGGCGCCGCGCCGCCCCGCCGACAGTCACTCGCGACCGGACGGAAGCAGGTGAGACGAGAGTGGACTCGGCCCCGGTGCTCGTACTCGACTCGGTCACCGCCGAGCACCGGTCCCGACGCGAGGTCGTCACTGCGGCGAAGCACGTAAGCTTCGCCATCGCGCCGGGGGCCTGCGTGGCACTGCTGGGTGAATCGGGCTCCGGTAAGAGCACACTGGCCCGCGCGATCGCGGGATTGCATCCGCCGGCGTCGGGGCGCGTCCTGCTCGACGGAATCGAACTGCCAGGCCACGCAAGACAGCGCACTCCCGAACAGCGCCGGCGTATCCAGATGGTCTTCCAGCACTCGGCGGAAGCCCTCAATCCACGGCGGACGGTCGAGGAATCACTCACCCGCCCCGCGCACCTGCTGCTCGGTCAGGACCGGTCGACGGCTCGGACAGAGGCCTTGAGCCGCCTCGACCAGGTGCGTCTGCCGCACAGCATGGCGAAGCGCTATCCCAGTGAGCTCTCGGGCGGCGAGCGCCAGCGCGTGGCAATCGCCCGTAGCCTCGTCGCGAGGCCGGACGTGCTGCTGTGTGACGAGATCACCTCGGCCCTGGATGTCTCGGTACAGGCCGCGGTGCTCGAGCTGCTTCGTGAGCTGCGCCGTGAGCTGGGTCTGTCGATGCTCTTCATCACACACGACCTGGGCGTGGTCGCGACGATCGCGGACGAGGTCCTGGTCCTGCAGACCGGCGATATCTGTGAACGCGGTCCGACGGCGAGCGTACTGCGGGAGCCTGCCCACCCTTACACTCGTCGGCTGCTGGAGGCAGCCCCGACGATCGGAAACCGGGCATTTGACTGAGTCTTTTCCCCTGACCGGGTGCAAAGCTAACAGGCGTAGGAACGAGGAAGGGCGTCCGCAGCACCATGTCCGACATGAACAGAACCGAGGTCGTGCCCGGCGGCGTTCTCCAGGAACTCGCGCGTGCCAGCTCGGAGCTCCCGCGTGAGGTTTTCCTGGTGTTCGATGACGTCGAGCACACGTTCAGTGAAGTGTATGCCGAGGTCATGTCCATGGGTCGGGGTCTGCGCGAGGCAGGCGTAGCGAAGGGCGACCGCGCCCTCATCATGATGCCCAACCGTATCGAGGCCGTCTGGAGCTGGTTCGGTCTGCATGCCGCCGGGGCCGTCGACGGTCCGGCCTCAGTGGAGGCCAAGGGTGCGTCGCTGCAGCATCTGGTGACCGATCTCGCGCCCCGTGTCGCGATCGGCGCGGCCGAACTGCTGAGGCGCGTCGCGGAGACCGTCCCCGGTCACGGAATCGAACTGGCGGTCGTCCTCGATGGCGAGGCCGATCCTGAGCCGCTGGGGCCAGGTGTTCGCCATCACACGTTCGATGACGTACTGGCGCGCGGCCGAACCGATTCCGCGGACCTGGCTCGGCCCCAGCCCGACGAACTCGCCACCATCATGTACTCGTCGGGTTCGTCGGGGCCGCCGAAGGGGGTGATGCTGTCGCACGGCTACTACGCGAACATCCCGATGGCGCACCACGAAGCGATCGCCCTGAGCCCGGGTGAGGTCATGTACTGCGCTCAGCCGCTGTGCCACATCGATCCGCGCATGGCCGTCCTGGACGTCTTGTATGAGCGGTGCCGACTGGTCCTGGCGAGTTCGTTCAGCGCCAGCCGGTTCTGGAGCGAGGTGGAACGCCACGACGCCGACGTGTTCTGTTTCATCGGGGCGATGCTTCCCCTTGTCTTCAAGCAGCCGGCCAACCCGTCCGGGCCGGGCCGTCGCCGTCGCGGACTGGGCTCCGCCATCCCCAAATCCATCCACGACCCCTTCACGGAGCGGTTCAACGTGGAGCTGTTGGAGGGCTACGGGATGACGGAGGCGCCGGCCGTCTGCAACCAGTACCCAGGGGAAGGCACTCCGGGCAACGTGGGCCGACCGCTGCCGGGTGTGGAACTCTGTGTGGCAGACCGTTTCGGTGTCGCGGTCGCTGATGGGGAGGTGGGCGAACTCCTGGTCCGCCCGACCCGTCCGCACGCGGTGATGATGGGCTACTGGCGCAGGCCCGAGGCGACAGTCGAGGCCTGGCGGGGCCTGTGGATGCACACCGGTGACCTCGCCCGACGGCGGACGGACGGTACGTACGAGTACGTGGGCCGTCTGAAGGACTCCATCCGCCGCCGTGGCGAGAACGTGTCGGCCTGGGAGGTGGAGCGGGTGGCCCTGACACATCCGCTGGTCCTGGAGGCGGCCGCGATCGGTGTCCCCTCCGAAGTGGGCGAGGAGGACGTGGCGCTCGTCATCGTTCCCCATCGTGACGGACCGCCCGACCCGAGGCAGCTGCGCAGTCACGTTGCGGCCGATCTGCCGCGTTACGCGGTACCGCGGTTCATCGACATCGTCGATTCGCTGCCGAAGACACCGTCGGAGCGAGTGGCCAAGGCGGTGCTGAGGGAGCGGGGTCTCACGAGCAGGGTGTACGACGCCGAGCGAGATCGTGAAGCCACCGCCCGGTCCACTCCGGCGAGAGACGCCGGGGGCGCCCGCACCTGATGTGGGGCCAGGCGCACGGGGCGACGGGTTCGGTGTCCCGAAGCGCGCACTGGAGGTTGTTCTCATGCCGAGGCACAGGACGCTGGCTCCTGTGTGCTGTGCCCCGGTCGATGACCTTGACCGGGGCACAGCACGTACAGGCGCTGGTTTCGCACCGTGCCTGTGCGGGACGATCAGGGCCCGACCGACAGGACCGTGCGGCCCACCGTCTTCGATCCGTCTCCGTAGGTGACGACGCCGAGGTAGATTTCACCGCGCTGGGCTCCGGTCCAGCTCACGCTGACGTCGGCCGCGGAGCCGGCGGCGACTCGCTGGACGGCCGGTTTCGTCGTGGTACGCGGGCCGGGGCCCCCTTGACCGACCTTCCAGACACGCAGGGTGTACGGCTGCTGGGTCACGCCTTCCGGGAGCGCGAACTGCACGACGTAGATGTCGTAGTCGCCGGGCGGCAGATCGGCGTGCTCGTCCGAGCCGGAGCCCGGCCAGGGGCCGACGAGCTGGCCCGACTTGTCGAAGGCGTACAGGTCGAGGTCGCTTCCGGGCAGGTGGTCCGTGGCGGATATGGCGACTCGGGTGAACGGGGCGTTCTCCGGCACATGGATGTGCGTCTTGGCGACCGCGTCCGAGGCGGGGGGCAGACCGGGGAAGTCCGACTGTTCGGTCCCGTAGAGCGTGCCGGTGATCCGGCTGTCGGCGTTCAGCTCGGCTCGCGCCGTGAGTTCGCCGTTCCAGCTCACGTGCGACGTCACGGTCACCGAGTCGTGGCCGACGACGTCAACCTCCTTCGGGGTGCCGAACAACGCGGCACGTAGGGCTATTTGGCTGGTCACGCGGTGCTGGCTGTGGGCGTCGCTCCAGGTCAGTGTCCCGAACTCCCACTGGCCGAGCTGTGCCCGCGTACGCGTGAACGTCACCTTGTACGTGGCCGACGCGCCAGGTGCGAGGGAGAGACGCCTCGGGGTGACCTCGGCCTTGTAGCCGACCGGAGTGTGCAGCTTGGCCTGGTACGTGGCGGATGTGGAGGAGACGTTCTTGACGGTGCGAGTCACCGTCTGACGGCCGTACAGGTCGCCAACCGAGATCGTCGGATAGTTGAGGTCGCTGGGGTCCGTCTTCGGCGCACCGGAACAGGTGTCGGCCTCGTCCTGGCCCGAGAACCCGATACTGCAGAGATACGCTGTCCAGTTCTCGGCGGTGGAGTCGTAGACCAGGCCGGGATCGGCGGCGAGCCTGGCCCGGGGAGTGCCGGCGCCAAAGTCCAGTGGTGTGGCGGGGACGGTATCGGGGCTGTCGCCCGACCCCCGTGAGAGTGGTTCGCCCGTGTTGTCGGTGGTCGTCGCCGTCGTCATGAGCGCCGACTTGACTTCCATGGGCGACCAGTTCGGGTGGAGGGATTTCAGAAGGGCGGCGAGCCCCGCAATCTGCGGGGTCGCGGCGGAGGTGCCGCCCATGAAGCCGAACTGGCCCAGGTCGTGGTTGGCGCCGCCGGGCACCGTGCCCGAGGCGACCATGTCACCCGGCGTAGTGATGTCGGGCTTGAGCAGGTCCCCGCCGCTGAAGGGATCGGGGCCGCTGGACGAGAAGCCGGTGATGACTGGGGCCTGGACGTGCGCGCTGGCTGTGGGGGTGAACGTGGCGGTGGCGCCAGGGCTGGCGGCGTACTTCTTGATTGCGTCCCGGCTGTCCTTGCCGAGCATGATCGTGGGGAATTGGGGTTCCTGCCACGTGTCCTGTGCACTGGTGGGCGTGTTGACCATGATCACGCCCACGGCGCCAGATGCCCTCAGAGCGTCGTAACGGTCCTGGTAGGTGAACCCGGTGCTGCCGCGGTCGCAGACAATGATCTTCCCTCTGGCCAGGCCGGGATCCAGTGTGTCCGGTGCGCAGAGTGCCGCCGCCGCCGGGTCGGCTTCCCTGCTGCGCGCGTCGACGGCGTTCACCAGCGGAGTCGTGGGAACGCCGATGGTGAGGGCCGGCGTCGTGAAGCGGCGGCCGTCACCGAGGACGAGGGATGCTGTGTAGCGGGTGTCATGGGTCTCCGCGGCGACAGTGGTGATCCAGGGAGCGGTGTTCTCCACCGTGTTGGGGCCGCTGTTGCCTGCGGCGGCGGAGACGAACACGCCCGCTTTCGTGGCGTTGAACATGGCTTCCATGGAAGTGGCGCTCGGTAGCCCACCTCCGATGGAGTAACTGATGACGTCCACCCCGTCCGCCACGGCGCGATCGATCGCCGCGGCGGTGTTCACGTCTCCGCAGCCGTTGCTCCAGCATGCCTTGTACACGGCCAGCCTGGCCGCCGGCGCCACACCGCTGATCGTGCCGCTGACATTGGCACCGGGAATTGTCGCGGGGGTGTCGTAGTCACCCGCGGCGGTGGTACTGGTGTGGGTGCCGTGCATGTCCATGTCGCGTGGGGACGGGACATCGGTCGGCTGAGGGTCCGGCATGTCGGCACGGAACCAGGCGGCTCCGATCACCTTGTTGTTGCAGGTGACCTTGTGCTGGGGCGCGCTGTCGTCGCCTTCGTCGCAACTGCCCTTCCACTTCCTGGCGATGACATCCGCGTCCGGACGGGGTTCCGGGAGCGGGGCGAGCAGTGGGTTCCCAGGGTCGAATCCGGTGTCGATCACACCGATGATCATTCCCTCACCCGCGTGGGCGCCTCCGCCTGACTTCGACCACAGGCCGTTCTTCCCGGACAGGCCGAGGAAGCGAGGTATGTCAGGTACTGGCGCGGTGGTCGTCCGTCCGGGTGCTGACCGAGGGGAAACGCTGACGGTCGCGGTCTGTGTGAAGCGGGGTGTGTCGGCTGTCCCGGACCGCTTGACTGGGGATGTGTGGGTCGTCTCCGGGGCCGCGGCCGGGTGGCTGGTAGTGGACCGCGTGACCGACATGACGCCGGGGCTGCCGGCCAGCTTCGCTGCCTGCTTAGCGGTGAGCCGGGCCGCGAAACCGTTGAGCGTGTACACGTAGTTGTAGAGGGCTTTCACGCCGTGCACGCTCTCCAGGACCGTGTCTCGCCGCTCCTTCAGGTGCCGCAGATAGCTTCTGACCGCGCTAGACGTGCTGTCGAGGCGGCTGCCCGGCTGAGGCGCGGTACGCCTCAGTCCGTGCAGGCCGCCTTTGTACGAGGCGACCGGGGCGTCCGCGAGCTGCACCACGTAGGTTCCGGCGCTGAAGCCGCCGTTCGGCTGATTCTCGTCTGCTTGGGCGGCGTGGGCTGGCACGGACAGGACGGACAACGTGAGGGCTGTGGCGAGCAGAGCGGTCCGAAGCCCAGCGGCAGTCTGACCGGATGGCTGTTGATGCGTCAATTCTCTTCCTGACGAGCATATGTGGGGGAAACCCGGTGTCACAGGCGAGAGCTTCCTGGGCTCTCGCGAGTCCGGTCTCGTGGGTGGGTTCACGTAGGGCGCGGCTGAGGAGGGAGGAACGCCTTCGGCCGCACGGGGGCCGAGTGGGCCGTCGGTGTGGCGACGGCTGGGACGGCAACCAGAGCGATCCCTCGCAGGTGTCCAATTAACTCATGCGAGTGAGTTAATTGGACTCTAGCAGCCCACGCAGGACAAATGGAGGCATGCCCTCCTGATCGCCTGGAAAAGATGATCGTCGGCGAGCTGGGACCCTGCGTACGGGCGGAGTCAGGAGGTGCCCGTCACCCGCTCCTGGCCCGTGTACACGTTCATGGAAGTGCCGCGAAGGAAGCCGACCAGCGTGAGACCGCTTTCGGCCGCGAGATCGACGGCCAGGGAGGACGGCGCGGAGACGGCGGCGAGCATCGGGATGCCCGCCATCAGTGCCTTCTGCGCCAACTCGAAGGAGGCTCGGCCGCTGACCATGAGAACGGTGCCACGCAGCGGCAGCAGGCCGGTGCGCAGGGCATGTCCCACGACCTTGTCGACGGCGTTGTGCCGGCCCACGTCCTCACGCAGGCACAGCAACTCGCCCTCAGCGCTGAAGAGGCCGGCCGCGTGCAGTCCGCCCGTACTGTCGAAGACGCGCTGTGCCGCGCGCAGTCTTGCGGGCAACGCAGTGAGCTTCTCGGGACTGATGCGCAGCCGGTCTTCGTCCACGCGCCAAGAAGCCGTGGTGCGCACCGCCTCCAGGCTGGCCTTGCCGCACAGCCCGCAGGACGACGTGGTGTAGAAGTTTCGTTCCAGCGAGGCGTCCGGGGGCGCGACGCCCGCAGCCAGGACGACGTCGACGATGTTGTATGTGTTGGCGCCGTCAGCCGTGGCGCCGGCGCAGTACCGGATTCCGGCGATCTCCTCGCTGGCGCGGACGACCCCCTCGCTCACGAGGAATCCGGCCGCGAGGTCGAAGTCGTGGCCTGGAGTGCGCATGGTCACCGTCAGAGGTCGCCCCCCGACCCGTATCTCCATCGGCTCTTCCACGGCCAGAGTGTCCGGCCAGTGCGCGGCCGTGCCGTCGCGGACACGAAGGACGCGGCGTCGCGCGGTCACCCGGCCCATGCGCCTGCCCCCTCCCCGACCGGCTCCAGCCGTACGATGACGCCTTTGGAGGTGGGCGTGTTGCTGATGTCGGCGACGCTGTCGAGGGGGACCAGGACGTTGGTCTCGGGGTAGTACGCGGCGGCGGAACCGGGCGTCGTCGGGTAGGAGACAACCCGGAAGCCTGGTGCGCGGCGTTCCACACCGTCCTGCCAGACACCGACCAGATCGACCTCGCTACGGTCCGCGATTCTCAGGACCTCCAGGTCGGCGGGGTTGACCAGGACGACCCTGCGTGCGTTGGAGATGCCCCGGTAGCGGTCGTTCATGGCGTAGGGGATGGTGTTCCACTGGTCGTGCGAGCGCAGCGTCTGGAGGATCAGGTGCCCCTCGGGGGCCTGGAGCATCTCGAAGGCATTGCGAGTGAAGACGGCCTTGCCGCTTGCCGTGGGAAACCGTCTCTCGTTCACGGGGTTCGGCAGCCGGAAGCCGCCGGGTCGGGCCACGCGGGCGTTGAAGTCCTCGAAGCCCGGGACGACACGCGCGATGCGGTCCCGTACGGTGCCGTAGTCGGCCTCGAACTCCGCCCATGGAATGGCCGGCCGGTCCTCGAGGGTCAGCCGGGCCAGACGGCTGATGATGGCCACCTCGCTGAGCAGGTGGGGTGAGGCCGGGGCGAGCCGACCGCGGGAGGCGTGCACCTCGCTCATCGAGTCCTCGACCGTGACGAACTGCTCCCCACCCGCCTGGATGTCGCGGTCGCTCCGGCCGAGAGTCGGCAGGATGAGCGCAGTGTCGCCGCAGACCGTGTGGGATCGGTTCAGCTTGGTCGAGATGTGCGTGGTGATCCGACAGCGCCGCATCGCCCTCTCGGTGACCTCGCTGTCCGGGGTGGCCCGGACGAAGTTGCCGGCTACGCCGAGAAAGAACTTGGCCTGTCCGTCACGCATCGCCCGGATCGCGTCCACCGAGTCCAGACCGTGCTGGGCGGGCGGGGCGAAGCCGAACTCGCGCTCCAGTGCGTCGAGGAAGGATTGGGGCATCCGCTCCCATATGCCCATCGTGCGGTCGCCCTGCACGTTGCTGTGACCGCGCACGGGGCATACACCGGCACCGGGCTTGCCGATGTTGCCGCGCAGCAGGAGGAAATTGACGATCTCACGGATCGTCGGGACGCCGTGCTTGTGCTGGGTCAGCCCCATGGCCCAGCACACGATGATCTTCTCGCTGTTCAGGACTCGACGGTGGACCTGTTCGATCTCCTCGCGGGTCAGCCCGGTGGCCGCGAGCACATCCGGCCAGGACATCTTCCGTGCGTGGCTGGCGAAGTCGTCGAAGCCGGTGGTGTGCCTGCTGATGAAGGCGTGGTCGAGGACCGTCCCCGGACGCTCGTCCTCTGCCTGCAGCAACAGCAGGTTGAGCGCCTGGAACAGAGCCAGGTCTCCGCCGGGGCGGATCTGGAGGAACTGGTCGGCGATGGCGGTTCCGCGGCCGATTACGCCACGGGCCTTCTGGGGGTGCTTGAACCGCAATAGGCCCGCTTCTGGCAGCGGGTTCACGGCCACGATCTGTCCGCCGTTGCGCTTGGTCTCCTCCAGCGCGGAGAGCATGCGTGGGTGGTTCGTCCCCGGGTTCTGTCCTACGACGAGGACCAGATCCGCGTCGTAGAGGTCCTGCAGACTCACGCTGCCCTTGCCGATGCCCAGTGTCTGGTTCAGGGCGGAACCGCTGGACTCGTGGCACATGTTGGAGCAGTCGGGCAGGTTGTTCGTGCCGAAGGCGCGGGCGAAGAGCTGGAGGAGGAACGCAGCCTCGTTGCCCACCCGCCCGGAGGTGTAGAAGAGTGCTTCGTCTGGCGAGTCGAGGGCGCGCAGCTCATCTGCGAGCAGGGCCAGCGCCTCGTCCCATCCGATCGGCGCGTAGTGGTCCGAGCCGGGACGCTTGACCATGGGCTCGGTGAGCCGACCCTGCTGGTTGAGCCAGTAGTCGGACTTCCCGCCCAGCTCGGAGATCGGGTGCCGCCGGAAGAACTCCGCGGTGACGCGGCGCGAGGTCGCCTCGTCACTGATGTGCTTGGCGCCGTTCTCGCAGTACTCGTTGAGGTGCCGCTGCCCTGCGGCTGGTTCGGGCCAGGCGCAGCCCGGGCAGTCGAAGCCCTTGGCCTGGTTGATGTTCAGCAGTGTCAGCGCGGTACGCCGCACCGAGGTCTGGCCGAGGGAGTACTGGAGGGCGTGTGTCACCGCCGGCACTCCGGTGGCCCATGCCTTGGGGGGAGTGACGGACAGACGCTCGTCCTCGGGGTCTTCGATTGTGCTCATCGTGCGGTATCCATTCCCTTCACGGCGTGGGTGGACGTGGCGGCACTCCGGCACGGAGTCGCTGAACCTCTGGGCGGGCGGGCGAGAGTGAAGGAACGGAACGCACCTGCCGTACAGGCACTTTCACCGGTTTCCGTCAGTGGCGTCAAAGTGGTCTTCGCAATGATCTGATAGGTGTGGCCTATCAGATCGCGCATGGTGGTCTCGGATGGCGATCTGGTTGGCTTGCGCGGCCGGAGTCAGTACACCGATGATGTGCTGCTGCGCCGGCTCGAACACCTCGTCGCTCTGGCCCGTGAGCGTCATTCGCCCGTGCCGCCGGGTCGTGTCATGTCTCCCAGCCCGCTCTGTCCGAGGGTTTGCGGAAGCTGAGGAAGAACTGAAGGTCTCCCTGGTGCGCAGGGAGCGGAGGTTCGAGGGGCTGACACCCGAGGGACCGCACATGGTGGCGGCCATGCGGAGCGGACTCAGCGGCCGGTTGCGCGTCGGTTCCGTACCCACCGTGGTCTCCCTGCTGATCGAGCTTCTGCACCCGACATCCGCTCGTCACCGTCCAGGTTCAGACGTACCTGCGCACCACGGAAGTGGTCGAGCCGAGGAGGTCGCCCGGCGGTTCGACTACGTCCCTCTGTATCGCGAGCGGTACGTCCTGCCGACGTGATCGGCCGTCGGCGCCGGCGGCTGAACGAGATCACCTGGACAGCGGCAGCCGCTCTGCCTCCTCGGCCCGGTCATGCAGGGACGCCGGGTGCTGGACGGTGTCTTTGAGGAGATCGGCGCCTTGGTGCGGCCCAGGTGAGACAGAGGTCGCCTCCCCCTTCGCGCACGTCAGGACGGACCGTTGGGCCGGCATCGTGCCCCACTCTTGGCTGCACGTCTTCGGGGTGCTCGCGGGAATGCAGGCGGTGCCCCTGACCGGGCCTGCACGCACACACCGCATTGGGCTCGTGGTGGCCCGGCGGGATCCCGCATCGCACATGGCCCGGATGCTGGTCGACAACGCCCACAGCACGGACGTCGCCGCGATCCTCGAACAGTTGCCGGACACTCCGATGCAGGACGGGACAGGTGAGTGTCGTGTCCCCGGCTGGGGACCTGTCCGCGAGGTGGGGGAGCCCCACGGTGAGGGGAGGCTTGCGGGTTCCCCCAACCGGGCATCGATCGCTGCGCCCACACAGGCACCTATTCCGTGCGGGTGTCTAGTGGATGGCCGGGGACCCGGCGGCCGCCGGATCCCGCTCGCGCGATGTGGATGGAGGTGGTGGCGTGCAGACGCTGGACAACGGCCCGGTGATCGTGATCGGGGCGGGACTGGCGGGGCTGACAGCCGCCCGGAAACTGCGACAGGCCGGTGTCGAGGTGATCGTGCTCGAGGTCGGGGACCAGGTCGGCGGCAGGGCCCTGACCACCACTGACGGCTGGTGCGCAGGTCAGTACGCCGACCACGGCGGAGAGATCATCGACCGCAGCTACCACGCGCTGACCACGCTCTGCGGCGAGCTCGGCGTGGAACTCTCGCAGCCGTTGGCGTACGGGCGTCCGGAACCCGAGGACCTCTCGCTCGTCGAGGGCTACCTGCGGGTCGGACGCTTCCTGGTCGACGGAGGGGTCATCGCCCAGGAAGAGGCCGCGCGAGCGGCGGCCGACATTCGGGCAGCGGCCCAGGCGCACCCGCCCCAGCACCATGAGATTGTGGAGCAGTGGGTACGCAGGTCCAGGCTCTCGACGGTCCCCGCCGCCGCGGTGCGCAGCGTATCGCGCATGCTGACCCAGCTGGACCCCTGGGACTGCGACGTCCACTACATCTTCGGTACGCCCAGCGCGGACTTCCGCCGCGTTATCGGGGGCACCCAGCGGCTCGCGTTCGCTCTGGCCGAGGGCCTGGACATCCGACTCAACCAGACGGTCGCACGGGTGCGGCGCGTCGGGGGCGTCACCGTGGAGACCGAAGACGGCACCACCTACACCGGCAGCAGGGTGATCTGCGCGGCCGGGCCGTTCGCCATGCTCACGATCGGCTTCGACCCGCCGCTGCCGGAGGAGAAGGTGGCCACGGCGATGTCCCTCCTGCCGGCGATGGCGGGCAAGGTCCTCGCGCAGTACGCCGAGGGAGACGCGGTGCGGGAGGCCTTCGGCTCCATCGTCTACACCGATGGAGCCATCAACTCGGCTTGGGTGGGCAGCATGCACCTCTCGGAAGGGCCGGCGATCGTGGCCGCCTTCATCAACGGTGAGGGGCGGGGAGTCCTGGCCGACGAGGAGGCGTCGCTCAGGATGGTCGACGATCTAGTGGTGAAGGCGACCGGCGGCCCGGTGACCCGGCTGCACGGCGAGGTCAAGAACTGGTGGGCCGACCCCATCGCGAAGGGGGTGACCGTCATGCCGTCGGCCGCAGCACGCACCACAATCGCCAGTGTCCTGTCAGCGGTGGAGCACCGCACCCACCTGGCCGGCGACTACACCGACGGCCCGATGTCGGGAACTCTCGAGGCGGCTGTGCGCTCCGGGATACGCGCTGCGGACGAGATACTCCGCTCTCCCCGGCGGTACCACGCCGACCTGATCGACGAAAGGCTGTCTCGCGCATGAGCACGATCGTGATCGGAGCCGGTCTCGCCGGCCTCTTCGCCGCCCGCAGCCTCGCCCATGGTGGTGAGGACGTTGTCGTCCTCGAAGCCACTCCGCATCTCGGCGGCCGTACACGGGGTGACCGAGAGTCGCTCGCGTACGGGCAGGTCGCCGACCTCGGAGCGTCGTGGCTGGACATCGGCCAGGACACCCTGCTCTCGTTCTGCCTGGAGCATGACGTGCGGCTCAGGCCCCGCGTCGCGCTCTTCCCCAAGGGCCCGGACCAGAGGTACAGCGGTGCCTCAATCCTGTTGGGGAACCTGGTCACCGATGGACAGCGGGTGGATGCAGGGGAGCGCTCCGCGATGGCATGGGAGGTGCTGGACGCCCTCGATGCCGCGCCTCCTTCGGGCGCCGAGACGCTCACGGCCTGGGCACGGCGTGTTGGGCTGTCGGTGAAGTCCCGTCACGCGTACGTCATGCAGGCCGGATTCAACCCTGTAACCCGCGGTGATCTCGTTTCCTCGTGGCACGTGCACCCAGGGGACATCGGGCGACTGTGCTGGCTGCTTGCTGACGGGACCGACTCGATTGCGCGCACTGCGTCGGCTGGACTGGACATTCGGTTCAGCACCCCGGTCCGCGTGGTGACACGGGCGGGCCGGGGATATCGGGTCCTCACCGACACGGGTGACTTCACCGCGGATCGCGTCGTCGTCACCGCTTCGGTTCAGGCCACCCGCAGGATCGGATTCGACCCCGTGCTGCCCTCCTGGAAGATCGAGGCCCTGCTGGGCACCCCCATGGCACAGGGAGGCAAGGTCGTCGCGCAGTACCGCGACGGCGGCCGCATCCTGGACGCTGCAGGCCCCAGCACGATGACCGACAGCCCGGTCAGCATGTTCTGGCTCAAGTCCGGCCCCGAGGACACGGTGATCGCCCTCGGTACCGTCGCGGACACCGGCGACGGGAGGCTCGACGATGCCGCCGCCACCCTGACCGACCTTGACCGCCAGATCGAGGCGATGACCGGGGTGACGCCCTCACGCGTAGGCGGCGTCGTGCAGAACTGGACGACTGAGGAGTTCGTGGGAGGCGTGGTGAACCTCGGCACCGGCGGATTCGCGCGCCGTGCCGCACTCGGCGCCGCTGTGGGCGGCGTCCACTTCGCCGGCGAGGCGACCGGGGAATGGGCCAGCGCCATGGAAGGCGCCGCGCGTTCCGGACAGCGCGTCGCCGACGAGATCCTGCAGAAGATCCGTGCCCGTCGCCCCGCCCCGGAGGTACTCGTATGACGACTCAAGTGATCGTCTGGGGGCTGGGGAAACTGGGACGGCTCGCTGTAGAGGCCTGTGCGCGGGAGCCACGCCTGGCACCCGTCGCGGTCGTCACCAGACGGCCGGCGCAGGCCGGCCCGCTGCCGCCGGGCATCGCGGTCTTCGACGACCTCGCCGGAGCGGCTGAACGCTTCCCCGACGCCGTTGTCGTGCACACGAACCATGCCGTGGCGGATGAACTCGCGCACGCGCTGGAGAACTGCGCGAACCTCGGGCTCGACGTGGTGACGAGCTCGGGCCTGTTCCATCCAGCCACCCAACTGACCGACGGAGGGAAGGCCCTCGACAGTGCCGCGAGATCCCGCGGCACACGGATCGCCACGGCAGGGCTCCAACCGGGCTTCGTCTTCGACGTGCTGCCCGCGCTGCTGCTGCAGATGGCGCCGGGCTGGCGGCGGCTGACGATCGTCAAACCGTCCGACGCGCGGTCGTGGCCCCGGGAGAACCGGCACATGCAGGGCATCGGCGAGTCTCCCGCGGACCTGGAGCGCGAGACCCCCTACCCGCTCGGTGCGTCCGCCCATCTGATCGGGGAGGCGGTGGGGCGCCGCGTCGAGCACCTCCACGAGGCGCGACGGGCGCTGACGTCCGAACACGACGTACGGCTCGACGACGAGACGATCCCGGCGGGTCTGGCGTGCGGCTTCCGCCACGAGTGCGTCGCCGAGCTCGAGGGCGGCCGGCAGGTCACGCTGGTCTGGGAACCCACCGTGGCCCACGCCGAGAACCTGGACCTCGCCCTCAGGATCGTGGTCGACGGCGATTCGTGGCTGCGCGCGACCGTGGACGGGGCGTTCACCGCGGACCCGTACCCCGGGACGGTCGCCCGCATGCTGAGCGTCGCCTCGGCGGCGCGGAGGCTTGCTCCGGGACTGCACCGGGTCATCGACGTGGGGCTTGCCTGGGACTGACCGGAGATCGGGAGCGGCGGCGAGGGGGCCGGTGCTGCGCGGTGACATCCACCAGTGCTTCAGAGCCTTTGTGCGGTTCGACGCTCGTTTCCGGCTGAGTGCGAGAGGCGATCAGGGCCCGCCGGCTCTCGGGCGGCGGGGAAATCTGCCAGGCGGCGGCACCAACAGCGCGGCCCGTTGTGCGCGGGGTGTCGGTGACCGCGGCGCCCCGGCGAGCCGCGGTGTCAGTTCACTCCCGCTCCTTGTACCTGCACTGCGACCATGCGAGCAGGCCGACGACCAGGGCCACCGCCAGAGCACCGGAGAGTGCGATGAGGAGGAGCCGAGTCGTGTGTCGGGTGCGGCGCGCGGCTTGCCGTTCCCTCTCGCGTGCCTCGAAAGCGGCTGTGAGGAAAGCCCGTTCCAGAGCGGTGAGAGCGGGATCGTTTCGGTAGTCCGGGAAAAGCTCTTCCAACTGGGCCAGGCGCCTGCCTCGGAACAGGGCGTCGGGGTCGTTGTCGTGCTCAAGCCATCCATGGGCGGCTTCGGCGAGCTGTCGAAGACGGACCATACGTTCACGGTTCTCCTCGATCCAGCCGTGGAACCGGGGCCAGTAGCTGATCAGGGCCTCGTGGGCGATGCGGACGCCGTCCTCGCCGGCTGTCAGCAGTCGAGCGTGGATCATTTGCTCCACCACTGTCCGCACGTCGGGGTCGTCCCAAGCGTCGAGTTCGGCTCGAACGAGTGGGCGTGGGGTATCGGCGGTTCCGCGCCCTGGCTGGATCATTCGGAGCAGCGTGCTCTGCGCGGCTCGCTGCTGGGATGGGTCCAGTTGTCCGTACACGCCCTCGGCATTCGCCGCGATCGAGGCGCGCAGCCCGCCGATCGCCTCGTACGCGACCCTGGTCAGCATGCGTCCCTGGCGCCGGCGCCAGGTCTCTAACATGGCGTGCGAGAGCAGCGGAAGGGCTCCGGGCCGATCGAGGACGTCCTCGACGATCAGGTTGGTCAGTGACCGCTCCACGAGTACACCTTCCGCCATCGCGGGCTTGACGACGGCGTCCCGCAATTCCTCCCTGGTCATGGGGCCGACGAGTAGTCCGGCGCCGTGCAGCGCGCCCGCGAGGCCTAGGTGCTCGGAGCAGCGGGCATAGAAGTCCGCGCGTATGGCGATGAGCACGCGCAGGCTGCTGTCGGGATCCAGGGAGGCGAGCAGCAGGTCGATGAAGCGGGCCCGTTCAGCCGTTTCCTGGCACAGGCTGAAGATCTCCTCGAACTGGTCCACCACCACCCAGATCTCCCGCCCATCCTCTGCTGGCGCCAGGAGATGCCCGTACGTCGTGGCGGGTCTGTCCCCTGGGGTGAGTAACCGAAGCGATGTCGGATTCCCCCGGGCTGCTATCTCCCTTCGCAGGGACGGGATCAGGCCGGCTCGTAACAGGGAGGACTTGCCGCTGCCGGATTGACCGAACACAGCTGCGAACCTGTGCTCGCACACCAGCTCTTGGAGTTGCTCCAGCATTCGGTCCCGGCCGAAGAACAGGTCGTGATCGTCCGGTTCGAATCGTGCGAGGCCCCGATAAGGGGCAGGGTCGTCCTCCCCGACAAGTACAGGTAACTCTGCGGCGGCTGCCTCGGCGGTCTTCCACTGCTGTTCCCATGCGGAGGGGTCGCCGCCGCACGCCCTTACATACGCCTGAAAGACGGCAAACGACGGCAGCCGTTCTCCGCCCGCCGCTTGCGACAGCGCCGACGCAGAGAATCCGGCGCTTCCGGCCATGGTCCGGTACGACGGGCTGCCACCATCCCTTCGTAGTTTACGCAGTTCGTCGGCAAGGCGCTGCACCGCGCCGGCCGCCGGGTCCAGCGGTTTTTCGGGACGTCCCATAGGGCCACCTACCTCTGTCTTCTGCATTCCGAATGAAACGACGATCGCGATTCACGACGACGGCATGGATGCCTCGTTGGGCCGTGCCTTCGGTGAATCGGGTGTCCTTGGTACGGCGGGTGGGGTCGTGCCGTCGCTCTCGCAAGGGAAGTGCGCCGATGCCAGGCTGAACCCCAGAACAGGTTGATTAGGCGCAGGCGCTTGGGTTGCTGATCAAATCCGCACCTTCTAGCGTCAGTGGAGCCCAAAGATGATCACGTCGCCCTGGGTGGCACGCACCGGCACGGTGGACCGCCTTAGATCTGCTGTTGAGTGGCGGGCAGACCCGTGGACGCCACGAGGTCGTCATTTGGCATCCTCCTGGACAGGCAAAGTAAGGGACCATCACGTGATTTCGCGTACGACGATTACCCGCGCGGCCGTAGTCGGGGCGCTGAGCATGTCCTCGATGTTGGCACTCGTCTCACCGGCGAATGCCGCGGCCAACATCAGAGGCGTCGAGCCGTTCAACACCGACAAGCTGCTGATGAGTCTCTGCACCGGTTCGACATCACAGCAGTACTGGCTCATCAACGTACAGACCGGCGAGCTCAAGAAGTCGAATGCGTTCGAGGCCTCGCACCTCAACGCACTCTCGGCCAACTGGGAGGCGTTCGAGGGCTCCTGCAGCTACCCCGAGTCCTCCAGCTGGACCTGGACCGGTCCGGAGACCAAGGTCAGCAACACCCTCGTGAACTGCAGCTCCGGCTCCCAGCTGAGTCAGAACCTCCAGACGAACGGGAGCACGACAAGCACCGAAACCAACAGCGTCAGCGGCTCGTTCGGCTTCGACTGGAACGCAATCAAGGACGTCCTGCACATACAGGCCGGCGGTGCCTACGAACACACCTGGTCGTACGCCAAGGCGAAGGGCTGGTCCACCACCACTGGCATCACTGTCCCGCCCAGGCGAGTGGGATGGCTGACCTTGCGCCCGGAGATGCGCACCGTGCGCAGCAACCCCAGATTCACCGTCTCGAAGTACCGCTGGGGTGCGTCGGGCGGCGGACTGGTCACCACTACCACCTGGCGCGGTCGCGACTCCAGCTACAAAACCATCCTCTCCACGGGCGCCTACTACGACGCCAAGGCCAACGTGATCAACCCCGACGGCACACCGAAGGGTCAGAATGTGGCCCGCGACCGCGCGGTGGCCAGCTCCGACCACTGCTGATGGGACGGGAAGCGGAGCGGAAGCCCAGCGTCAGGGAGCCGCCAGGTTGATCGGACCTTGTGCGGGATCGCGTAGTACATTGCGCAATCCCGCACCAGCGTGCCGTTCTGCCGTGTCAGCGCTTGGTGTAGACGAAGCCTACCGTTGTACCCACCCTGTGAGTCCGTCGTCGCCGTTATGTCACCTGCTCCGGTAATCGGTTCGGGCGAACTGAACGTAAGGGACGGGGGCGACGGTAGCCCGGATCTCCCAGAGCCTGTGTTCCTCGACCTGCGGCTTCGCCGAGTTCGGTTGCTCGCCCCAGACGACGACCACCTCGGTCCCGGGCGCAGCGTGCTCCTTGGCGATCGTGGCCAGGGAGACCATGGCTCGCTCGTTGGCGATGTAGCCGCAGTCCAGCGATATTCCGATCTGCTCGCCGTTCAGCAGGACCTGATCCTCCTGGTGCAACGCATATCGGATCTTGGGCAGGTCGAAGTACTTCGCTCCGGGCCCGTCGCCGAGCAGTGACCCCATCGCGGCGGTGACGTCGTCGTCGTTCCAGACGAGGGTGACCTTGGTACGCGGCGGGTTCTTCGCCAGTTCCTCGAGGGCGGCACGGCCGACGAATTCGTGGTCGAACTTGATGTTGCGGTCGTAGCCGATGTCGTAGGGCGTCAGGTAGTAGTCGGAGATGTCGCTCGAGTCCACGCTGCCACCGATGGCGCCGATGGCCACGGCGGGTAGCCACTCCCGGTACTCATTGAGTAGCGGAGCGTCGTCGAAGATTGCAGGGATCGGCGCCGGCACCCAGCCCGACTCAAGGTTGGCGGTCGAGTACGCTTTCGCCCCAGCCCGGACGAGTCCGTGGTCCTGCCCTGCCGCCAGAAGGGCATCGAGGACTGCCTCGCCCTCCTCCCACGGCCCGAACAGTTCGAACCCGGGCTGTCCTGCCATGCCGTGGCGCAAGCCACGGACGGTGCGGCTGGCGATGGAGAAGTCGGCCATGTTGAAGAACTTGGTCTCCGGCAGCGGCCGCCCGGTGGCCTGTTGAAGGACAGCCGCGGCCTTTGGGCCCTGAAGCTCGTAGCGGTAGAACTTCGGCGGCCCGGAGGTCCTGACGGCGGAGTTCTCATCGCGTTCGGCGGTGACCTCGTAGTTTGCACGCTCGACGTGGAACAGCACCCAGTCGATCACCATCGGGTGCCCGACGAGATCGAACACTTCCTCCTCCAGGTGGAAGAGGATCGCATCGCCTATCAACTGACCATCCGGGTTCACGGCCACGAACTGCTTGGCCTTGCCGACTCCGAAGCCGGCGAAGCTGTTCACTCCCAGTCCGGTGAGCACCGTCAGAGCATCGGGGCCCTTGAGGAAAAGGTCGACCATGTGGTGTGACTGGTCCAGTAGGGCGCAGGACTCCGCCCAGGCACGCTGCTCGGAGCGCCAGTTGGTGAATTCGGGTACGACGGGGAACGTGTGGGCACGTGCGGGGCTGTTACGCAGGAGGTCTACCGGGTTCCCCACGCGCTCGATGGCCGCCGCCAGACTTTCGAAAGTCATGATCGTCGAAAGACCTTTCCTCAGGGCAGTGTGGGTCGGGGCGCATCGCCGACGAGGTCGATGAAGCAGCGTCACTCGGGCGGGCTCCGAACCTGGCGACGACCGTACGACAGTCAGCGCGATCAAGAATCGTACGGATGACCCAACACTTCTCGGCCGAGCGTCGCGTGCCCACTGGACAAATGATGTAGGACGCCTTGGGTTAACGGGTCCTAACAAAGGCGTTGGACGTGGCGGTGGGTGATGAGGCAGCAGGCGAGCTTGAGGAGTGCTTCGTGGATGTCGGCTCTGCGTTCCCACCGGATGCGAAGGCGTCGGAAGCCGTGGAGCCACGCGGATGGGTGGGCCACGCAGCGAGGTTCTCACCGGGGCGAGTCCTTTTCCGCGCGGCCTCCCGCCGAACCGGACATGACGGTTTCCCTGTCATCCGGCTCTCCAATGATTACGGCGTGAATGGTTTGGCAGGCCGTTCTGAGTGGATGCGGTCGTGGCAGGTATCGCATGCCACGACAGTTTTGCGACGCCGATGCAGCATGACGCGCGCCCAGTCAGAGGTCTGCATGTTGCGCACCAGCCGAAGGAAACGCCTATCTCGGATCTTCTCGCCAAGAATTGAGAGCAGGATCTGATGATCCAGGCTCCCGAAGCAGTCGGCAATATCACCCTCGATAAACCAGGCAGTTCCGGTCCAGGTATGGGCCACCTCGCGCAGTGCGGTGTGGCAGCCCTTCTTGGGCCGGAACCCGTGGGAGCGGTCGGAAAAGGTCGGCTCGTAGTACGCCTCCAGTAAGAGGCGCACGACTTCACCGACAAGCTTGTCCGACCATGTCGGCAATCCAAGTGGCCGCGTGGTTCCGTTCTTCTTTGGGATATTCACGCGGCGTACCGGACGGAACCGGTAGCGCTCGTGGCGCATCGCATCAATGATGCGTCCGATCTTCCGCTGGGACATGCCGTCCACTGTTTCCTTCGTGACTCCGGGCGTCATCGCACCGTGGTTGGCGTAGATGCGCCCATAAGCCAGTAGATACAACTGCGGGTTGAACAGTTGCCGATACAGTTCGTCACACGGCAGACCACGCCTGCCGCGCTCACGCAGGACACCCAGCACCGTTTCGGCTCTCTGCATTTCGCATACCTCCCGAGTCTCGGTGTCCGAATCACCTGGCCCCCTTCGCCCGATGTGAACGGCTTTCCCGTCCTCCCTGACCGGTCGTTACTCCGGCGACTACTACGGGGCCTCCGTCGCCATAGGACTTGCGTCCCTTAGGCGATCCCACGTTCGTCTCTGCTTGTACGTTCTAGCGCGATGTAAGCGTCCCACTCATCTCCTTGAATGCCCTCGCTGGGCATCGCTCCACGTTCCGGAGGTGCACCGGATAACGATCGAGTCCAGTGCAGAGCGTGGCGCCGGTTTCAGTCGTCTTTCCGGCGGATGAGAGCTTGCATCTTCTGGAGATTGGGTTTCAAACAATCCAGTCTTCGCCATATCGCGCGGGCCGCCCAGCACACCGTCTCCGACAACTGAGCCCGGTTACTGGTTTTCTGACATGCTGTTGTCCCCTTCACCTTTCGGATCCAGGTAAGTCATCCGGCCCAGAAACCTCCTTCCGAGTTCCTCCCGGCTGAACCAGGGATACAAACAGGGCGCCTTGTGGCGCACATCGTGCGCTCGACGACGTAGCGGAAGGTGCCCAGGCCGGTGCCGTGCGGCTCGCCTCGCTTCGCGATCACGGGTCGGATCCCGCGCTGCCAGAGCAGGCGGCGGTACTTGTCGTGGTCGTAGCCGCGGTCGGCCAGCAGCGCGTCGGGCCGTCGGGCGCGGTCTGCCGACCCGGCCCGCGATCGCCGGGATCTTGTCGAGCAGGGGCAGGAGCCGGGTGACGTCGTTGCGGTTGCCGCCGGTCAGCGACACCGCGAGCGGGATGCCCTGCCCGTCGACGATGAGGTGGTGCTTGCTGCCGGGCCGTGCACGGTCGACCGGGCTGGGTCCGCTTTGGGGCCGCGTCGGGCAGCCCTGACGTGGGAGGAGTCGATCACCGCCCGCGACCAGTCCAGCTTGTCCTTCGACCGCAGCTTCTCCGGCAGCAGCACATGCAGCTGGTCCCAGACGTCGGCCTCGTTCCAGGCCGCCAGACGCCGCCAGCAGGTCACCCCCGAACCGAAGCCCAGCTCCTGGGGCAGGTACTCCCACTGGATACCGGTGCGCAGGACGAACAGGATCCCGCACAGCGCCTGCCGGTCCGGCACTCGAGGTCTGCCCTCGACCAGCTTCGGCGCCGGCACGGGCAGCAGCGGCACGATCAGCGACCACAGTTCATCCGACACGATCCACGGCCGCGACTGACGTTTCCCCACGACCAGACCAACGACAGGCCACACCGATAGTCACATGATCAACAGCTTTTGTGGGGCCAGTTAGTACTCCAGCTGTAGATCGCGATCTTCATGTCTGGGATGTAGCTTGTCGCCGGTCATGGCTGGTGAGGGATCGCTGCTGATGGAGCCGCCGCCAGTGCGACCAGCGAAGCCGGTGGGCCAGGTCGTGGCGGGGCTGGACGGTGACCGTGATGAACAGGCGCTGGATCTCGTTGCAGGACAGCGGGACCAGGCCGTCCAGGGCGGGGCTGCGGGCGTGTTCGTCGGCACGGACTACCGCGAGGAAGGCGTGGGCCAGCATCGCGAGGGTGACCCAGCGGGTCCAAGAGCGGTAGCGGCGGACCTGGTGCTCGTCGAGTCCCGCCAGCCCTTTCTCAGCCTGGAAGGTTTCTTCCACACGCCACCTTGAACCAGCGGTCTTGACCAGCACAGCCAGCGGGGCTGGACCGGTGGAGTGGCAGCGGTAATAGGCGAGTTCGCCGGTGGTCCGGCTGCGGCGGATCAGGAGCTGGTGGCTGCCAGGCGTCGGCTCGACGAGGTCGACGACGGCCCAGTCGTAGAACCGGTGTCCCTTCGCACCGCATCCCGCGGAGAGCTTCTGCCAGGCCCGCTTCGGCACCTTCTTCACCAGGACATCGGCACGGAACCTCCCTGCACTTGTGGCCATTTCGGCCGAGCAGGCCACGGCGAGGACATAGCCGATGCCGCGCTCCTCCAGCGCCGCGCGCAGTCTCGGGTTGCCGCCATAGACCTCGTCACCCGTGACCCAGCCGACACGGTGTCCGGCATCCCAGAACCGTTCGATCATCCTGAGGGCCAGGTCCGGCTTGGTCGCGAAGACGGTGTCCTCGGCGAGCCCTGCCGCCCGGCAGCGATCCGGATCGCTCGTCCAGGAACGCGGAATGTACAACTCCCGGTCCACCGCCGCGTGTCCCCGGGCGCCGGCATAGACGAGGTAGACCGCGACCTGGGCGTTCTCAATCCGTCCGGCTGTGCCGGTGTACTGGCGCTGGACCCCAACGGTGTGGACGCCCTTCTTCACGTCGCCGGTCTCGTCGACGACGAGCACCGCGGCTTCGTCGTGGAGGTGGTCGACGACGTATTCGCGCACGTCGTCGCGGACGGCCTCGGCATCCCAGGCGGCCCGGCACAACAGATGCTGCATACCGTGCGGGCTGGCCTCCCCGACCCACTCGGCGATCGTCCAGCAGTTTTTGCGGGGCAGGTCCGACAGCAGGCCCAGCACCAGCCGCCCGGCTCGTAGGCGGGGTTCGTATCGGGCGAACCGGCCCGCGATGCGGCCCATGGCCGCCGCGAACGCCTCCCGCCAACGGGCCGGATCTATGCTGTGACCTGCGGCCACCATCTCATCGTCAGTCCACACAGCTCACGATGATCAACGGTGGCCGCACTCGTCCACCCACCGGACTCGGCCGGCACCATCACACTCTACGAGCGTTCGGTGAGCAACTCCGCCAGGCGGTCGGTGAATTCGGTGAGCCAGTCCAGCTGTGGTCCACTGCGGGCAATACGAAAACCGTGGCGGCGGCCCCAGAACGCAGCCTGGACGGCATGGAACTGTGCCCACCGCTGAACGCGTTCACGGTCGACTTCCGCGGCCTCGGCGAAGACGTCCAATACACGGTGGACAGCCTTGTGCAGGTCGTCCGCTTCGAGGAGCTTCAGTGCGCGGGACTTCAGCAGTGTGCCGCCGTCGTAGGCGGGATCTCCCGCGTACCCCTTGGGATCGACAGCCAGCCACGGCTCTCGGCCGGCACGCAGGATGTTCCGCGCATGGAGGTCGCCATGGATGAGGGTGTCCGGCTGGGCCCGGCCCAGCTCCCGAACGGTCGCCACGGCGGCACCCAGCACCTGGCGCGGCAATGCATGTGGCAGCTCCTCGGCGTCCTTGCACAGCTGCTCCTCCCAGGCATCGGCCTGCTCACACAGCCGGGGCAGGCCGGGCGGTGCAGGGATGGCCAGGCGGCGATTGAGCCGCCCGGCGACCCTCACCACCTCGTCGCCGTCCTCGACCTCTGCCAGGGTCGACGGCTGAACCCGCTCCAGCAGCATTGCGAACCGCTCGTCGTCGCGCTCATGCAGCAGGACGGCGCCGCACCCGCCCCACGCAACGAACGCATCCGGCTCATGGACGTTTCCGGGATGCGGAAACGACACCTTCAGCACGGCGCTCTGCTCAGCCCGCCGCCGCACTGGAACGATGACGCCGACGCCCCCGTGTATGACCTCGCCATCCGGGGTGCACCCCCAGCGCCCCAGCAATTCCTCCACGATCCCGGGCAGATCGGCGAGCCACGCCGCCCCGACCTCCCCCTCGCGGTCGACAGTGCTCTGTGCGAACTCCTCTGGCATCGCGATCATCCCGGCACCCTACGCGCCAGCCCACCGCCGCCACCAAGCCCAAGCCGGCCGCTGCCGCCCGGCAGACCGCGCACTACGAAGATCGCGATCTACAGCTGGAGTATTAGGAAGCAGCCGTACACCTCGCCAGCCAAGCCGCCGAAGTCGGTCGCGCGTCCAGAGGAGATCCTGGGCTGGCGGAGGGGGAGCGGAGGTGGACGGCGGCAACATCATCGAGACTGGTACAGAGTTCGACCAACTTGCCAGCACCGGGGCTGCCCGATCCCTCGATCGCCGGCGATCCGAATCAGCCCTGCGTTGCCTGCGGTTTCACCTCTACCCCGCACTGATGCTGGTGCCTGTGCTCGACGCACGCCTCCGTGCGATGACTACGGGAATTGCAGTCCCGAAAGACCGCTTCGGTGGCGTCCGGATAGCCACTTCGACACGTACATCGACTGACGTTGGACCCTTCGGACCCTACTCACTCAAACAGCTCCGCGGCTCTCCAGGCTGACAATGCGACGGTATGCGCGGGGGCTGTGTGTATAGACGCGGCGGAAAGCGCGTGCAAACGTGTCGACATCGAGGAAGCCGCTGGCCTCGGCGGCGCCGCGGACGCTGGCACCGTGTGCGAGAAGGTCTCGTGCGTGCGCGAGCCGGGTCCACCTGATCAGCTCTGCGGGCGATTCTTGCTCACGCGCCAGGATGAGCTGCAGGGTGCGCAACGAAATGTGATTATCGCGCGCCAGAACGAGCGGCGTCAGCTCGGGGTCGCGAAACCTGCGTTCGACCTGCGCGCGGAGTTCCGCCGCTGCCGGCAGGATCGACGTGCCGCCGGGCGTAGCCGCAGCGAGCAAGGGGCGGAAGGACAACAAACGATATCCGGGCGTACGCAGGTCGGAGGTTGTCCATTCCACCGGCACTGCACGCCCCGTGCGGGTGAGGAACAGCTCATGCTGCGGGCGCGCAGCTCGGTCCCGTTCGGAACGTACGATCGGGCATTCCGAAGCCGGGTAAGCGGAGCCATCGGGGTGACGATGATGGAGCGCCTCGTGGCTGGGCCGACCAATCAGCGTGCCTGCGTCGGCGTGGCCGAGGACTGTGGCCGCCGCGTCGTTGACGACGACGACATCGCCGTCTGGGCCGATCACCCACATGGGGTCGGGGGCAGCTTCGATGACGGCACTCAGAACGGCGTTGCTCGGTGTGCGCGGTGTCATCGCCTCTCCTTCCTGAGGGACGAAGCTATCGCCGGGCGGTTACTGCGGTTGGACGCCGATGTTACGCGGGCATTGCGCGTTCTATCCGATGCGCATAATGGCGGATTGCATGCGTGGATTTCCTTCTTCAAGCGTTTGCCATCGTGTTCTGGTGGGAGACAGGGGCGACTCGCGTCCCGTTAAGGAAGGAGAGCGGCTATGACATATAACCCCGCTATGCAGAAGGCGACACTCGCGGAGCTCGCTCCCGACGCGCATGGGCTCATCTCCAAGCGGAGCGCACAGCTCGACGGTGTCGCGGTGACGCAGGTCACCTTCGATGTCGGAGCCAAGTGGTCGGTCGACCTCAAGGAGTACGCCGGAACGGATGACTGCCTGCTGCCTCACGTGGCACTCGTCGTCGCTGGCACGCTCGGGGTCGAGATGCGGGACGGCTCATACGAGGAGTTCAGCGCGGGCGATGTGATGCTCCTCCCGCCTGGCCACGACGCGTGGGCGGTCGGGGAGACGGCGTGCACCTTCGTCGAGTTCTCCCGCGGAAACGACTACTACGAGGGGGCTCCGGCGTGATCTCCAAGCAGGAAGCCGGCGCACTCATTGATCAGCGCCGCCGCGAGCGGGGGCTGAGCTGGCGCGAGCTGGCCGAGATGATCGAACGTCCGGCTGTGTGGCTGGTCGCGGCCGTGCTGGGCATGCACCCTGTGCCCCGCGCGGAGGCCCTGCTACTGCAGGACGAGTTTGGCCTGGACGAGCCGCTCGTCGACGCACTTGTCCGTCAGCCCATGCGCATCCCTCGCGAAGATGTCTCCAGTGACCCGACGATTTACCGTTTCCACGAGCTCATCCAGGTCTACGGCCCCGCTTTGAAAGCGCTCATCCATGATGAGTTCGGTGATGGCATCATGAGCGCAATCAACTGCAGCATCGATTTGCAGCGCAAGGCGCATGCGGACGGCGATCGTGTCGTCATCACGATCGACGGCAAGTATCTGCCGTATGCCTGGGTGCAGTCGTCATCCGGACCTGACGACGCATGACGCCTTGACCATCGGCACCGGAATGACCGAAGGCTCCTCGTGGAAAGCCTCCCGGAGATGCTGTCTTCGAGAACGGCTTCCTGTCCTCGCGGACCGATGGCTTTGCGTGTGCGGACCTCGGCGTGTTCGACCGTCGATTGTGGCGTCCGGATCGCGAGGCGCCGGTCGCTCTGCAGCGTGACGGCGCGGGGTCGTGCCTGTGGTGGTGGCGGACCCACGGCGGCGGGCTCGCGTGGGAGGTCACCAGTAGCCTCCCATCGGGACCCGCCATCCGGGCGGCTTGGCGCAGTAGCAGTTGGGCCCGCGGTTCAGCCGGCCGTACAACGCAAGGCGCCCGCGCTGATGCTCAGGCGCCAGCGACAACTCGACCAACGTCTGCACCGGGCCGCCGGCACACAGCAAGGCATCACTCAGCTCGAACAAGGCGTCGCGCCTCTGGGTCAGGCAGGCATAGAACTCCATCCGGAAGCACAACAGTTCGTCAAACGCATCCTGCGGAACGTCCCGCTGCAGCAGACTCATGGCTCCGCCCTTCGTACTGGCCAAGTGCCTCTGTGACGGAGCCCAGGAGCAGGCGAAGGTCGCTCTCACGTCAGGCACTCAGCCGAAAGCGCCAGTAAGTTCGAGGCCATGTTCGACCGCGGACGATAAACGCCAAGTTTAAGGTCGCGGTTATCTGTTCGAGCCGGACGCCGGGCGCGCCACTGGCGAAGGATGCGGCGGGAACGGGCGAGGAGCCAGGCGGTGCGGGCCGACGCGATGGCCGACCGGGCGGGAAGCGCGCCGTCGCCGGTCCTTCGTCAGGACCGGCGACGGCACACGTTCCCGATGTCAGACACTCTGCGGCTTGTCGGGGACGAGGTCTGCGGCGAAGGAGACGATGTCGCGGACCGTCGCACGGTAGAACGGCGCGAGAATCTGCCGGAACTCCAGCTCGGAACCGTGGAGGAGGCCGAGGTTGACCCGGCCCGAGACTGGTACGTCGGCCGCCGCCAGCAGGCGCTGGTAGGCGATGCCCTCGTCGCGCAGCGGGTCGAGCTCGTTCACCGTGACCACGTGCGGCGGCAGACCAGTCACGTCCTCCTCGGTGGCGTGGTAGGGCCAGGCCAACGGGTCCTCGGCGTGTCGGCGATCAGGGTCGTACACCTTCACGTACATGTCCATTTCCGCCGTGGCCATGAGGTATCCGTCGTTCTCCACCAGGGAGGGCAGCTCGCGCAGCTTGCGTTCCTCGTCCCACGTGTAGACACCGCTGATGTACGGCATCGTGGCGTAGACACCGTCCAGCGTGTGGAGCAGGTTGTCGCGTTTCGCCTTCAGCGCCGTGGCGAGCGCGAGATTGCCGCCGCCGGACTCGCCCTGGACGACGATCGAGCCGATCCCCAGCGTCGCGCGGTGCTCGTGTGCCCACGCCAGGGCGGCCGCGCAGTCGGACAGCCCGGCGGGGAATGGGTTCATACCCGAGGGAGTCCACGCGTTGCGGAAGTCCACCTGGACGACGACGGCGCCCTGCGCGGCGAGATCGGTGCACCACTGGTCGTACACCCGGTTGCGGGTCCGCATGAAGGTCATCGCCCCGCCGTGGAAGTACAGGACGCAGGGCAGCGGCCCGTCGGCGTCGTCGGGACGGTAGACCTCGAGCGCGACCTCATGTCCGTCCGGTGCCTTCACCGAGTGGCTCGTGCTGGTGACACGCAGGGCGTCGTCACCCGGCAGGTCGAGCATCATGCTCGCGTACCAGCCCTCGCTCACCTCCTCGGCCGCCGCCATGGCGGCTTCGACCGCGTCCGGGTCGGTGGGGATGTCCGCCTCCTGGAAGGGGATCGGTTCCCCCATCTCCAGCTCCATGAGGGCGGCGCGGAGCGCGGCGTTGGTGCGGGGATCCTTCCCGGGCCCCATGGTGGGGTCGCCCAGGCGTCCCGGCAGCGGGGCGTTCGCCCGAGGGTCGGCAGATGTGCTCATGGCTCTCTCCACACGTCGTGGGCCGGAAATGGCCCTTCTGGTCGGAAGTTCGAACTCGGATCCCGCTGGTCACATGGCGAGTCCGCCGTCCACCGGGAGCACCGTCCCCGTGATGTATCCAGCCTCTTCCGAGGCGAGGAACGCGACGGCGGCGCACATCTCCCGAGGGGCGGCGAACCGCTTCAGCGGAATCTCGGCCGCGACTTTCTCGCGCTTGTCTTCGGGGACGGAGCTGATCATGCGCGTCTCGGCGTTTGGGGAGATGGCGTTGACAGTGACCCCGAAGGCGGCGAGTTCCTTCGCCGACGTCTTCGTGAACCCGATGATGCCCGCCTTGGCCGCGGCATAGTTGGCCTGACCGATGTTGCCGTGCAGGCCCGTGAACGAGGTGACGTTGACGACACGCCCGTATCCCAGGGCGCGGAAGTGGGGTACGGCGGCTCTCGTCATGCGGAACGTGCCGCCCAGATGCACCGCGAGGACGGTGGACCAGTCCTCGTCGGAGAGCTCCCACAGCACCTTGTCGCGCAGGATGCCGGCGTTGTTGACGAGAACATCGATCCGCCCCGTCTCCCGCACGATCCGCTCCACGGCGGATTCTGCGTCCTGGGTGGAGCTGACATCCGCGACGATCGCCGTCGTTCCCAGCTCGGCGGCGGCCCGTTCCACCTCGTCGGCGTCCGGGTCGAGCAGGTACACCGCGGCGCCGCTGCGAGCGAAGTGCCGTGCGACCTCCTTGCCGATACCGCGGGCCGCGCCCGTCACGACAGCTGTCTGGCCGGTGAAGTCGAAGTGCAGGTTGCCCATGGAGGATCGTCCTTTTCTGGAGTGCTGTACGCGCGCCGTCACAGGTCGGCCACCGGTACCTCACGGCACAGAGACTCTCGGCGGGCCACGACGTCGAGCCAGGCACCCGTCTTCGGCAGCTCGTAGGCGAAGAAGTAACGCATCGCGGCGGTCTTGCCGGGCGCCTCGCGGTGGACACTGCCGGCGGCGGCGACGGCCACGTCCAACAGGATCCAAGCGAGCACCACGTGTCCGAACCCTTGGAGATAGGGGCGGCGTTCGCGAGTGCGTCCGCCGGATCGGACGTGGCCCAGGCCTCGTCGGTGACGGCGAGGACCCGCCGCCACGCGCCGACGAGGTCGTCCGTATGGCGGCCGAACCCCGCGCGGCGGCCCGCCTCCGCCGTCGAGAGCACCCCCTCACCGAGCGCCGCGAGGTACGCGCCGTCGTCCGCGACCCGCTCCGCGGCCCGCGCACATCAGCTCGATCGCCTTCTCCGCGATGCCGATGGACCGCATGCAATGGTGGATCCGGCCCGGTCCCAGGCGTGCCTCGGCGATGGCGAAGCCCTCGCCCTCACCCGCGACGAGGTTCGTGGCCGGCACGCGGACGTCCTGGAAGTCAGTTCGGCGTGGCCGCCGTGCTCCCGGTCGTCGTAGCCGAACACGCTCAGGCCGCGCTTCACCACGACACCGGGCCGGTCGCGCTCGATGAGGATCATCGACTGCTGGCGGTGGCGGTCGGCCGAGGGGTCTGTCTTGCCCATGACGATGAAGATTCGCGCGTTGGGGTTCATCGCTCCCGTGATCCACCACTTGCGCCCGTTGATCACGTAGTCGTCGCCGTCCCGCTCGATGCGGGTCGAGATGTTCGTGGCGTCGGAGGAGGCGGTGTCCGGCTCGGCCATGGCGAAGGAGCTGTGGATCTCGCCGTTGAGCAGGGGCCTGAGCCACCGCTGCCTTTGCTCCTCGGTGCCGAAGAGCGAGAGCACCTCCATGTTCCCGGTGTCCGGGGCGGCGCAGTTCAGCGCCGCCGGCGCCAGGTGCGTGGAGCGTCCGGTGATTTCGGCGAGCGGTGCGTACTGCAGGTTCGTCAGGCCGGCGCCGTGTTCGCCGGGGAGGAAGAGGTTCCACAGTCCCCGGCCGCGTGCCTCGGCCCGCAGCTCGGCCAGGACGGGCACGGAGTCCCAGGCCCATGTGTTCTCCAGGCGCGCGATCTGGGAGTGGAAGGTCTCCTCCGCCGGGTGGACGTGTCGCTCCATGAAGTCGAGGAGGTTCTCCCGGAGCTCCTCGGTGCGGGCGTCGTGGGCGAAGTCCATCAGCTGTACTCCTGGAGCGAGGTGAGAACGGCTGCCAGCAGCGGTTCGGTCACGGCCCCGACCCCGTCGAAGCCCGGCCCGACGGTCTGGCCGCGCAGCAGGCGGGCATGGATACCCTCGAGGATCCCGGCGAGCTTGAAGCCAGCCAGGCCGAGGTAGAAGCCGAAGTCGTTGAGGTCGCGGCCGCTCCTGGCGGCGTAACGCTCCAGGATTTCGGGCTCAGGCAGGAACCCGGGCGCCGAGGAGGCGTCGGCGACAGCCTCGCCGCCGGGCATCGAACCGACCCTCTGGTACACGACGGTCAGGGCCAGATCCGTGAGCGGATCACCGATGGTGGACATCTCCCAGTCGATAAGGGCCGCAGGGCGGTCCTCATCGTCGACGAGGAGGTTGTCCAGCCGGTAGCCACCGTGGACGACACCCACCGGGCCGGCCACGGGAACCCGTTTGCTCAGCTTTGCGAACAGCCGATCGACGTCGGGGAGTTCACGGGTCCGGGAAGCATCCAGCTGGGCTTTCCAGCGCCGCACCTGGCGAGCCAGGAACCCGTTCGGACGGCCCTCTCCGAGTCCGATGGCGAGGTGGTCGACCCGGTACAGCTCGACCAGCGTGTCGACCAGCTCGGTCGCAATGGCCCGGGTGCGCTCCGGCCCCAGCGATGCCAGCTCCGGCGCCCTTCGGTAGGGCGTGCCCATGACCCGTTCCATCAGGTAGAAAGGAGCGCCGAGGATGTCCGGGTCAGTGCACTGGGAGATGGTCCGCGGCACCGGGACGGGTGTGGGGGCGAGCGCGGACATGATCCGGTATTCACGTGCCATGTCGTGGGCGGTGGTCAGGACGTGGCCGAGCGGCGGACGGCGCAGGATCCAGGACTGGTCGTCGGCCCACACGGTATAGGTGAGGTTCGATCTGCCGCCGGTGACGAGTTCCGCCGTCAGTTCGACGAAGTGGATGCCGGGTATGTTTCTGCGGAGCCAGTAGGCCAGCCGGTCCAGGTCGAGTCCCGGCAGGGCACCGGGTACGGGCACCAGGCGGCTCAGCGACTCTGCAACGCACACGGGCTTGCTGCCGTTCGCCCGCTCGACGGTCGTCACGGTGGTGAGCCGGTATCCGTACCCAGCCGGTTCGAGCGACGCCAGATGTACCCTGCCTTGCAGGCGGGAGCCCACCGGCACCGGCGCCGGGAACCGCACCTTGTCCTGGCTCCGCACGGCGAACCGGTCCTGTTCCTCACGGCTCATCCCCAGATGCTGCGCCACGTTCTCCGCCGTCTTGCCCATCGAGATGTAGACGTCGGGTAGTCCGCCGTCCGCCCGCGGGTCCCGCCAGGGCTCGGCCGAGCCCTGGCCGCGCCGGTCGGTCCGTGCGAGGGCCTCACCGAAGGGAGGGTTGTCCGTTCCGGGGAGGCCGTCGGCCCTTCCCCGGGGGTACCGGCTCACCGTCTCCACTCCGGCTGAGACGAATGTGTCACCTTCGCCTGCCTTGATCGCATGGAAGGCCATCCGGGTGGTCTGCAGGCTCGACGAGCAGTAGCGGTTCACCGTCACCCCCGGCAGTCCGTCGAGTCCGGCCTGTACGGCGACGACACGGGCCAGGCTGTGGCCAGACTCTCCGGCCGGCTGTCCGCAGCCCAGCATCAGGTCCACGACGTCCTTGAGGTCGAGCTCCGGGACCTTCGTGAGGGCGGCCCGCACCATCTGCAGGGCGAGATCGTCCGGCCGCATCTGCCCGAGCGAGCCCTTGACGGCGCGGCCGATGGGCGAGCGGGCCGCGGATACGATCACGGCTTCGGGCATCGACATTCTCCTAAAGGGACGCTGAATCACCGGGGAGCGACGACCGAGTGGCCGAACCCCTTGTCGCGCCGCCGCTGGGTCGTGTTTCTCCGCGCCCCAGCTGACGCCCGGCGTCGGGTGTTGCTGCCGCATGCCCGGCGAGAGCCACAGAGGTAAGCGACTTGGTGACGCGGCTGGGGGACCCGTCTGGGTCGCGCAGTGTCGATCGACGCGATCCGACGAGCTCCACGCGGTGGGGCTGGTTCGACATCCACATACCTGGATGTTCTTCGCGCGACCGCGGATCGGCGTGATCTCGACCGCGAAGAGAGCCCACCTGGGGGATGACGTGCTCTCCGTGGGCGGACGCGGAGCCCCGGTTCAGCCGACGAGCCCGAGTTCCTGGGCCCGGCTGGCCGCCTGGGCCCGGTTACGGACCCCGAGCTTGCGGTAGACGGTGCTGGTGTGCTGCTTCACCGTGTGACGTGACAGACTCAGCAGCTCCGCCATCTCCGGGTTGCTCAACCCAGAGACCAGGTGCTTGAGCACGTCCAGTTCCCGTTTCGACAATCTCGCGTTCTCGGGCGGATCGGGGTTCCTGGGGAACACCTTCCCCCCCTCGGCCACACGTCGGACGATGGACACGATGCCCGCTGCGGGCATGTCCGTGGGCAGGAATCCCACCGCGCCGTTCGACGTCGCGAGGGACGTGGAGACCCGGCCCTCGCCGGACATCAGCATGACCTTGATGTGCGGCATGCGCTGTTTGAACTGCCGACACAGCTCCAGACCCGAGCAGCCCTGCACGGACATGCTCAGCAACAGCAGTTGGGGATGATGTCGACGTGCCAGTTCCCAGGCCATGTCCGCTGAGCTCGCGCCGAGGCAAGCGCCGACCCAGGACTCGCCCGCCAGCACGGCTCGCAGACCGGCCTGAACCAGCTCCCGCTCGTCGACGACCAGAACCCGCTGTGGTCGGCAAGCCGTCTCGTCGCGGCTCCCGCCCTGGGCCAGGCCCATAGGTCGGACCGTGTTGAGAGGGCGGGTAGCGGGTTGAGTCAGGGCATTCACCGTGACCACCTCCGGTCTTAAATGAATGTTCAGTCAGGAGGTTAGTTCGCGGTCCGGAGGACGACAAGGCCCATGGCCTGCCGATCGCTCTTTGGGCAACGAGGGTGGTGGCCCGGGTGAGTGAGGCGAACGCGCCCAGCGCGATGATCGGGCCGAGCCGATAACGGCGGCCCTGCCAGTGGCGCGGATGGTGGAGGCACGTCGAGAACGTCAGCAAGCATGGGCAGGCGCGGCAGGGGACGTCGAGGTAGGAGCCGCCTCGCGGTCGAGGTGGGGGCATTGGCAACGAGAGATGAAGGTATCCGGAAGCGGTTCTTGGCGTGGGGAGCTTGTTCGAGGTGCTCGATGAGCGGCCCCGTCCGCCTCCGCGACCGTGTCGGCGCGGCCGGGCTCGACGGTGGTGCGTGGATCGGTGAAGACGCGAGGGTGGGCAGGGTCTTCTCGTGTGATCGGGAAACCGACGTTCCGGTGATCGCTGGAAGCCGCGCCGCCCTGCTCTCGGTGTATCCGCTGATGTCCCGATAATCCAGGTGTTCAAGGTGAAGGGTGCCTGGAGTGTGGTTCGAACGAGCTGTCAGGCCACCCTCACCGCGTGACGCCACCCTGGCGGCAAACAGGCCCGGTTCTGTTCGTTGTGGTCGCCCAACTGGTGGTGAACGCTTCTCCGCCCAGGACCGATCCGATGGATGCGGCGTTGGGTGTGCCGGGTGTCAGCGATGCCTGAAATTTTCAGCCGTCGCCGACGCCGGGGCTGGCAGGGACCGGAAGGTGACACAGGCGGGCGCATCGTGTGCGGCTCGACGCCTTCGAAGCTGTCCAAATGGTGCAGGGCGAGCAGGCGCAGCGACATGCCGAACGGAGGCGAGGTTCACGGCAATCCGATCCGCCATCCCAAGCAGGCATTTACAAGAGTAGCGTTCCGCTGCCGTCATGCACGGGACGGGCGCGTTTCGCCGGGTGTTCTTCCGAAACGGTCACGGAAGACTCGGGTGAAGTGGGCCTGGCTGGCGAAACCCCAGTGGTGGGCGACTTCGGCGATCGTCAGATGGCGAGTGCCGGGGCCGGCGAGTTCTTCGTGTGCCTTGGCAAGCCGCTGTTCGAGGATGTAGCGGGAGGGGCTCACTCCGGTCGGCTGGAAGATGCGGCTGAGGTGTCGGGCCGACACTCCGACCGCCTCGGCCACGCGGCCCGCGCTCAGTCCGGGATCGGCCAGGTGCCGTTCCATGTAGTCCCTGGCCACGGCCAGCTGGGAGATTGCTGCACGGGGTGCGGAGGCGCTCCCCAGTCTCGGCGCGGCCAGTGTACGGACGAGGTCCAGTACGGTGTCCTCGGTACCCCCCGCGTCATCGCTCCCGTGCCCTGTGGCCCAATCACTCAGCACCGCCCCCAGGGCCGAGACCAGCGCTCCCTCGGCTGCTGACACACGGCCGAACAGCATGGGCGTCGACACCTCCCCGGTTGCGCATCTTGTTTCGAACACCTCCCTAGGGATGTCCACCAGCAGTTGGCGCATGGGGGATGGAAAGCCGAACAGGTACGATCGGCGCGTGTCGTAGAGGATCAGGTCGCCTGTCCGCGGGGTGAGGCAGCCGCCCTCGTGGAAGAACACTGCGTGGCCGGCACCCTCAGTCAACAGCGAGACGAAGACGGAGTCCTTTGGCAGCGCCCTACAGGTCTGCGGAGTCCGCTCTATGACATGCTCGTTTCCGGCGATATCGGCCAATCCCAAGCCACCCAGCTCGACGTTTGTCTGCGTGGCCAACAGCCCCTGCGGGGAATGAGAGGAGCAGGACAGGCCGACCAGCGCCTGTCGGTTGTACTCCTCCCAGAAGCCGATCCGGTCCACCGGATCGACCGAGTGTGTGGACACGTGGGAGACGACAGGTCGGCTCAACTGGGTCCCCTCTCCAGCCGGTACGTCCGTGCCCAGGGCGTTTCCGTGACTCCGCCGAGCTGGGTGGTTCGCTGCCAAGCTGTCCGGTGCCTGCGACTCTCGCCAGGCGATGAGGCAGGATACCCCGATGCCGCAGGCCACGTTGGCGGCCCGGAGACGCGCGCCATGGAACCGCCGCCGCGTGGTCCGGGCGAGCGGTCGATGAGTCGGCGGCCTATCGAGGATACGGATCGCGGTGTCGTAGTTGCCGACCTTGGATTGGTCGTACCAGAACATGGGCAGGCCGCCGTCGCGGCCGATCCAGTTCCAGCGCAGCTTGACGATTTCGTTCACGCGGCAACCGGTCAGCAAGACGCTGTCCCAGGCATCCCGCGTCCCCCGGTCATCGGGGTCGTACTTCTCTGTGAGCTGGGCGAGGTTGGCCTCGCCAGCTGGTACTCCAGCAGCGTTTTGCGATGTGGCCTGGTCAGAGACATCGCCGGGAGTCTAGGTGACTGCTGACGTGACAGGGGTGGTTGCGCCGGACCGCCCCTCCAACTAATGATATCGAGAACTGTCTGTGCGGTGATGAGGGCAGCATCCCCGCGTGATCGACGACCTTGCCGACCTGCGACGCCGCATGTGTGACTACGTATGCGCCCTGCTTGGTCCGGTCGGCAGCGCCACCTGGAATGCCGACGACGTCCGGGGCGACCTGTAGACGCACGTTGCCGACAAGCTCGGCGAGGCCGACGGAGTCCTCATCCTTGACGACACCGGCTTCATTAAGAGAGGCACTACATCTGCGGGCGTGCAGCGCCAGTACTCCGGCACCGCTAGGAGCGTGTCCCAGTAACGGCAGTCGCCTGCTAGTTGTCAGGGTGACCCTGACGCTCCTAGGGTGTCAGGATCGTCCTGACACCCTAGGAGCGTGCTGTGACTGTGACATCGCCTGACACCGTGACCGAACTCGCTCGGTGTTCCTTCTGCGGCAAGCCGGACACCGAGGTCGACAAGCTGGTCGCCGGTGCTGGAGTGCACATCTGCAACGAGTGCGTGGCCCTGGCCGCCTCGATCATCGAAGACAGCCTCGGCAGCCCGGCAAAACCGCGCGTGCCCGTCTGGGAGTCGCTGACGGACGAGGAGATGCTGAGCCACATTCCGCGCGTCGCCGCGCACATCGACCAGGCCGAGGCTGACCTGCGCGCGTGGGTGCAGGAACTGCGCCGACGCGGTGTCACCTGGGTCAGGATCGGCGAAGCTCTCGGGATCACCCGCCAGTCCGCATGGGAACGGTTCTCCGGCGAGGAGTAACCCGCCCCGGCGCAACCCGCCCGCATCTCGCGGTCTCCTCTGCGGGATGATCCCGGTATGCATGGCGGGGATGGGCTGTTCGAGGTCGAGCCGGTCGGGAAGAAGCGGCCGCAGCATCGTCCGGCGGCGGTGGACAAGACGTTCCGGGCGTTCGACCCGCACCAGGTCCTGCTGCTGCCGCCGTCGCTGGACGACTGGCTGCCCGAGGATCATCTGGCCCGGTTCGTCGCCGACCTGGTCGACGAGGTACTCGACCTCTCACCGATCCTCGCGCACTACACCGAAAAGCGCGGCTTCCCGCCCTACGACCCGCGGCTGATGCTGCGACTGCTGATCTACGGCTACACCACCGGCATCCGCTCCTCCCGGGCGATCGAGCGCCGGTGCGTGGACGATGTCGCATTCCGCTTCCTGGCCGCCGGCCAGGCCCCGGACTTCCGGTCGATCGCCCGGTTCCGCCGCCGCCACCTGGACGCCCTCGCAGACCTGTTCCTCCAGTCGCTGCACCTCGCCCAGAAGCTCGGCATGGTCAAGATGGGCCGCGTCGCACTGGACGGCACGAAACTGGAGGCCAGCGCCTCCAAGCACAAAGCGATGAGTTACGGCCGCCTGGTCGACAAGGAGGAGCGGATCGAGGCCGAGATCGCCGAACTGGAGGCCAAGGCCGCCGCCCTGTTGGCCGACGCCGAGCACGTCGACACCGCCGAGGACCAGGCCTTCGGCGTCGACGGCAAGGAGAGTGACCTGCCCGCTGAGCTGGACCGACGCGAAAAGCGGCTCGCCAGGCTGCAGGCCGCCCGTGCTCAGATCGAGGTCGAGGCCGCCGAGAAGGCCCGCCGCCATGCCGAGGACAAGGAACGCCGCCGCCAGGACCGCACCGGCGTCAGCGACGATCAGGCCGTCACCGACGCGGGCGAGCAGGCCGCCGCGAAGGCGAGGCCCAAGCCGAAGGTCCAGGCCAACTTCACCGACCCCGACTCTCGGATCATGAAGAACAGCGACGGCGCCTACATCCAGGCATACAACGCCCGAGCCGTCGTCGATGAGAAACACCAGGTCATCACCGCCGCCGACGTCACGACCAACCCCTCGGACGCGCTGAACTACACCAGCATGCTCAACCAGTCCGCCGCCAACACCGGTCACCACCCCAAGCAGGCACTCGTCGACGCCGGATACTGCTCCGAGACCAACCTCGAAGCCGCCCAAGAGCGCCAACTGGCCTGCGGCACCAACACGTTCATGGCCACCGGCCGCCTATCCCACGACGAACAGGTCCCGCCCGCACCCCGCGGACGCATCCCCCAAGGACGCCAACTTAAAGGAACGCATGGCCCGCAAGCTGCGCACCAAGCCCGGCCGGGCCGCCTACAGCCGCCGAAAGGCCATCGTCGAACCCGTCTTCGGCCAGATCATGACCTGCCACAACGGCCGCCAGCTACTCCTGCGCGGCGAGGACGGTGCCCGAGGCGAGTGGCGCCTGCTGGCCGCCTGCCACAACTTCCGCAAGATCTTCCGACACGCCGGATCGACTGGTCTCACCGCGGCGATCGCCTGACCGACCCGGCCGTCAGCCCTCGTCCGGTCGATTCCCGAACCGGAAAGACCGGCCACCGCCGCCGCAGGACAACCCGCCGGGCGGCCGCGGGCGATTCCAGCGATCACGACCACCCGGTCCGTTGCCCGTTACTGAGACACGCTCCTAGCCGCACCGAGAAGTGCCAGATCGGCGTCTTCGTCGCCTACGCCATCACCCGCGTACGCGCCTTTGTTAGGACCGGTTAGAGAGCATCTGATCAACATTCACATCGAAATGGCGGTATTGTCCGTTTCGATTCGCCAGGTTGGCGTGGATTCTCCCGTCAGTTCGCGGGACATTTTGTTAGCCATGGCCCAGTGGATCACCGTCCGGGATCTCTCCGGCAGGGCTTCGTAGTCGCGCGCCAGGCGGCGGTGCTGCATCAGCCAGCCGAAGGTTCGCTCGATCACCCACCTCTTCGGCAGCGGTTCGAACCCCTTCGTCCGTGGCCGCTGCACCACCTCCACATCGATGCCCAGTCGGGCGCCGTGGTTGAAGATGCTGGTCTGGTATCCGCCGTCGGCCCAGACCTTGGTCACGCCGGGATGGGCTGCGGCCAGGTCGTCGAGTAGGAGCTTGCCTCCGGTGGTGTCGTGCACGTTCGCGGCGGTGATCAGGACGGCCAGGACGAGACCGAGCGTGTCGGTGATCAGGTGCCGTTTGCGTCCTTTGATCTTCTTGCCGGCGTCAATGCCCTGGCTGGTCTCGGCCACGTTTGCCGAGGTCTTCACGCTCTGCGCGTCGATCACGGCCGCAGTCGGCTCCGTGCTGCGGCCGTGGGCGCGGCGGGCTTTGTCACGTAACAGGTCGTGGACCTGCTGGGTTGTGCCGTCCGATTCCCACTTCGCGTAGTAGTCGTAGACGGTCTTGTACGGCGGGAAGTCGTGCGGCAGATACTCCCACGGGATGCCGGTGCGATTGACGTAGAGGATCGCGTTGACGATCTCCCGTAGCTCGTGCACCCGGGCCGCTGTGCCGGGGCCGGTCCGTCTGGCTCGCCAAGCCGTGAAGACCGGTTCGATCAAGGCCCAGCGGGCATCGGACACGTCACTGCGGTACGGACGTCGAGCACTCACGCGTCGTTCAACGACCACCCACGCCAGCAGTCACAAAATCACCCCTAACCATCAACTACCTAGATCAGATGCTCTCTTAGCGGTGCATGTGTTCCACGCGCAAGGCGGCCGGGCCGTGACCTTCGCACGGGGTGTCGACCGCCATGGACGTTCATGAGACCCCGCCGGGTTGCCGGCGGAGAGGGACATGCGGGGGTCCCAAACAGGCAATGCGCGATGTCTGCCAGAGGAAAGACCCCACGTCGACTGTCCGGTTCACTGTCGGCCACCCCAACGAAATGGAGCCGCGCCATGCCCGAGGAGGCCAGGTCCGAATTCTGGAAGGACCTCAAGCCGATCCAGAACTCTTTCAAGCCGGACGCGCTGCCGGAGGTCTATCTGTCACAGGTGGCCACCGACGACGACCGCTACTACGTGCCGTTCACCGAGACCGTCGGCTCGCGCCCGCTGTGGATCAACGTCAAGGACAACTCGTGGGCCGACATTCTGCGGGCCAAGGAGGCGGGGCTGGTCAACCGGCACTACCACCCGCACGAGGTGTTCGCGTACACGATCTCCGGCAAGTGGGGCTACCTGGAGCGGCCGTGGACCGCGCGCGCCGGTGACTTCGTCTACGAGGCACCGGGCGAGGGACACACGCTGGTGGCGTACGAGAGCGACGAACCGATGAAGGCGTTCTTCATCGTCAAAGGGCCGCTGATCTGGCTGGACGAGAACGGTGAGCCCGACGGCTACTTCGACGTCCACGACTACATCGAGCTGTGCCGCACACACTACGAAAGGGTCGGTCTTGGCGCGGAGTATGTGAACTCGCTCTTCCGGTGATCAGGTTCTTGGGCCCGGCCGAGCCCGCGCCGAACCCACAGCTCTGGATCAGGCAGGTGCCCAGCAGCCCTGGGGCTGCGCGCACAGACACGAGCGCCATCCGTGACCCGACCCGATCTCCCGGGCGCGAAGTGGCAGCGGCCCGACCACACCAGCAGTGTCCTGCCTGGCCCCGTCCCGATCCTCCTATTACTCCGACTGGAAGAAGGACTTCCATGACCGCCAACGAGACCCTGTCCACCTCAGCGTCCGACTCCCAGTCGGACACGCCGAACACCTCCCCGCGCTCCGCCGACCAGACCCTTGCCGTCAGCGCGGACGGTACCCCCCGTCCCGTCGCCCACGCCATGCTCGCCGCCTTCGCGGCCAGTCAGTTCGCTCTGATCAGCGGTTTCTGGTACGGGATGATCGGGCTCAGCAAGATCGACTGGTCGAGGTTCAGTGGTCATCTGATCGCCCCCGAGGCCAGTGACGTGACCAGATACCTCCTCGGCTACCTGGCCACCTCGATCAACGGCTTCGTCTTCGGCCTCGCGTACGCGTTCCTGATCCGTCCCCTGCTTCCCCTTCCTTCCACGCGGCTCGGTAACTTCATCACCGGCCAGCTGGTCGGCGTGGGAATGTCAGTGGTGGGACTGCTGTGGTGGACCCCCGGGAACTTCCCTGACTTCCACCCGGGCTTCTTCAGCCACGGTCTCGGCATGGATATCATCATCGGCACCTTTGTATGGCACGGTGCCTTCTTCCTCCAGCTGACGTCGTTCCTGGACGCGCTCGGAAACCGCCCCTGGTCCGTGCCTCGCGTCGGTCCCGCAGCGAGGTTCGGCAAGTAAGCGGATAAGTGGTCCCAGCGCCGGTCGTCCCGACGGCCAAGCCCGAGCGCACGCCGACCGACAGGTGTGCGCTCGGATCGCTGTCGGACGGATGACCCGGTGGTGTCCTGTTGTGGATTCTGCGAACAGGGAGCCCGTATCTGATCCAGTGCGGCGGCAAGGGAACGGATGCGAACGTCCCACGTTGCGGAGTACGAGACCCAGCGGGTGGAGGCCGAACGCGCCCATGAAGCGGCCACGGCCCCCTTCCTTCCTGAAACCGAGGGGAAGAGTGCCCACAGGTGCTGCTGCACCTTGGCGATCTTCATCGAGGTCTTGCCGTCGCTGGGCCGACAGACGGCACAGCGTCGTGTCCAAGGCCAAAGGGCCGAACAGGTCTGGTGGCTGTAGCTGCCAGCCCTCAGCAGGGCCCCGCGTGCGGGGCGCGATCGTGACAGTGAGTTGTACGGGCACCCCGGATCAGTCCGCCAGCACCGCCTTCGTACGCCGACCAGCTCCATGCAGCGACGGCCACGGACAGTTCACTGTCCCCGCCATGTGCGGTCGCTCTCCAGGAAGTTGGCCCGACTTCCGCACCGGATGCGACCGAGATACGCGCCTTCTCGGTCCGTTGGCACCCTCCGCTGCAGGGGCATCAGCTCATCGCCTCCACTCAATGGCTGGGGGCAATCGCCGCGGTCGGCACCGTGCTCCTCCCGCAGGCAGGCAGGCCGAAAGGTATGCTGGTAATCCCGTCCTCGACGCGTAGGTAGGGGCCCTGCGGCAGTCCTGGGACGCCTGTCGCGGGGGAGACCTCATGTCCCGGCGAGGTGGTGGCCGTGCGCCCCAGGGGACTGCGAGAGGAACAGGTGGAAGCGACCCGTGAGGCGATCCTGGCCGCAGCGGAACGTCTCTACGCCGAGCATGGTGTTCACACGGTCTCCAACCGGCAGATCAGCATTGCCGCAGGACAGGGCAACACCGGTGCTGTCGGATACCACTTCGGCACGAAGGCCGACCTGATCCAGGCGATCGCGCAGAGGCACACGGACGCTATCGAGCACCTCCGTGCGCGTATGGTTGCCGAGGTTGAAGAGTTCGACGGCTTGCGTCAGTTGATTGCTTGTCTGGTACGCCCGGTTACCGAACATCTCGCCGCCCTGGGCAGCCCTTCCTGGTACGCCCGGTTCAACGCCCAGGTGGCGGCAGATCCGGCTCTGTACGACCTCATGGTGGAGACGGCCAACTCATCTCCGACGCTACTGCAGCTGCGGCTGCTCCTCGACGAGTGGCTGCCCGATCTGCCGTCCGAAGTGAAGACCGTGCGGGCCCTGATGGCACGTCACCTGATCGTGCAGATGTGTGTCGAGACCGAGCGAAGCATTGCGGCGGGGGCTCCCGCCTCTCGGCTGAACTGGCAGGACACTGCCACGGACCTGATCGACGCGGTCGTCGCTCTGTGGGAGGCGCCGCTCACATCGGCTCGTGGGGGCGAGTAGCTCCAAAAAGCCACTGAACCGTTCGGGTGAGGAAGCTATGGGGCGGGGCTGCCCTTCACGTCCACGCTGAGGCGATCGTCAGCCGCCCGGGGGGAGGGGGGCTCGCCCCACTGCACCTGGCCGAGCCGATGGCAGCGAAGGGACACCGCCATCGAGTGGCACGGCAGGTGTGCGAACTGCTCTCCAGCGAACCGTTCGTCCCCTTCACCGACAAGCTGCCGCTGGAACGCTTCTGTATAAGTCGTCCGTCCCACGTTGCTTCATCTACGCCACCGAGGACATTCGCCTGGCGCCCGGCGAGTGGGCGTGGCATCTTCGGACGTCCGTGTGGCTGGGCATCTACCGGCTCGTCGAGTTGCCCGGAAGTCACGAGGCGATGTTCACGCGGCCGAGGTTGCTGGCCGGGAAGATCGTCGAGGCCGGGCGCCACCTTCGGAAGCGGTGGAGCCTCCGGCCGGGGCGTATGTCACCCGGCCGGAGGTCAGCGTTCGGCACGATCCACGGCCAAGGACCGCAACGACTCCACCACACCGGTAAGGTGCCGGCGCATGGCGGCCTCGGCCGCTGCTGGGTCCGAGGCGGCGACAGCTGCGACGACGTCCAGGAGTTCACGCAGCGACGTGGCGGCCCGGTCTCCTGTCAGCGACACGACATCCGGCTGGCGAACAGTCCGCGCACTAAGCTCCTGGATGAGCTGTCGTGCTGGCTCATGACCCGCGATGTCGTGAATTCGTTCGAACAGGTGGGCGCTGAGTTCGTCGTAGCGCGTCAGGTGCCCGCTGTCGAACGCCTCGCACAAGTCCGCTGCCAGCCCGCGCAGAGCGTCGGTCTGCGCACGATCGGCCCGCTGCGCCGCGCGAGCGGCCACCAGGCCTTCGAGCGTCATCCGGGCCTCCAGAACGTCCGCGGCCTCGGCCAGGGAGACCGCTTGGACGCATGCGCCACGGTTGCGTCGGATCTCGATGAGTCGCTCCGCCGCCAGCTGCCGGAGTGCGAGACGCACGACCGATCGGCTGGCGGCGAACCGCTCGCACATGTCCACCTCGACGAGGCGCTGCCCGGGCACGAGAGTGCCGCGCAGGATCTCCGCCCGAATCGCGGTCGCGATCCGGGTTTCCGAGGCCGTTTTCTCTGTCCTCATGGTCCGCGCGGACTATGCCTGGTCCACGTATTGGACGCCGAGGTCCTTGAGCAGGGTGCGCAGCCTGTAATAGTCGACGCCGAGTTCACCCGAACGCAGGACGTCGCGTGTGGCGGCCTCCTTCGCGGTCCGTTCTGCTGCCCGCACTGCTGTCTGCTCCGCCTCCTCACGGGGTACCACCACGACACCGTCGTCGTCGGCGACGACGACGTCACCCGGGGACACCAGCACTCCGCCCAGAGGAACCGGCACGTTGACCGAGCCCGGGGAAGCCTTCACCGTGCCCTGGGCGGAGATGGCGCGCGACCAGACATGGAATCCCATCTCCCGCAGCTCGGCCGCGTCGCGAACCCCTGCGCCGGTGACCAGTCCGATCACCCCGCGCGCGGCGAGGGATGTGGCCAGCAGCTCACCGAACATGCCGTCGGTGGACGGCGAGGTGGTGGTCACCACGAGGATGTCCCCGGGCTGGCACGTCTCCACCGCCGCATGGATCATCAGGTTGTCCCCCGGGTGCGAGCTGACTGTCACCGCGGTGCCCGCGATCCGGACATCCGCCTGGTTCGGCCGCAGCTCCGTCCCGGCGTAGCCGCGACGGCCCATGGCCTCGTGGATCGTCGACACACCGGCTTCGGCAAGTCGGGCGACGATCTTCGGATCGGTTCTGGTGATGTTGCTGACGACGACGTGTCGGCCGGCCATGGCTCCTCCAGGTGATGGGTTTCGGAACAGGTGATCAGGCGGCTCGCAGGAGCCGACGATTGCTGGCGTCCGATATGCCGACGGGCAATGGTGGGACGCGGACATGCTGGATAGGGCGGCGTCCTGGCTCAGCGACTCGAACAGGACCAGGCGGACGGCGTTGTCCTGCCCACCCACGTGGTGGGTCTCGCGCACCCTGCGGACGCATGGTCCTGGGCCGCCGTGCACGATCAGCCACGTGAACAGTTCGTTGCCCCAGCCCACCATCCGTCCCGAGCATGGCGACGGTGGCGCCTTCGGGTAACTGCGGATCGCGTCGCCGAGGAGCCGCCCCGAAGGCCAGGCGCTGGGTGGCCGTCAGCGACGGGCGTCCTCGGAAGTCGACGAACAGTGGGACCGCCTGGAGATTCCGCTGTGGCCGAACCGTGCTGGTAAGCATGGACACGATTACGACCCCACGATCCGGAGCAGCACATCGACTAGCGTCCGTGGAACTGTGAGCATGGCGTCGTGCCGGGCCTCGACGCGGTGTACCGGCCATCCGCGTGCGGCGGCACGCCGGGCCTGAGAGGCGCACACCCCCATGCCATCGGTGCATTCGACGAAGACGCCGGGTACCAGGTCCGCCTGACCAGCGAGGCTCAGCGGTTCCGTGTACGAACGCCAGGGTTGCGCGGTGAGCCGGGGGAGAGCCCTGTCGACGCCGTTCCGGGCATCACCGTCCAGCGCCTTCGCCGACGGGACGGGAACGAGCCACCCAAAGCCGGCCAGGGAGACCCGCTCCCGGTGCTCCGCGGCGACAGCCGCCGGCAACAGACTGATCGCCGAGTCTCCGTCACCGCCGACGAATGCGTCCACATGCACTCGTCTGGCCAGCCGCTCTGCCAGCCGGTCCGCAGCTCCCGTAACGACCTGACCTCCGTAGCCGTGTCCGACCAGCACAACCTCTCGCAAGTCGTGAGCCACGATCAGCGCGACGATGTCCTCGACGTGCGTCGTCAGGCTGACCTGGGGGTCGAGCAGATGAGCCCTGTCACTGAGTCCCGTTAGGGTCGGTGCGTAGGTGTGGTGTCCGACGGCACGGAGGTGTGCTTCGGTATTCCGCCATACCCACCCCCCATGCCAGGCACCATGGACCAGGACGAAGGTGTTCACGAGCGGTGCCCAGTCGCTCGCGGCCCCCGCCCAATCCGAGGCACGGCAGGCAGTTCGTCGCGCTCATCGGTACCGGGGGTGGTCCGTAGGGCGGACTCCCGCAGGTGGAGGGCTCCTGGTTGCCACGCAGCGCAGTAGTCTTGGACGGTGGTGAGCAGCTCGCCGGTACCACAGCAGTACACGAGCGTGGAGGGAGCGGGGTCGCCGAGGAACCCGGCGAGGCCTAGAGGCCCGTACCGGTCCTCCGGCCAGATGACCACGCGTTCCCGGTAATGGAGCAGCTCGGACAGGAAAGCCATCGCCGGTCGGCTCCGTCCCCCGTAGAGGAGGGACCAGTCGGCGCCGGACGCGTCGGCGCGGGCGACCATCGGCAGCAGGGGGGCGATGCCGATGCCATGGGCGACGAACAGGTAGTGCGGCGCCGGGTATAGCGGGAAGTCGTTGAATGGGCCACGGACCCGCAGTTCGAATCCCACCCAGGCGTGCTCGTCAAGCCAGTCCGCTGTGCGGCCCCGACCGGATGTCCGGGGCACGGCGATCCGCCAGCCGTCGGTCTGTAGTGGGGAGCCGCACAGTGCGTACCGCAGGACCTGTGCCGACGGCAGGACAACCTCGATGTGCGCGCCAGGCTCCCAGACCGGCAACGACATGTCGGAGACCGGCCCCAGGTCCAGTATCACTATGCCTGCGGCGGCCGAGGACCGTGACAGGACAGTGACCGGGATGCCGTCGTCAGGCGTTGTGCTGTCGGGGGCTGGGGTGCCTGCTGCGGGCTGCGGATCCGTCGGAGGCCAGGACATCACATCGATCATCTCCTTGGCGCGTGCGACAATCCATGTGACTCTCAGTAGTCGTTCCCGACGGAGAGCCGGTACAAAGGCAGTCATTACGCCACCGCGCGTTGACCTGTGCCGAAACGGCTCGGGTGATCCCGCCATCGGATCACCTCACCGGGAGCAACCCGAATGTTCACGAACCACTGCACGTCACTGTGTTGTGCAGTCACGCCAGGACGTTCACGGTCTGGGGGTAAAGGCGGACGTATGCCTCGGCCATCGTCGTGTGCGCGAGACCGAGGTTGGGACCGGCGTTGCGCTTGAGCTGGACACCGCGACGCTTCGCCAAGTCGGTGTAGTAGTCCCACATGTGCTGCTGCGCGGCGAGGCACTCCATGGCCTTGCGCTTGCGTTCGAAGACCGGGGTGATGTCGAGCAGCACGTCGGGCTTGAAGTCGCACTGCTCAGGCTGGTGGGGTTCGAAGGAGAACACGGGCGGCGCGCCGAGCGGCTCGCCCGGGGCGTCGTAGCCGATCGCCTGGGCCAGGATGCGGGCCTGCAGCGCCATCCGGGCAGCGGCGGGGTGATCGCCGTTGTACGGGTCGACGAGCGTGTGGGTGAGGACGACCGCCGGGTCGACCTCCCGGTACACGCGCACGATGCGGTCCACGAGTTCCGGGGTCTCGGTCAGCGGGTAGTCTCCGGCGTCCAGGAAGTCGATCTCCGCTCCGAGCGCCTCCGCGGCGCTGGTGGCCTCAGCGCGGCGAAGGGCCTTGATCTGGTCGAGTCCGAGACCGTCCCGCCAGGCTCGGGCGGACTCGCCGCGCTCGCCGAAGCTGAGACACAACACCTTGGCCTGCTGCCCCCGCTCTGCTGCCAGCGCCAGGGCGCCGCCGGCCCGCCAGACGAAGTCTCCGGCGTGCGCGCTGATCACCAGCAGCGGGCCGTCGGCCGGGGCGGAGGCAGAGGTGCTCATCACGGGCTCCTGGGAATTGTAGGAAGAGGCCGGGGCAGGTACTCCAGCCATCCGGCGGCGACAGAACCTCCTGCAGGCCCGAACCGAACATGGGGGAGTCCTCGGCCCGGGCCCGCAGGGGCGACACCCACGCTAGGGGGGCGGCCGCCTGCGGCGGAACGCGAGCAATGACGCGTCCAGCCAGGAGCTTCGGCCAGCAGAGAACAGGTCAAATGACTTAGATCGAGGCCTCTGGTCGCGGGCTACGATGTTGTTGTCGCATTACCCGCCTGCCCATCCGCCATGGCTGGTTTCCGGCGCGGAAATCTTGATCAAGCATGCCCCGCGGTCGGACCGACCGGTCGGCGCGGCCACTCGACGGTGGCGGCATCGGTTGAGGAGATTGATCATGTCAGCTCTCCCCTTGGTCAGCTGGGGCGACGTCGCCTTCGCCGCGCCGGATGGCCTCGCCCTGATCGACGGTTCGGGCTGCTTCGTGCAGCTCAACCCCGAGGCTGTGGCCCTTTGCGGCGGGAGGCTGGAAGCGGACCTGATCGGGATCCGGTCGCCTTTCGAGCTCACCGAGCGATCAGCGTCGTCACAGGTGGGACTCCTGGAAGACCGATCCGACGAGCAGGTGGTGTGCTGGGGATCCGCCTCGGGGTCGACGCGTGAGTTCGCGTACCGCGCCCGTCGGGTGTCTGCTGACCCGACGCTGACGGTCGTGTCGTTCCGTGACGTGACCGATGTGTGGCAGCGGCACCGTCGGCTTGCCGCAATCGCTCGCACCTCGATCGGACTGGCCTCCGAGGGGGCACTCGGCGCGACGCTGGACGCGGTGGCCCAGCAGATCGTCCAGACGGACGGCCTGGCGGGTGTGCAGATCCTGATCCTCGATAGCGCGGGCAAGGAACTGCGGCTGCTGGGATCCGCCGGACTGCGGCACTGGGACCGTTTCCTCGACCGTCTACTCGAGTGTCGCGACAGGGGGGCGAGGCTATGCATGCTTGACGCTGTACGGGAAGGCAAACCGATAGCCGTTCCCCACCGGTGGGCGCAGATCCGCTCGGATCCCGTCTGGGAGCCCCTACACGCCTACCTCGGCGAACTCGCCTGGGACTCCTTCGTCAGCGTGCCCCTCATGGTCCGGGGTCGAGCCGAAGGGGTTCTGAACGCCTACTACACGCCGGGCCAGGAGATTGGCGGCCGTACTCTCGAGTTCCTGGCCGCCATGGCTGAGCAGGCCGCGCTGGCTGTCGACTACGCCACGTTGCTGCAGCGAGAGCGTGATGGTGCCCGCCAGGACGAGCGGCAGCGCCTCGCCCGAGATCTGCACGATTCGATCGTCCAGCAAGTGTTTTCTATGGGCATGCAGGCCAACGCGATCGGGGTTCTGGGCGGTCGAGGAGGGCAGATACCCGCCGCAGCCGTACAGCAGTTCGCGGACGAGGTGGGGGCACTGTCCCAGACGGTCCTGGCCGACTTGCGCGCCATGGTCCACGAGCTGAGACCGTCCCCCTTCACCCGGCTTGGCCTGGAGGAAGCGATACGGGCGCTCCTGCGCAGTACGGAGAACCGCACCGGCCTGGACTGCAGGTCGGCGTTCTCGAAGAGGCTGGACATGCTGGGCCCGGAACTCGCCGAAGACGTCTACCGGATCACGGCCGAGGCCATCCATAACGTTGTCAAGCACGCCGACGCCACCACCCTCACCGTTCGGATGACCGTGCGGGACCACACCCTCGCAGCCACCATCTCCGACGATGGAACAGGCACTGCGGGCGATACGCCCGACACCGGCACCGGCGCGGATGGCCATCAGAAGGGCCCGGAAGGGGCCCGTGACCACGGATACGGACTCACTACCATGCGGGAAAGGGCGGAACGATGGGGCGGCACCCTGAAGATCAGGTCGCGCTCGGGACGAGGTACGACAGTGCGGGCGGTCCTACCGCTGCCCGTCCAACTGCCGGAGTCGGTCCCGACGCAGCCGGCCGACGAAGCCACCGACCCGTTGACGGTGCCACGGTGAACGGGGCCGAAGCGGTACCGATCCGGGTGCTCATCGTCGACGATCACGCTGTGGTCCGTCGTGGCATCCGGGCCTACCTGGACGTTTTGGACGACATGGAGGTCGCCGAGGAGGCCGCGAACGGACAGGAGGCACTCGCGTGCCTGGAGCGGATGGCGGTGAACGAGCAGCTTCCGGATGTCGTGCTGATCGACCTCCTCATGCCCAGGATGGACGGCCCGACCGCCATCGGGGCGATCAAGCAGCGATATCCCGAGCTCAGGATCGTGGTGCTCACCAGTTTCGGGGAGATGGAGCGCGTACACTCCGCGCTTGCCCAAGGAGCGGCTGGCTACCTTCTCAAGGACGCGGAGCCCGGCGAGGTGGTCTCCGCGATACGTGCGGCCGCCAGAGGTGAGGTGTTCCTCGACCCCGCGGTGACCCGAGGGCTCACCCAGCACATCGTCTCGCCTCCTACAGGGATCGGAGCGCTGACGGGGCGGGAACGGGACGTCCTTGTCCTCGTGGGCAGGGGGCGATCGAACCAGGAGATCGCCGACGCGCTGGTGATCAGTGAACGCACTGCACGTTCACACGTCAGTAACGTGCTGCGCAAACTCCGGATGACGTCCCGCACGCAGGCCGCGTTGTTCGCCGTGCACCAGGGATTGGTTCCGCCGCCGACCAGCTGAGACCCCCTGGGCACGTATAGAGGCGGCGAGGTGTCCTTCCGAGACAAATGTCGCGGTCCTGCTCGGCGGAGTGGACCGGAAGGAACGGGTCCGGCGACGCGCGACCCGGAACGCGCAGCGACCTACGCTCACAGGAACGCCTCAGGTGGGGGAGGGACCTCCCCCACGAGAGGCCGACGGGAAGCCACGGGACGCGCTTTCCGATTTCGGATGCAAGGAGGCATCGTAATGTCCGAGTTGGAGACGGATGGGCTGAAGGCGCCCTCCACGGCGTACAAGATCGTCGAGACCCCGCAGCTGTACCGGGACGTGATCGAGCGGTACGGAGTGGACGGCAGTCACGTGGGGATGTCGGAAGAGGAGAGCCCGTGGGTTCCCTTCGGGGAGGGCGCGGCCATCCGGCACCTGGCGTTCGACGTGCGCAGCAACACGTTCAGCAACATCCTGTGGATCAAGGGTCCCGGGGTGGTCGGGACGCACAACCACCGGGGAACCGTGGTGATGGTGTGTCTCGAGGGCAGCTGCCGGTACCTGGAGTACGACTGGGTGGCGGGGCCGGGGAGCTTCATCTACGAGACGCCGGGACTGTCGCACACGTTGGTCAGCGACCATCCGGATGGTGTGAAGCTGTTCGGGTGGCTGCAGGGGCCGATCGACTTCTTCGACGACCAGGGCGAGTTCCTGGAGACGCTGGACGTGTGGTGGTACATCAACCACTATGAGACGTACTGCCGGGAGAACGGCATTCCCATCAACAAGAAGCTGTATCTGTAACCAGATGGGGCGGGGTCTCGCCAGGGGCGGGGCGGGTACCGCGGGCCGGCACTGGAGCGGGCTTGTCACCGATGCCGCGTCGTCGGCCCGACACCTTGTGGGTCGGGCCGCTGTGCCCTCGCGTGGCGGGTCGTGTGACATCCCTGGAGTCGGAACGCCGGAGAAACACGCACGGCACCCTTCTGAGAACCGGACTACGAAACTTTGTGGTCCGGCCGTTACCTTGGAAGGGAACCGACTCTGGGCTGGGGATAGAGCAGGAACGACGCGAGCTTGACCGCCGCTTCGTAGGAAGTGGCGGTCTTCTCGTATCTGGTGGCGATGCCGCGGAAGCCCTTGAGCTGGTTGAAGCAGCGCTCAAGGAGCAAGCCGTAATGCCTGCATAGATGACTCCGAGGACGGGAATGTGCCGGTCATCGGGGTAAATGGCCTGCTCAGGGCCGCTGAGA